>NZ_JBYIQW010000007.1:0-202548 GCF_057707815.1 Actinacidiphila sp. bgisy160
CGTCAAGACCTCCTAGCGGGCACCCGGGCCGGGCCGGCCGGCCCGGACCACGTCCGGACGAGAACGCCCCGGGGGGCTACTGCGCCCCGGGGCGCACCAGTCCACTCTCGTACGCGTATACCGCCGCCTGCACCCGGTCGCGCAGCGCCAGCTTCGTCAGCACATGCCCCACATGGGTCTTCACCGTCGTCTCACTCACGAACAGCTCCGCGGCGATCTCCGCGTTCGACAGCCCCCGCGCCACCAGCTTCAGCACCTCGACCTCCCGTTCGGTGAGAGTGTGCAGCGCCTGCGGCACCGGCTCCTCCCCCGACGGCAGCCGCCCCGCGTACTTGTCCAGCAGCCGCCGCGTGATGCTCGGTGCGAGCATCGCCTCACCCGCCGCGACCACCCGGATCGCCTGCACCAGCTCGTGCGCCGGAGCGTCCTTCAGCAGGAAACCGCTCGCACCCGCACGCAGCGCCTCCACCACGTACTCGTCGAGATCGAACGTGGTCAGCACCAGCACCTTCGCCGGACCGTCCCGGCCCGGCCCGGTGATCTGCCGGGTCGCCTCCACCCCGTCCATCCGCGGCATGCGGATGTCCATCAGCACCACATCGGGCTGCAGCGCCCGCACCTGCTCCAGGGCCTGCTGGCCGTCCCCCGCCTCGCCGACCACCGCCAGATCGCCCTCGGCCTCCAGGATCATCCGGAAGCCCGTGCGCAGCAGCGGCTGGTCGTCCACCAACAGGACGCGAATAGCCACAAGATCTCCTTCGCCCTCAGGACTCCCCATTCTTCCCCACGACGGGCAGCGGATACGGTGGGGGAGTCCCCCCGAAAGAGGGGCACACCGCCTGGTGGTCGCACCAGTCGCACAAACGGCTCGGCCGCGGCCGCCAGTCACCCGACTCCGTCGCCCGCGTGATCGCCTCCCACAGCGCCTCCAGCTTCCGGGCCACCGCCCGCAGCTCACCCTCCGACGGGTCGTACGTCAGCACCTCACCGCTGCCCAGGTAGACCAGCTGCAGCCGGCGCGGCACCACGCCCCGCAGCCGCCACAGCACCAGCGCGTAGAACTTCATCTGGAACAGCGCCTCGTCCGCGTACTCCGGGCGCGGCGCCTTGCCGGTCTTGTAGTCCACCACGCGCAGGTCGCCCGAGGCCGGCGCGACGTCCAGACGGTCGATGTAACCGCGCAACGTCAGCCCGGACTCCAGCTCCGTCTCCACGTACAGCTCGCGCTCGGCCGGCTCCAGCCGCGTCGGGTCCTCCAGCGAGAACCACCGCTCGACCAGCCGGGCCGCCTCCTCCAGCCACTCCGCGAGCCCCGGCCCGTCAGCCGCGGTGAACAGCTCCGACAGCTCCGGACGCTCCTCCAGCAGCCGCTGCCACTGTCCCGGCACCATCCCCCGGGCCCGGTCTGCCGTCCGCTCCGCCGCCGGCACGTCGAAGAGACGCTCCAGCACCGCGTGCACCACGGTGCCCCGGGTGGCGGCCTGGCTCGGCTTCTCCGGCAACTTGTCGATCACCCGCAGCCGGTACAGCAGCGGGCAGCGCATGAAGTCGGCGGCGCGCGACGGCGAGAGGGATGACGGCGGCCTCGGAGGAACGGCTTCGGTGGTGGTGCCCATGGCAGGACCCTACGGGGTGGCACCGACAGCCGGTGTCGGGTCCCCGCAACCGGGCAATACCATCGACGTCGGAGCGTCAGCGACATGAGGGGAACCAGTGAGCGAGAGCCAGCAGCCGCCGCCGGGCGGCGCGAGGACTCCCGGACCCGACGACGGGCCCGCCAAACGTCCCCCGGGTCCCGGCGGCGGCATCCTCATGGGCCGCTTCTTCGGCGTGCCCGTCTACGTCGCGCCCAGCTGGTTCCTCGTCGCGGCCCTCATCACCTGGGTGTTCGGCGGGCAGCTCGACCGCGTCCTGCCCGGGCTCGGCGGCGCCCGCTACCTCGTCTCGCTCTTCTTCGCGGTCGCCTTCTACGCCTCCGTGCTCGTCCACGAACTCGCCCACACCGTCGCGGCACTCCGCTTCGACCTGCCCGTGCGCCGCATCCAGCTGCAGTTCTTCGGCGGCGTCTCCGAGATCGAGAAGGAGTCCGAGACCCCCGGGCGTGAATTCGTCCTCGCCTTCGTCGGCCCGCTGCTCTCCCTCGTCCTCGCGGGCGTCTTCTACCTCGGCATGTACGGCGTCGACCCCGACACCGTGCCCGGCGTCCTGCTCGCCGGACTCATGATCAGCAACCTGCTCGTGGCCGTCTTCAACCTGCTCCCCGGCCTCCCGCTCGACGGCGGCCGGATGCTCCGCGCCGTCATCTGGAAGCTCAGCGGCAAGGCCATGACCGGCACCATCGCCGCCGCCTGGACCGGCCGCGCCCTGGCCATCGCCGTCCTCGTCGGCCTGCCCCTGCTGTCCTACGCGGGCGGCATGAGCGACGGCGGCGAGGGCGCCACGGGCTTCGACTCCCTCACCGACGCGCTGCTCGCGGCCATCCTCGCCGCCATCATCTGGACCGGCGCCGGCAACAGCCTGCGCATGGCGCGCCTGCGCGAGCACCTGCCCGAACTGCAGGCCCGTACCCTCACCCGGCGCGCCCTCCCGGTGACCTCCGACACCCCGCTGTCCGAGGCCCTGCGCCGGGCCAACGAGGCCGGCGCCCGCGCCCTCGTCGTCGTCGACGGCCAGGGCGCCCCCACCGCGGTCGTCCGCGAGGCCGCCATCGTCGGCGTCCCCGAGCACCGCCGACCCTGGGTCGCCGTCTCCGGCCTCGCCCAGGACATCAAGCCCGGCATGAAGGTCTCCGCGGAACTCGCCGGCGAGGACCTCCTCGACACCCTGCGTGCCACCCCCGCCACGGAGTACCTCGTCATCGAGAACTCCGGCGAGGTCTACGGCGTCCTGTCCACCGCCGACGTCGAGAAGGCCTTCCTCGCAGCCATGGCCAGGCCTTCTTAAGGGCTCGGTTCGCCTCCGGGGCGCCCCTTTTTTCAAAGGCTCGGTTCGCCTCCGGGGCGCTCAAGACGGTGTCGACGGTCGACCGTGCTCGGTCACTCGTTCCTCGCGACCTCCGCGCTCCCCCGGCTACCGCCGGGCGGTGCCCCCACCCTTTCGACACCGTCCGCGCCCCTTCGGCTCACTCGCCGAGCAGCAACCGGATGTGCACCGGCGCGAATCGTTGGCGTCCGCGCTCGCCCGGTAGGCATGGACGGCGCCCACGCACGCCCCGCGAGTGAGCCGAAGGGGCGCGCGCCTGTCGAAAGGGAGAGCACGCGGACGCTCCGAGGGACGAGGAGCCGAGCATGGTCGACCTCCTCCCAGCCTGGCGGCTGGGAGGTGCCCCCGCAGGTGCAAGGGGCGCCCCGGAGACGAACCGAGCCCCTGAAAATGAACGGTAGGCTTAACGGCATGTCCGAACCGACCGGTGCCGCCCGCCGTCGCGGGCCCTTCAAGGTCGGGGACCAGGTCCAGCTCACCGATCCCAAGGGACGCCACTACACGTTCACGCTCGAGGCCGGGAAGAACTTCCACACCCACAAGGGTTCCTTCCCCCACGACGAGCTGATCGGCGCCCCCGAGGGCAGTGTGGTCCGTACCACGGGAAACGTCGCCTACCTCGCGCTGCGCCCCCTGCTCCCCGACTACGTCCTGTCCATGCCCCGCGGCGCCGCCGTGGTCTACCCCAAGGACGCCGGGCAGATCCTGTCGATGGCCGACATCTTCCCCGGCGCACGCGTCGTGGAGGCGGGCGTCGGCTCCGGCTCGCTCAGCATGTTCCTGCTGCGCGCCGTCGGCGACCAGGGGATGCTGCACTCCTACGAGCGCCGCGCCGACTTCGCCGAGATCGCCACCCAGAACGTGGAGCGGTACTTCGGCGGCCCGCACCCCGCGTGGCAGCTCACCGTCGGCGACCTGCAGGACAACCTCAGCGACACCGACGTCGACCGCGTCATCCTCGACATGCTCGCCCCCTGGGAATGCCTGGAGGCCGTCTCCAAGGCGCTGGTCCCCGGCGGCATCCTCTGCGCCTACGTGGCAACCACCACCCAGCTCGCCCGCACCGTCGAGGCGATCCGCGAGCACGGCACGTTCAACGAGCCGTCCGCCTGGGAGACCATGGTCCGCACCTGGCACATCGAGGGCCTGGCCGTACGCCCCGACCACCGCATGATCGGGCACACCGGCTTCCTGCTCACCGCCCGCCGTCTCGCCGACGGCGTCGAGCCCCCCGTGCGGCGCAGGCGCCCCGCGCCCGGCGCGTACGGCGAGGACTACACCGGCCCGGGCGGCGGAAAGCCGACCAACGGCGGAGCGTAACCACCCGACCCCGAAGCGCCGCCGCCGGACACACCGGCGGCGGCGCTTCGCCACACCCCGCGGACATCTCCCGAAACACGGGCCCCGGTCGTACCAACCGACCGTGACCTGTGGCACGATGCTGGCCACCCCGCTCGACCAACTCCACAGGAGACAGGCGCGTGCAGCCATCCGCAGGGCCGGCCCTCCCGCACACCCGAGCCCGCTCGGTGCACTGGATCACGACCGCCGCGGTGATCGCCGCCGTCATAGGCAGCGCCGCACTCGTGCAGCCCGCCGGAGCCTCCACGGGCAGGCCCGCCGCCGACGCCAAGGCCGGCAAGCCCACGCCCGCCGTCACGCCGCCCCCGGACGCCCGCGCCGCCCACTACCCTCTGGCATGCGCCGGGGCCCCCGTGGACGTCGTGGACCAGGCGTCGGGAGACCTCGACGGGGACGGCCGCCCCGAGACCGTCGCCGTCGTCCGCTGCCACTCCGAGACCGGCACCCCGCCCAGTGGCCTGTACGTGCTGTCCGCGGACCCGGGGGCCGCCGCCCCGCGCATCGTCGAGACGCTCGTCGACCCCAAGGAGCAGCGCAGTTTCAAGGGACTGCGGATCGACGGCCGCACCGTGCGGGCCACCGTCCTCGGCTACTCCACCGACGACGTCCCCCGGTGCTGCCCCGACCAGCAGCGTGACTACAGCTGGGAATGGCGGTCCGGCACCTACTACGAGATCCCCGGAGCGCTCGCGAACAGCGTGTGACAGATCACTCCGCGTCGGGTCCGTACAGCTCTACACTGTCCGAAACCCGACGCACATGAATACAGTCGCCAGGGCAGTCCCTGGCCGAATCCACCACATCGGTCAACAACGGCAGGGGAACCGGGACCGTGGCCCCGGGTTCCTGACGGAGTTCGGCGTCGTCGCCCTTCACGTAGGCGAGGCCGTCGATGTCCAGCTCGAAGACCTCGGGCGCGTACTGCACACAGATGCCGTCCCCGGTGCACAGGTCCTGATCGATCCAGACCTCAAGCGCCTCGACGACTTCCTCGCTCACCGGTACCTCGCCTGCCGTTCATCGTTCGGGAAGGGACAGCCCATGACGGGCGTTGACCGAACCGACGATACAACCGGCCGCTTTCGGATGGTGATGGCTGGGTATCTCCCTGGCGGGAGGACGTGCGCAAGGGTGAAGATCGGACACACCCAGGACGTCTTTGTGATCTAGGGGTTTCAACCCCTACTGGCCCAGGTAGGGTCTGGAAGCGTCCAGCTCCCCTTGGAGGAGGTGAGGACCGTGGCGGCCCACGACGACGACATCAACCGTGGCGGCCGACCCGCTCGTGGATCGGAAGACCCCATGAGCCAGGTCGCCTTTCTTGAGCAGGAGATCGCCGTCCTGCGACGTAAGCTCGCCGACTCTCCGCGGCACACGAGGATTCTCGAGGAGCGGATCGTCGAGCTGCAGACCAACCTGGCAGGCGTGTCCGCTCAGAACGAGCGGCTGGCGAACACCCTCCGCGAGGCCCGCGACCAGATCGTGGCCCTCAAGGAGGAGGTGGACCGCCTCGCGCAGCCCCCTGCCGGATTCGGTGTGTTCCTGCAGGCGAACGACGACGGAACGGCCGACATCTTCACCGGCGGCCGCAAGCTGCGGGTGAACGTCAGCCCGTCCGTCGAGCTGGACGACCTCCGGCGCGGCCAGGAAGTCATGCTCAACGAGGCGCTCAACGTGGTCGAGGCCATGGAGTTCGAGCGCATCGGAGACATCGTCACCCTCAAGGAGATCCTCGAGGACGGCGAGCGGGCCCTGGTCATCGGGCACACGGACGAGGAGCGGGTGGTGCGGCTCGCCGAGCCGCTGCTGGACGGCACCCTCCGCGCCGGCGACGCGCTGCTGCTCGAACCGCGCTCCGGATACGTCTACGAACGGGTCCCCAAGAGCGAGGTCGAAGAGCTCGTCCTCGAAGAGGTCCCCGACATCGACTACCGCCAGATCGGCGGCCTCAGCAACCAGATCGAGCAGATCCGCGACGCCGTCGAACTGCCCTACCTGCACGCCGAGCTGTTCAAGGAGTACGAGCTCCGCCCGCCCAAGGGCGTGCTCCTCTACGGCCCCCCCGGCTGCGGCAAGACGCTCATCGCCAAGGCCGTCGCCAACTCCCTTGCCAAGAAGGTCGCCGAAGTCACCGGACAGCCCCAGGGAAAAAGCTACTTCCTGAACATCAAGGGTCCCGAGCTGCTCAACAAGTACGTCGGCGAAACCGAGCGGCAGATCCGGCTGGTCTTCCAGCGCGCACGCGAGAAGGCCGGGGAGGGCACCCCCGTCATCGTCTTCTTCGACGAGATGGAATCCCTCTTCCGGACCCGCGGCTCCGGCGTCAGCTCGGACGTGGAGAACACCATCGTCCCCCAGCTGCTCGCCGAGATCGACGGCGTCGAAGGCCTGGAGAACGTCATCGTCATCGGCGCCTCCAACCGCGAGGACATGATCGACCCCGCGATCCTGCGGCCCGGCCGCCTGGACGTGAAGATCAAGATCGAGCGGCCGGACGCAGAGGCGGCCAAGGACATCTTCTCCAAGTACCTCGTGGACACCCTGCCGCTGCACGGCGAGGACCTCTCCGAGCACGGCGGATCGGCGGCGGCCACCGTCGACGCCATGATCCAGTCGGTCGTGGAGCGGATGTACTCGGAATCCGAGGAGAACCGCTTCCTGGAGGTCACCTACGCCAACGGTGACAAGGAAGTCCTCTACTTCAAGGACTTCAACTCCGGCGCCATGATCCAGAACATCGTGGACCGGGCCAAGAAGATGGCGATCAAGGCCTTCCTCGACCACAACCAGCGGGGCTTGCGCGTCTCCCACCTGCTCGCCGCCTGCGTGGACGAGTTCAAGGAGAACGAGGACCTGCCCAACACCACCAACCCGGACGACTGGGCCCGCATCTCCGGCAAGAAGGGCGAGCGGATCGTCTTCATCCGCACCCTCGTCACCGGCAAGCAGGGCGCCGACACCGGTCGCTCCATCGACACCGTCGCCAACACGGGCCAGTACCTGTAACACGCGACCACCCTCCGGCTGCGGGTGCCCACGCAGGGGCACCCGCAGCCGGAGCATTTCACCCCGGCACCACCCAGGAAACCGCGTAATGATCTCCCCACCACCGCCATCGCGTTCTAGGCTCAGCGGTATCGCACGAGGGCCAATCGCGAAGCGGTACTTGAGCGACCGGCCCAGCACGGGCCGCAGCCGGGCAAGGAGGGCCGCATGACCGTACGGCGAGTAATGGGCATCGAGACGGAGTACGGGATCTCCGTTCCGGGCCACCCGAACGCCAATGCCATGCTCACCTCGTCCCAGGTCGTCAACGCCTACGCGGCGGCGATGCACCGGGCGCGCCGCGCCCGCTGGGACTTCGAGGAGGAGAACCCACTGCGGGACGCCCGCGGCTTCGACCTCGCCCGAGAAGCCGCGGACTCCAGCCAGCTCACCGACGAGGACATCGGCCTGGCCAATGTCATCCTCACCAACGGAGCCAGGCTCTACGTCGACCACGCCCACCCCGAGTACAGCGCCCCGGAGGTCACCAACCCCCGCGACGCCGTCCTGTGGGACAAGGCCGGCGAGCGCATCATGGCCGAGGCCGCCGAGCGCGCCGCCCAGCTCCCCGGCGCCCAGCCCATCCACCTCTACAAGAACAACACCGACAACAAGGGCGCGTCCTACGGCACCCACGAGAACTACCTGATGAAGCGGGAGACCCCCTTCTCGGACATCGTGCGCCACCTCACGCCCTTCTTCGTCTCCCGCCAGGTCGTCACCGGCGCCGGCCGCGTCGGAATCGGCCAGGACGGCCACGAACACGGCTTCCAGATCAGCCAGCGCGCCGACTACTTCGAGGTCGAGGTCGGACTCGAGACCACCCTCAAACGGCCCATCATCAACACCCGCGACGAGCCCCACGCCGACGCCGAGAAGTACCGCCGGCTGCACGTGATCATCGGCGACGCGAACCTCTCCGAGATCTCCACCTACCTCAAGCTCGGCACCACCGCCCTGGTCCTGTCGATGATCGAGGACGGGTTCATCAACGTCGACCTCGCCGTCGACCAGCCCGTACGCACCCTCCACCAGGTCAGCCACGACCCCACGCTGCGCAGGCTGATCACCCTGCGCAGCGGCCGGACACTGACCGCCGTCCAGCTCCAGATGGAGTACTGCGAGCTGGCCCGCAAGTACGTCGAGGACCGCTTCGGCACCGACGCCGACGAGCAGACCAAGGACGTCCTCGGACGCTGGGAGGACGTACTCAACCGCCTCGAGAGCGACCCCATGAGCCTCGCCCGCGAACTGGACTGGATCGCCAAGCGCGAACTCCTCGAGGGCTACCGGCGCCGCGACTGCCTGGACTGGGACGCCGCGCGGCTCCACCTCGTCGACCTCCAGTACGCCGACGTGCGCCCCGAGAAGGGCCTCTACAACCGTCTGGAGGCCCGCGGCCGCATCCAGCGCCTGGTGACCGAGGACGAGGTCGTACGGGCCATGAGCAAGCCCCCGGAGGACACCCGGGCCTACTTCCGCGGCCGCTGCCTGGAGCAGTACGCGGACGACGTCGCGGCGGCCTCCTGGGACTCCGTGATCTTCGACCTCCCCGGCCGGGACTCCCTGCAGCGCGTCCCCACGCTGGAGCCGCTGCGGGGCACCCGCAACCACGTCAAGGAGCTGCTGGACCGCTGCCGCAGCGCGGAGGAGCTGGTGCGGATCCTGTCGGGCGGCTGATCAGGGCTGAAATCCGTCCGAACCGGGAATCATCGGGGTGGCCCCCGGACGTTGGGCAATACCGGGGGCCGAAGTCAGACCCTCCTTGTAGGGTCTGATCTTGTAGGACATGGACACCGAGCGGGGTGAGGGACACATGGCTACCAAGGACACCGGCGGCGGGCAGCAGAAGGCCACGCGTTCGACCGAGGAGGTCGAGGAGACCGCGCAGGACGCGCAGGAGGCCTCGGACCTCAAGGAGCGGCACGAGAAGCTGTCGGACGACGTGGACTCCGTGCTGGACGAGATCGACGACGTCCTCGAAGAGAATGCCGAGGATTTCGTCCGAAGCTTTGTTCAAAAAGGCGGCGAGTAGTCTCTAAATGTCCGAATTGCATCAAGCGAAAAAGTGCTCGCGATGCAAGCGGATGTTGCCGAGGGAAGCCTTCGCCGGCAATAAGTCCATGCGGGACGGGCTCCAGGCGTACTGCCGGGAGTGCTCAGCGGAGTACTACCGGCAGCGCCAGGAGGCCCTGGGGCGCACTGTTCGCGAGAAGCATGACGTGCCGTTGGGTCACAAGCGTTGTCCACGGTGCGGAGAGATCAAGCCGCACTCCGAGTGGACTCGCAATAGCAGTGCGGCTGACGGCTTGACCACGTACTGCAAGGCATGCCGGGCGGTGGAGGGCAGGGCGCGGCACCTCAGAAACAAGTACGGGATGACCGAGGCCCAGCGGGACGCCATGGTCAGTGAGCAGTTCGGTATCTGCTGTATTTGTCTGGACGCCCCGGCCGAACATGTGGATCACGACCACGGGACGGGTAGGGTCCGTGGCGTACTGTGCTTCAGCTGCAACGCCGCGCTGGGGCAGTTCAAGGATCGGCCCGACGTCATACGGCGGGCGGCCGCATACGTGGAAGGAAACGTGTGGAAGCCAACACTCGTAGCACCGGGCGTCTACCAGCTGCCTTCCTGACGCCTGGCTCGTCCTCGTTCGTGGACTTCCTGGGGGCGCACGCGCCGGAGATGCTCCCGGGCAATCGCACCCTGCCCGCCGTGAAGGGGGCCGTCGAGCTGCCGCACGGTACGACCATCGTGGCCGCTGCCTTCCCCGGCGGCGTGGTGCTCGCCGGTGACCGGCGGGCCACGATGGGCAATGTCATCGCGCAGCGGGACATCGAGAAGGTCTTCCCGGCCGACGAGTACTCGGCGGTCGGCATCGCGGGCACGGCGGGCCTGGCGGTGGAGATGGTGAAGCTGTTCCAGCTGGAGCTGGAGCACTACGAGAAGATCGAGGGCGCGACGCTCTCGCTGGAGGGCAAGGCGAACCGCCTGTCGACCATGATCCGGGGGAACCTGGGGATGGCGCTGCAGGGGCTGGCGGTGGTGCCGCTGTTCGCCGGCTACGACACGGACCGGGAGAAGGGGCGGATCTTCTCGTACGACGTGACGGGCGGCCGTTCCGAGGAGCACGGTTTCGCGGCGACCGGTTCGGGCTCGGTGTTCGCGCGGGGTTCGATGAAGAAGCTGTACAAGCCGGACCTCACGGAGTCGCAGACGGTGACCCTGGTGATCCAGGCGCTGTACGACGCGGCGGACGACGACTCGGCGACCGGTGGCCCGGATCTGGGGCGGCGGATCTACCCGATCGTGACGGTGATCACCGACGAGGGCTTCCGCAAGCTGACCGAGGCCGAGACGTCGGAGATCGTCCGGGCCGTCCACGAGCGGCGGCTGGAGCTGCCGGACGGCCCGCGGGCCGAGCTGCTGTGACACGGTCGTCCGAGATGCACTCGCTACTGACAGAAAGGGACGGATAGCCGGTGTCGACGCCGTTCTATGTCTCACCCCAGCAGGCCATGGCCGACCGTGCCGAGTTCGCCCGCAAGGGCATCGCGCGCGGGCGCAGCGTCGTCGTGCTGCAGTACACCGACGGCATCGTCTTCATCGCCGAGAACCCGTCCCGTGCCCTGCACAAGGTCAGTGAGATCTACGACCGGATCGCCTTCGCGGCGGTGGGGAAGTACAACGAGTTCGAGAATCTGCGGATCGGCGGGGTGCGCTATGCCGATCTGCGGGGTTACACCTATGACCGGGACGATGTGACGGCGCGCGGACTGGCGAACGTGTACGCGCAGACGCTCGGCACGATCTTCTCGAGTGTGGGGGAGAAGCCCTACGAGGTGGAGTTGATCGTCGCGGAGGTGGGTGCGGACTCCTCGGAGGACCAGATCTACCGGCTGCCGCACGATGGTTCGATCGTCGACGAGCATGGTGCGGTGGCGGTCGGTGGCAACTCGGATCAGATCGGCAGTTATCTGGATCAGCGGCATCGTGACGGTATGACGCTGGCGGAGGCGCTGAAGCTGGCGGTGGAGTCGTTGAGCCGCGACACCAACGGTGGTGACCGGCAGCTCACGGCGGAGCAGCTGGAGGTCGCGGTGCTGGACCGCACGCGGCCGCAGCAGCGTAAGTTCAAGCGGATCCTGGGCCGGCAGTTGTCGCGGTTGCTGGAGGCGGAGGGGGCTCCGCCCTCGGTGGAGAAGGCGGAGAAGCCGGCTTCGCCGGCTGCCGCGGCCGAGGGGGATGACGATCTTCCGGAGCTTGACGAGGACGTGTGACGGGTTCCGGCCCGTTCCCGACGCCTCGGTCGCCTTTCCGGCGGCCGGGGCGTCGGTTTTTTCAGGGGTGGCGTGGTGGGGCGGTGGAGCCGCGTACGACGAGGCGGACGGGGAGTTCGGTGCCGGTGGCGGGGTGGCCGGCGAGGGTGTCGAGGAGTGCGGTCATGCCGTGGGCGCCGACGGCGTCGGCGGGGAGGGCGACGGTGGTGAGTTCGGGTTCGACGGCGGTGGCGAGGGCGGAGTCGTCGTAGCCGGTGACGGAGATGTCGGTGGGGACGCGTAGTCCGTGGCGGCGCAGTGCCTTGCAGGCGCCGACGGCGAGGACGTCGTCGTCGCAGACGATGGCGGTGGGTGGGGTCCCGGGGCGGGCGAGGAGGCGTTCGGTGGCGTGGCGGGCGTCCTCGTAGGTGAGTGGGGAGCGTTCGGCGGGCGGGGTGGTGCCGAGGGTGCCGGTGAGGGACTGGGCGCGTTCGCGGAAGGTCCAGGTGTCGATGTCGGCGGCGAGGTGGGCGATGTCGCGGGGGTGGTGGCCGAGGCCGAGGAGGTGCCGGGCGATCTGGCGCATGCCGTCGGCGATGGCGAGGTTGACGGTGGCGGCGGGGCCCGGTTCCGCGGGGTCGGCGTCGAGCATGACGAGGGGGAGGCCGCCGTCGCCGATGGCGGCGAGGGCGTCGGCGGCCATGGAGGAGGCGATGATGCCGTCGAGGGCGGCGCGGGCGGAGCCGAAGGGGTCGCGGGCGGGGCCGACGCCTTCGGGGGAGGGGTAGAGGACGACGCCGAAGCCGTGGGCGTCGGCGACGCGGGCGGCGCCGGTGTAGACGCGGGCGAAGTATTCGTTGGTGATGGTCGGGACGACCAGGAGCGCGGTGCGGGTGCGGCCGAGGCGGAGGTTGCGGGCGGCGAGGTTGGGCCGGTAGCCGAGGGCGCGGGCGGCGGTGCGGACGGTGTCGGCGGTGCGTTCGGAGACGCGGCCGCGCCATTTGTCGCCGAGGACGAGGGAGACGGTGGCCTGGGAGACGCCGGCGGCGCGTGCGACGTCGCGTGAGGTCGGGCGCGCTGTGTCGGTCACCGTGGGCCTCTTTTCGGGTGGCTGGGCGGGTGGCGGCGCGGGGTGCGCGGCTGGACCGGTGGGCTGGGCTCATGGTACGTATGACCCACGACGTTATACGTACAACTGGCGAAGGGGCGGCCATGGGGACCGGTTACGGCGACCTGTTGCGGGCCCGGCACGCGGTGCGGCTGCTGTCCGGCACTCTGATCGGCCGGCTGCCGAACGCCACGGCGGCCCTGGGCATCGTGCTGCTCACCCGGGCGCAGGGCGGCGACTTCGCGCTCGCGGGGGCGCTGTCGGCCGTCTACGGCCTCGCCAACGCCGTGGGGCAGCCGCTGCTGGGCCGGGCGGTGGACCGCCTGGGGCAGCCGAGGGTGATGTTCCCGGCGGCGGTGGTCTCGGCCGCGGGCATGGCAGTCTTCGCCCTCTCCGGGCCCCGTCCGCTGCCGTTGGCGTACGCCGCGATGCTCGTGGCGGGTTTCTTCACCCCGCCGCTGGAGGGCGGGCTGCGGGCGCTGTGGCCGAGCGTGCTCAAGGGTGAGGACCGGATCCACGCCGCCTACGCGCTGGACGCGGCCGCGCAGGAGGTCATGTTCGCGGTCGGGCCGCTGCTGGTGACGCTGCTGGTGGCGGCGTTCTCGGAGTCGGCGGCGTTGCTGTGGATCGCGGCGGTGGGTGTGGCGGGCGCGCTGAGCGTGGTCACGGCGCCGCCGTCGAGGGCGTGGCGCACGCGGCCGCGTACTCCGGACTGGCTGGGGCCGCTGCGCGCGCCGGGCCTGCGGGCGCTGGTCGGTTCGTTCTTCTTCGTGGGGCTGGCGCTGGGCTCGATCGCGGTGGCGGCGGTGGCGTACGCCGACGAGTACGGCGGCGGGATGGTGTCCAGTTATGTGCTGTCGGGGATCGGCGCCGGGGCGCTGGCGGGCGGGGTGGTCTACGGGGCGCGGCAGTGGGGCGGGGTGCCGGAGCGGCGGCTGCGGCTGCTGATGGCGGGACTGGCCGTGTGCTACCTGCCGCTGGCGCTGGCGCCGGGTGTCGCGTTGATGTCCGGCCTCGCGGTGCTGGCGGGGCTGTTCCTCGCGCCCTCGCTGGCCTGCGCGTTCGTGGTGGTCGACCGGCACGCCCCGGTGGGCACGGTGACGGAGGCGTTCTCATGGATCGTCACGACGTTCGGGGTGGGCGCGGCGGTGGGGACGGCGGCCGCGGGGCCGGCCGCGCAGTACGGTGGGGCGGCGGCGGCCTTCGGCGTGGCGGGGGCCGGCGGGGTGGTGGCGCTGGTGGTCCTGCTGGCCAGTGGGCGCTACCTCACGCCACCGGAGCCGGCAACCGGGACGGAAAAAGATCGAATCGCCGTGGTCGAACCCGGTTTGAGGTCCACGCATCAGGCGTAAGGTCTCATCATGGACCGCCGCATTTTCGGGCTGGAGAACGAGTACGGTGTCACGTGCACGTTCAGGGGACAGCGGCGTCTGTCCCCTGACGAGGTGGCGCGGTACCTCTTCCGCCGTGTCGTGTCATGGGGTCGCAGCAGCAACGTCTTCCTCCGCAACGGCGCCCGTCTCTACCTCGACGTGGGTTCGCACCCGGAGTACGCCACTCCCGAGTGCGACAACGTGACGGAACTGGTCACCCACGACAAGGCGGGGGAGCGCATCCTCGAGGGCCTCCTGGTGGACGCCGAACGGCGCCTGCACGAGGAGGGCATCGCGGGCGACGTCTACCTCTTCAAGAACAACACCGACTCCGCCGGGAACTCCTACGGGTGCCACGAGAACTACCTCGTCGCCCGGCACGGGGAGTTCTCCCGCCTCGCGGACATCCTCATCCCGTTCCTGGTCACCCGGCAGCTGCTGTGCGGCGCCGGAAAGGTGCTGCAGACCCCGCGTGGCGCGGTCTACTGCGTCAGCCAGCGCGCGGAGCACATCTGGGAGGGCGTCAGTTCCGCGACGACCCGTTCCCGGCCGATCATCAACACCCGGGACGAGCCGCACGCGGACGCCGAGCGCTACCGGCGGCTGCACGTCATCGTGGGTGACTCCAACATGTCCGAGACGACCATGCTGCTGAAGGTCGGCGCGACCGACCTGGTGCTGCGCATGATCGAGGCGGGCACCGTGATGCGGGACCTGACGCTGGAGAACCCGATCCGGGCGATCCGCGAGGTGTCGCACGACATAACGGGCCAGCGCAAGGTCCGTCTCGCCTCGGGCCGGGAGGCCTCGGCCCTGGAGATCCAGGAGGAGTACTACTCCAAGGCGGTGGACTTCTGCGACCGGCGCGGCATCCGCAGCGGTGTCATCGAGCAGGTCCTCGAACTGTGGGGCCGGGCCCTGGAGTCGATCGCCAGCGGTGACCTGGACAAGATCGGCACCGAGATCGACTGGGTGATGAAGTACCGCCTGATCGAGCGTTACCGGGCGCGGGACAACATCACGATGTCGCACCCGCGCATCGCGCAGATAGACCTCGCGTACCACGACATCCACCGCCGCCGCGGGTTGTACTACCTGCTGGAGAAGCGGGGTCAGGCCAAGCGGATCTGCAACGACCTGAAGATCTTCGAGGCCAAGTCCGTGCCCCCGCAGACGACGCGGGCGCGGCTGCGCGGCGACTTCATCCGCCGCGCCCAGGAGCAGCGGCGCGACTTCACCGTCGACTGGGTGCACCTGAAGCTCAACGACCAGGCGCAGCGCACCGTGCTGTGCAAGGACCCGTTCCGGTCGGTGGACGACCGGGTGGAGAAGCTCATCGCCGGCATGTAGCGGCGGTGGCGTGGACGACGCGGGGGCCCCGTAGGTGTTCGTACCGGGCCCCGCGCACGCCGTAGAGTGGCGCGCACGCCCGACAACGCAAGATCGACCTGATGGGGATCCCCGTGCGCCGACGCTCTCTTCTCTTCGCCGTCCCTGCCGGCCTGCTCACCCTCGCCGGCTGCGGTGACGACAAGTCCGGCAAGTCCGCGACCAGCGTCAGCCCGTCGGGTTCCGCGTCCGCGTCGGTGAAGATCGTGGAGGGTCCGCTTCCGGACGTCACGGCCGGTACGAAGTTCGGCGAGAAGCCGACCGTCGCCAAGGGTCCGGGTCGGCCGAGCAAGGACCTGGCGGTCAAGACGCTGATCCAGGGCAACGGCGCCACCGTCGCCGCGGGTGACTACCTCCAGGCGAACTACCTCGGCCAGATCTGGGACACGGCCAAGGTCTTCGACAACTCCTGGGACCGGGGTGCGCCGGCCATCTTCCCGATCGGCGTCGGACGAGTCATCCCGGGCTGGGACAAGGCCCTGGTGGGCAAGAAGGTCGGCGACCGGGTCGAGCTGGCGATCCCCCCGAACCTGGGCTACGGCGAGCAGGGCCAGCCGGACGCCGGCATCAAGGGCACCGACACGCTGGTGTTCGTCGTCGACGTGGTCGACACCTTCAGCGCCAAGAGCTCCGCCAAGGGCAAGGCGGTCCCGCAGAACGACGCCAAGCTGCCCAAGGTCGGCACCAACACCGACGGCAAGGCGCCCTCCATCGAGGTGCCCAGGACGGCCGCCCCGGCGAAGCTGGTCGCCAACTACGTGCTGGAGGGCGACGGCGCGGCGGTCAAGCCCACCGACACCCTGCTGCTGCAGTACAAGGGCGTGGTGTGGGACGGCGGCAAGGAGTTCGACTCCAGCTACAAGAACGGCCAGTTGGCCCAGTTCCCGCTGCAGCAGCTGATCAAGGGCTGGCAGGAGGGACTCGTGGGCAAGAAGGTCGGCAGCCGCGTGATGCTCGTGGTGCCGCCGGACCTCGGCTACGGCGACAAGGCGCAGCCGGGCATCCCGGCCAAGTCCACGCTGGTGTTCAGCCTCGACATCCTCGCGGTGATGTAAGACTAGGCAGGTTGTCCGCACCTCTTTAGGAGCACGTACGTGAGCATCGAGAAGCCCGAGATCGACTTCCCCGGCGGCGAGCCGCCTGCCGAACTGGTGATCAGGGACATCTGGGAGGGCGAGGGCGCCGAGGCGAAGGCGGGCCAGAACGTCACCGTCCACTACGTCGGTGTCGCCTTCAGCACCGGCGAGGAGTTCGACGCGAGCTGGAACCGCAACTCGCCCTTCACCTTCCCGCTGGGTGGTGGCCGGGTCATCAAGGGCTGGGACCAGGGCGTGCAGGGCATGAGGGTCGGCGGTCGTCGCGAGCTGACCATCCCCGCGCACCTCGCCTACGGCAACCAGAGCCCGAGCCCGCTCATCAAGCCGGGCGAGACGCTGATCTTCGTGGTGGACCTGCTGTCCGTCTGACCGGCCCGTCCGGCCCGACCACGCCCCGGAGCCCCCGCCGACCGGCACCGCCGGCCCGGCGGGGGCTCCGTCGTGCCCGGGCCCGCGGGGGACCGGCACCGGAACCGGCCTTCGCTTCAGCCGCGCGGCCCGGCCGCGATAGGGTCTCGACGGAGAGCTGAACACGGAAGAAGGTTGCTTCGAGTGGCGATTGCCAAGGCCGAGCGGCTGATGAACCTGGCGCTGTGCCTGATGAACACCCGGCGCCCGGTCAGCAAGCGGGAGCTGCGCGCGTCCATCGAGGCGTACCACGAGATCGGCTCCGACGAGGCCTTCAACCGCATGTTCGAGCGGGACAAGGACGATCTGCGCGAGCTCGGCATGGTCATCGAGACGGTGGAGAGCCTCGACGGTGAGATCGGCTATCTCGCCCGCCGCGACCGCAACCGACTTCCCGAGATCGCCCTGGACGCCGAGGAGGCCGCGGCGCTGAGTCTGGCCGCGAAGGTGTGGCAGCAGGCGCGCTTCGCCGAGGCCGCCAGCGGCGCACTGCAGAAACTACGGGCCGCCGGCGTGCCCTTCCACGACGAGGGTGACGACGGCGTGCGGGAGGCGGCGGGGCACAGCGCCCTGGAGCCCCGCATCCCCACCCCCGAGCCGGCGTTCGAGCCGCTGATGGTCGCCGCCCGCGAGCGCCGCCCCGTCTCCTTCGACTACCGCAAGGCCAACGCGGTGCGCCCCGAGCCCCGCCAGGTCGAGCCCTGGGCGCTGGAGTGCTGGCGCGGCCACTGGTACCTGGCCGGCTGGGACCGCGACCGGTCCGCCGTGCGGGTCTTCCGGCTCTCCCGGATCACCGGCCGGGTCCGCAGCCGCGGCGGCGCCTTCACCACCGAGGTGCCCGACCACGTCGACGTGCGCGCCGCCGTCGCCAGCTGGGCCGGCGAGGGCGCGACCGCGACCGCCAGGATCCGGCTGCGCCGCGATTCGGGGTACCCGCTGCGGGCCCGGGCGGTGGAGACACTTCCGGTCGACGCCGACTGGGACGAGCTGGAGATCCCGTACGGGCACGGACTGGACGCCTGGCTGGTGGAGTTCGGCCCGGACGTGGTCGTACTGGGGCCCGACGAGCTGCGGGCCGACGTCGTGGACCGGCTGCGCGCCGTCGCCAAGGGCTGAGCGGGGGAGTACGGAGAGATGGCCAACGCGATCGACCAGACGCGCCGGATGCTGTCCCTGGTGACGTATCTGCGCGAGCGCCCCGGCGCCCGCGTGAGCGATGTGGCCCGCGCCTTCGGGGTGACCGAGGCCGAGCTGATCGGCGACCTGAACGTGCTGCCGTTGTGCGGCACGAGCTTCCGGGGCGGCGACCTGCTCGACATCGACACCGACGGCGAGCGGATCTGGTGGCACAACGTGGACGACGTCGCGCAGCCGCTGCGGCTGGCGGCCGACGAGGCCGCCGCGCTGCTGGTCGCCGCCCGCGCCGTCGCCAACCTGCCCGGGCTGCGGGACAGCGACCGGCAGGCGCTGCTGCGCGCCACCGCGAAGATCGAGGGCGCGGCCGGAGAGGCCGCCGGCGCCTCGTCCCGGCTGTCGGTCACCTTCGAGTCCGAGGGCAGCGTCTTCGCCGACGTCGACCGCGCCATCGCGGAGCGGCGCCGGCTGTGGATCCGCTACTACTCGCCGTCCCGGGACGAGCTCACCGAACGCGAGGTCGACCCGATCCGCCTGTTCGCGGTCGGCCACACCTACTTCGAGGGCTGGTGCTACCTGTCGGAGGACCGGCGCACCTTCCGGCTGGACCGGGTCGCCGAGATCCGGCTGCTGGACACGCCCAGCGACCCGCCGCGCGTCGAGCCGCGCGACCTGTCCCAGGGGCTGGTGCAGCCGGCCGGCGACGACCCCGAGGTCGTGATCGAGGTCGGCCCCGGCGGCCGCTGGGTGGCCGAGTACTACCCGCACGACCTCGCCGAGGAACTCCCCGACGGCGGGCTTCGGATCACTTTGCGCACCCCCGACCCCGGTTCGCTGCGCCGTCTCGCGCTGCGGCTCGGCCGCGACGGGCGGATCGTGTCCCCGGCCGATCTGGCCGGCAGCGCCCGCGACGCCGCCGCCCAGGCCCTCTCGGCCTACGGCGAGTGAGGGGAGCGCCGCCTTGGACGACCTCGACACCCTGGACAACCTGGACACCGTGGACACCTTTGGCACCGGCGGCGGCCCCGGCGCCCCGGCGACACCGCCCGAGGTGATCTTCAGGGCCTCCTGCCCGGAGTGCCGGACCAGCTTCGAGCTGTCGGCCGACGCCCTGAGGCTGGCCATCGGCGGCAGCCACCGGACGACCTTCTACTCCTTCACCTGCCCCGACTGTGGCTCCTCCGTCCGCAAGCCGGCCGGTGACCGCATCGTGGAGTTGCTCACCGACGGCGGGGTCCGCACGATGCGGCTGCACATCGGCTGAGCCGCTACGCTCGGCTGCCATGTGGTGGCTCTACCTGTACGTCGGCCTCGCGACCGCCGGCCTGCTCGTCCTTGGTGTCCTCGCCGTCCGCGTGTACGCCGAGGTGCGCGGCCTCGCCCGGCAGGTCGGGCGCAGCGGCGACCGGCTGCGGCAGGCTTCGCAGGAGCTGCGGCGCGCCGCGGAGCCACTGGCGCGCGGCGCCGGCGAGCTGTCGCGCTGAGGGCGCCGTCCCGCCGGCGGTGCCCCAAAACGCCGGGTAGGCGCCCTTCGGCGCACCCTCGTCCTCACCCGTCCGGGAAGGTACGCTGCTGACGCGGCCCCAGGAGAGCGCGGCGGGGGCGGCAACGGCAAGGACGCCGGGGGATTGCCAGGCGTTTACCCCCGCAGGTTACGATCGCTGGCAGAGCGGACACCGTGTCCACGGACCCGGAGCCCGCTGCTCAAGAACCCATGCCGCCTCGGTGAGAAGGTAAAGCTTATGTTCGGCAGGCTCGGCGCCCCTGAGATCATCCTCATCCTTGTCGTCGTTCTGCTGCTGTTCGGGGCCAAGCGTCTTCCGGACATGGCCCGCGGCCTTGGGAAGTCGATGCGCATCCTGAAGAGCGAGGCGAAGGCCATGAAGTCGGACGACGCGGCGGCCCCGCAGGCGCCGGCCGACGCGCCCGCCGACGCCCAGACCGCGCCGAAGACCATCCAGGCCGCGCCCGGTGACGTCAACAGCGCCCGCCCGGTCTCCGAGACCCAGCAGCCCCGCCAGACGCAGAGCTGACACGACGGCACAGGTACGGGCCGCCGGCGGGGACGCCGGCCACCGCGTGAGATGAGGACCTGGGTTGCTCAAGTCTGCCCGCAGTAAGCCGTCGAAGGACCCCGAGGGGCGTATGCCCCTCGTGGAGCACCTGCGCGAGCTGCGCAACCGGCTCGCCAAGAGTGTGCTCGCCATCGTCGTCGTGGCGATAGTGGCCGCCTTCTACAGCCAGCAACTCCTGGAGTTCCTGGCCTCCCCGGTACCCAAGTGCGGTCCGGGGGTCGTCAGCAGCGGCGGCAACTGCGCCATCGTCACGTTCGACTCGCTGACGGCGCCGTTCGCGCTCACGATGCAGGTCTGCTTCATGGCCGGCGTCATCGGCGCCAGCCCGGTCTGGCTGTACCAGCTGTGGGCCTTCATCGCCCCCGGCCTGCACCGGCACGAGCGCAAGTACACCTACATGTTCGTGGGCGCGGCGCTCCCGCTCTTCCTGGGCGGCGCCTTCCTCGCGTACAAGATCATGCCGGTCAGCATCAAGGTGCTGATCAGCTTCACGCCCGAGGGCTCCTCCAACCTCCTGAAGCTCGACGGGGTGCTGGACTTCACCATCCGCATGGTGCTGGTCTTCGGCCTCGCCTTCGAACTGCCACTGCTCCTGGTGATGCTCAACCTGGTCGGCATGGTCAGCGGCCGCCGCATGGCGGGCTGGTGGCGGGGCGTGGTCATGGGCGTCTTCGTCTTCGGCGCCGTCGCGACGCCGACCACCGACCCGGTCAGCATGATCGCCCTGTCCGGTCCCATCGTCGTCCTCTACTTCGGCGCGGTCGCCTTCTCCCTGGTCAACGACCGGCGCCGGCGCTGGCGCAACCCCGACGCCGACCTTTCCGACGACGAGGCCTCCGAGCTGGACCTCACCCCGGAATCGATCGACCCCGGCGAGCGCGTCTCGGCCTCCGTGCCCGAGCAGGCAGGACCCGTCGAGGACGGACGCCGCTCCGGCGACTTCGACGACGCGACCTGACGCCGCGGAACCCCGCCGCGGCCCCGCCCGGACCATCCGGGCGGGGCCCCGGCGTCATGGGGCGCAGGCGGCCGTCAGCCGTCGGAAACCCGTCCCGGGCCGGGATCCTTCCTGGCCGGGACGTGCCCTTCCGTAGGCCCGCAGGATGATCAGGACCCCTCGGGAAGAGGCGGTGCCGGTGATCTCGACGGCTCGGCTACCGCGCGGTAGGGTCCGCCCGTGACCAGCGAGATCACCCTCGTCGCCAACCCCACCGCGGGCCGCGGACGGGGCGCGCGCGCCGCGGGACCGGCCGCGGACGCGCTGCGCCGCGCGGGCTTCGGCGTGCGCACCGTCGTCGGCACCGACGCGGCGGACGCCCTCGCGCGGGCCCGCGAGGCCGTGGCGGACGGCACCGACGCGCTGGTCGCGGTCGGCGGCGACGGCATGGTGTCGCTGGCCCTGCAGGCCGTGGCCGGCACCGGCACGCCGCTCGGCGTCGTCGCCGTCGGGACGGGCAACGACTTCGCGCGGGCGACCGGACTGCCGATCCGCGAGCCAGCCGCGGCCGGGGAGGCCGTCGCGCGGGCACTGAAGGAGGGGCGCGTCCGCGAGATCGACCTCGGCCGCGTCGGCGGACGCTGGTTCGGCACGGTCCTCGCCTCCGGCTTCGACTCCCGGGTCAACGACCGCGGCAACCGGCTGCGCTGGCCCAGCGGGCGGCTCCGCTACGACGTGGCGATGCTGGCGGAACTGGCCGCCCTGCGCCCCATCCCGTACCGGATCACCCTCGACGACGGCGCCGAGACGGAGATCGAGGCGACCCTCGTCGCCGTCGGCAACGGCACCTCGTACGGCGGTGGCATGCGGATCTGCGCCGGAGCCGAACTCGACGACGGGCGCTTCGACGTCTGCGTGGTCGGCCCGTGCAGCCGCAGCACGCTGCTGCGCGTCTTCCCCCGGGTCTACCGCGGCACCCACCTCGGACACCCGGTGGTGACCGTGCACCGCGCCGCCGCGATCACCCTCGCCGCCGACGGCATCACCGGGTACGCCGACGGGGAGCCCCTCGGCCCCCTGCCCCTGACCGCGCGGACCGTACCGCGGGCGCTGCGGCTGCTCGTGCCGCGGTAGCGAGCGTCGAGCGCGTCGCGCCCACGCCGTCGCGCGCGGCGCGGCAGGCCGCCTCGGCCCCGGCGCACCGGGCAGGCGCGGTCGGCGGGCGGCCGGTCACCGGTTCGCAGCGGCTCTCCGCCCGCGCCCGGTGAGCCCCTCGATCGCGGCCGGTCGCCTGGCCCGGCACGACCCGCTCCCTGACGCCCGGGGATTCCCGCGGGCCCGCACTCCGGTGGTCGCGCTGGTCGGGGGGCCGTGGCGCGTCGGCCCAGGCCGGCCCGGCGGCGACCGTCCGCCTCCCTCACGCCCGGGGTACGCGTGGCACCCGCACCCCGGCGCGCGCAGCCGCGGGGTACGCACCCCGCTCGGCGGAGGCCGCCGGCATCGGTGACGGGGGGAGCCGAGGGGGGGGCTCAGGCGGCCCCGGCGGAGCGGAGGGCGTCGACGGCGAGGGCGAGGTCGACCAGCTCGCGCGGGTGCGTGAGGCGGCGGCCGGTGAGCAGTTCGAGGCGGCGCAGGCGGTTGAGGACCGTGTTGCGGTGGCAGCCCAAGCGCGCGGCGGCGGCGCGCGGGGAGCCGTCGCACCCCATCCACGTGGCGAAAGTACCCAGCAGGGACTCGCGTTCCTCGTCGGGCAGCCCCCGCAGCGGGCCGAGGACGCGCTCGGCCAGCTCGTCGGCGAGCTGCCGGTCAGCGGCGGCCACGACCGCCGGCATCCGCTCCTCCCACAGCGCCACCTCGCCGTCGCGAGAGCACGCGGGCAGCGCGAGTTCGGCCAGGGTCAGGGCCCGGTGAAGTCCGGCCAGGCCGTGTACGACCGGGCTGACGCCCGCCCGCAGTCCGGGCACGGCGCCCAGCAGCGCGGCGAGCGCCCCGGGGGAGCGGTCGCCGAGCAGGACGACCAGGACCTCGCCGACGCCGCGGGGCACCCGCAGCACCCGGCTGCCGACGCCCACCGGGAAGGCGTCGTCGCCGGGCGTGCCGCAGACCGAGGCGCGCACGCTGGTCACCGCGACGACGAAGCGGCCGTCGCCCGGCACGCCCAGGGCCTGGGCGGCGGCGCGTACGCCGAGGCTGTCGGTGCGTCCGTCGAGCAGCGCGTCCAGCACGCGGGCCGCCCGCCTGCCGTCGCCGGCCACGCCCTCGCCCAGCGTCGCGCGGTAGGCGTCGGCCAGGATCGCCGCCGTACGCTCGCGGAACCCCCACATCCGCGGGGCGATCCGCACCATGAGAGGGATGTCGCCGGGGCGGTGCGCGGCGACGGTGTCGACGAGCTCCTGCCACACGACCGCGCCACCGACGGCGAAGACGTGCGTCAGCAGTTCCAGCGGCATGCCCTGCCCGGCCTGGCGGCGGCCGGCCTCGCGCAGGTACCGGGCCGCGTCCGCGTCGCGCTCCGGGGCGACGAGCCGGTCCAGGTGCATGGTGATCATGGTCGCGAAGCCGTCGAGGGACCAGTCGGGGTCGTCGACGTGGTCCACGAAGCCGGGCGCCTCGGTGTGCAGCCGGGCCATGACCCGCTCCGACAGCTCGCCGACCCGGTCCTTCATCCGCAGCGCCGTGGTGCGCAGCAGTTCGCGGGTGGCTTCGTCCCGTGGCAGCGCCCGGTCCGTCATCGGGGAGTCCCGGGGATGTGTGCCGCGGTGACGCGTTCAGCGTCCAGGGCCAGTGCCAGGTGCACGACGTCGCGTGGTCGCGACGTGGAGCGGCCGGTGACTTCCTCCAGCCGGCGCAGTCGCCTGCGCACGGTGTTGGGGTGGCAGAACAGGGCGGCGGAGGCCTTCTCGGCGGAGCCGCTGGCGTCCAGCCAGGCCTCCAGGGTCTCCAGGAGCACGGCGGCCTCCGCGGCCTCCACGTCCCGCAGTGCGCCCAGGACGCCGGCGGCGACCTCGGTCGCGACGTCCGGACGGCGGGTGAGCAGCCCGGCCGGGTAGCGGCGGTCGAGGACGGCCACCTCGCCGTCGCGGGTGCAGGTGCGCAGCGCGAGCTCGGCGCGTTCCCTGGCGTGCCCGACCGCGCCCAGCCGGTCCACCTCCGGGCTCAGGCCCGCCCGTGTCCCGGCGGGCACCTCCAGCGCGGCGGCGAAGTCGCCGAGCGCCAGGTCGCCCAGGTCGGCCAGGAGCACCTCGCAGCCGACCGGGAAGGCCCGGTGCACCCGCACCCCGGCGGGCACCCCGGTCCGCCGCCGTACCGGCAGCGGGGACCCTGTCGCGCCGCGTACGACGGCGACCGCGAAGCGGCCGTACTCGGGCAGGCCGAGGGCGTCCGCCGCCTCCGCGAGGCCGGGTGTGTCCACTCGTCCGGCGAGCAGCCCCTCCAGTGCCCTGCGGCCGCGCTGCTGGTGGAACGTCACCTCGCCCCGGGCCCGCAGATAGGCGTCGGCCATCAGCCGGCTGTCCCGCTCGAACAGGTCCCAGACCTCCGCGGCGGCGCGGGCGATCAGTTGTGTCCCCCCGGGCCTCTGGGCCTCCCAGGCCCGGACCAGCGCCAGCCACAGCACGTCCCCGGCCGTACGGCAGGCGCCCATCATCGGCTCCAGCGGGAAGCCCTGCCACGCCCGGCGTTCCCCGACCCACGACAGGTACTCGGCGGACACCGCGGAACGCCCGGGGTCGGCGAGCGAGTCGAGGACGGCGGCAACGGACCCCTCGGTCTCCGCCAGGAACCCGGACGGAGCCAGCGCGGGCTCCCGGTAGGCCGGGTGCCGGTCCCGGATCCGCTCGACGATGTGCGCCGCCACCGGCGCCACCTGCCCGCGCACCTGCAGCGCGGCTGCCCTGAGCACCTCGCCGTGCTCTCGCCCGGTGGCGCCCGCGATGCCCGCGGTGCGCACCGCACGCGTCGTCGCGGGGGTGGCCATCGGTGTTCCTCTCGGCTCTCCGGGCGCCAAGCCCGGTGTGGGCACCGGTACGGGCATTCCTACCGGCTGGTAGCCCGGCCTTGGAAGACAGTTGACGTAAACGTGACCGCAATCCGGACAGAACCCACACATCACCGAACACGCGACCGTGCGGGAGGTGCCGGCGGTGCCACCGCACAGCCGGGGCCGGCGGCCGTTGGGAGCCGCGACCAGAAACGCCCCCGCCCCTCGCAGGACCGCCCGTCATCTCTTCCCATGGAGCTCCGCACCGCCGGCCCCGGACGGTGTGCCCCGGACGACGGCCCCCGGCCGACGCCCACGGCGGCCCCCCGCGGTCCCACCCCTCCAGGAGCAAGCACACCGTGACCCCGAAACAGCGCCTCAGGTCCGCCGTCGTCCTCACCGCCGCCCTGGCCTGCGTCCTCACGGCCTGCGGCGGGGACACGGGCAGTTCCGCGGGCGACGGCCCGGTCGACGCCAACGGCGTGCGGACCGGGCCCGGCGTGACCGACTCCACCATCACCCTGGGCGTCCTGACCGACCTGTCCGGCCCGTACGGCCCGCTGGGCCGCTCCGTGCTGCAGGCCGAGAGGCTCTACGCCGACCAGGTCAACGCCAGGGGAGGGGTGTGCGGCCGCAAGCTCAAGCTGCTCGTCCGCGACCACGGCTACGACGTCGAGACGGCCGTCGGCCAGTACCGGGAGATGGAGCCGAAGGTCGCCGCGATGCCGGGCCTCCTCGGCTCGACGATCATCAACGCCCTGCTCGACAGCATCGAGATCGACGACCTGATGACGACGTCGCTGGGCTACTCCTCGGCCCTGCTCGGTCAGCCCGCCCTGACGATCATCGACGCCACCTACGACGTCGACATGATCAACGGATTCTCGTACCTGGCGGACACCCAGGGCCTGCGGCGGGGCGACCGGATCGGCTTCATCTACCTCGAGGGCGACTACGGGAACAACGCACGGCGCGGGGCCAGGTTCGTCGCCGACGAGCGCGGCATGACCCTCGTCGAGAAGAAGGTCGGGCCGACCCGCAAGGACCTCTCCGAGGAGGTGCGGGAACTCGGCGAGGCCGGCGTGAAGGCCGTCCTGATCAGCACCAGCCCCCCGCAGACCGCGTCGGCGGTCGGCGCCGCGGCCGCGGGCGGGCTCGACGTGCCGTTCCTCGGCAGCGCCGTCGGCTACGACCCGCGGCTGCTGGAGACCCCCGCGGCGCCGGCGCTGCTGAAGATGCTGCAGCTCGTCGCCCCCACCCCGGCGATGACCAGCGACACCGCCGAGGTCAGGAAGCTCGTCGCCGACTACCGGCGCCGCTACCCGGGGGACCCGCTGGACCAGGGACTGGAGACCGGGCACAACACGATGGCCGTCGCCGTCCAGGACCTGAAGTCGGCCTGCGAGGCCAAGGACCTCAGCAGGGCGGGCATCATCGCGGCGCACCGCCGCCAGAAGCGGTTCGACCCCGGGCTGGGCCCGGTCCTGGACTTCTCCGACCCGTGGCGGCCGAGCGCGACCCAGAGCTACATCGTCAAGCCGGCGCAGGGCGTGCCCGGCGGTCTGGCCGGGGTGAGGGACGCCTTCAGGGCCCCGGTGCTGGAGAAGTACCTCGCCATCCTGTGAGGTCCCCGGCGCGTGGCACATCGCGGGTGGCACGGGGGCGGGCGGACGCGACACGCCCGGCCCCCGTGCCGTGGGTTTTGCTTCGGCAAAAAGATCATGTCGACTGTCAGCGCGGCCCGGTAGTCTCGTTTTCAAGATGAACGACGAGATGTCTCCCGCCGAGCGGTACGCCGCGTCCCGGCTCCGGGCCGCGGAGCAGGTCACCGCACTCGCGGGCTTTCGCGAGCTGTACGACTTCGGCCTGGACCCCTTCCAGATCGAGGCCTGTCAGGCCCTCGAGGCCGGCAAGGGCGTGCTGGTCGCGGCGCCCACCGGTTCCGGCAAGACCATCGTGGGCGAGTTCGCGGTCCACCTGGCCCTGCGCGAGGGCCGCAAGTGCTTCTACACCACCCCCATCAAGGCGCTGTCGAACCAGAAGTTCACCGACCTCGTCAAGCGCTACGGCGCCGAGCGGGTCGGCCTGCTGACCGGTGACAACAGCGTCAACGGTGACGCGCCGATCGTGGTCATGACCACCGAGGTGCTCCGCAACATGCTGTACGCGGGCTCCCAGGCGCTCGACGGCCTCGGCTACGTGGTCATGGACGAGGTGCACTACCTCTCCGACCGCTTCCGCGGCGCGGTCTGGGAGGAGGTCATCATCCACCTCCCGCAGTCCGTGACCCTGGTCTCGCTCTCCGCGACCGTCTCCAACGCCGAGGAGTTCGGCGACTGGCTCGACACCGTCCGCGGCGACACGCAGGTCATCGTCTCCGAGCACCGCCCGGTGCCGCTGTGGCAGCACGTCCTGGCCGGCCGCCGGATGCACGACCTGTTCGAGGAGGAGCAGGGGACGGGCCCGGGCACGCAGCGCGCCGTCAACCCCGACCTGGTGCGGCTGGCCCGCATGGAGAACCAGCGCGCCTTCAACGGCCGCGACCGGCGCGGCGGCAAGATGCGCGAGGCCGACCGCGAGCGGGAGCGCCGCCAGCAGCGCAGGATCTGGACGCCCAGCCGTGTCGAGGTCATCGAGCGGCTGGACGCGGAGGGGCTGCTGCCCGCGATCACGTTCATCTTCAGCCGGGCGGGCTGCGAGTCGGCGGTGCAGCAGTGCCTCTACGCGGGCCTGCGGCTCAACAACGACGAGAACCGGGCCAAGGTCCGCGCCATCGTCGAGGAGCGCACCAAGTCCATCCCCGACGAGGACCTGAACGTCCTCGGCTACTTCGAGTGGCTGGAGGGCCTGGAGCGGGGCATCGCCGCGCACCACGCCGGCATGCTGCCGACCTTCAAGGAGGTCGTCGAGGAGCTCTTCGTCAAGGGCCTGGTCAAGGCCGTCTTCGCCACCGAGACCCTGGCGCTGGGCATCAACATGCCCGCCCGCTCCGTGGTCCTGGAGAAGCTCGTCAAGTGGAACGGCGAGACCCACGCCGACGTCACCCCCGGCGAGTACACGCAGCTGACCGGCCGCGCCGGACGCCGGGGCATCGACGTCGAGGGCCACGCGGTCGTGCTGTGGCAGCGCGGCTTCGACCCGGCCCACCTGGCGGGCCTGGCGGGCACGCGCACCTATCCGCTGCGCTCCTCCTTCAAGCCCTCGTACAACATGGCCGTGAACCTCGTCGGCCAGTTCGGGCGGCACCGCTCCCGGGAGCTGCTGGAGACCTCGTTCGCGCAGTTCCAGGCCGACCGCTCGGTGGTCGGTATCTCCCGCCAGGTGCAGCGCAACGAGGAGGGCCTGGAGGGCTACCGGTCCTCCATGACCTGCCACCTCGGTGACTTCGACGAGTACATGTCGCTGCGCAGGCAGCTGAAGGACCGCGAGGCCGAGCTGTCCCGGCAGGGCGCGAACCAGCGCCGGGCGGCCGCCGCCGACGCGCTGGAGAAGCTCCGCCCGGGCGACATCATCCACGTCCCGGCGGGCAAGTTCGCGGGTCTGGCCCTCGTCCTCGACCCGGGCGTGCCCGCCGGCCGCAGTCCCGCCCACCACAACCGGCACGACCAGTTCCACCACGACGGCCCCCGCCCGCTGGTGCTCACCGCGGAGCGGCAGGTCAAGCGGCTCGCGCAGATCGACTTCCCGGTGCCGGTCGAGGCCCTGGACCGGATGCGCATCCCCAAGTCCTTCAACCCGCGCAGCCCCCAGTCCCGGCGGGACCTGGCCTCGGCCATGCGCTCCAAGGCCGGCACGGCCGGCATCGCGCCGCAGCGGCAGCGCCGCCAGCGCTCGGCCGCCGCGGACGACACCGAGATCGCCCGGCTGCGCACCGAGATCCGCGCGCACCCCTGCCACGGCTGCGACGACCGCGAGGACCACGCCCGCTGGGCCGAGCGCTACCAGCGGCTGCAGCGCGACACCAAGCAGCTCGAGCGCCGCATCGAAGGCCGCACCAACACCATCGCCCGCACCTTCGACCGCATCTGCGCCCTGCTGACCGACCTCGGCTACCTCAAGGGCGACCAGGTCACCGCCGACGGCCGCCGGCTGGCCCGGCTCTACGGCGAACTCGACCTCCTGGCCAGCGAGTGCCTGCGGGACGGCGTCTGGGACGGCCTCGGCCCCGCGGACCTCGCCGCCTGCGCGTCCGCGCTGGTCTACGAGTCCCGCTCCGCGGACGACGCCCTGCCGCCGCGGCTGCCCTCCGGCAACGCCAAGCAGGCGCTCGGCGAGATGGTCCGTATCTGGGGCCGCCTCGACGCACTGGAGGAGGACCACCGCATCAACCAGGCCGAAGGCGTCGGCCAGCGCGAACCCGACCTCGGTTTCGCCTGGGCGGCCCACCGCTGGGCCTCGGGGCACGGCCTGGACGCGGTGCTGCGCGACGCCGACATGCCGGCGGGTGACTTCGTGCGCTGGACGAAGCAACTCATCGACGTCCTCGGCCAGATCGCCGACGCCGCCCCCGACGCCAGCCCGGTGCGCCGCAACGCCCGCAAGGCCGTCGACGGACTGCTCCGCGGCGTCGTGGCCTACTCCTCGGTGGGCTGACCGCCGCGGCGCGCCCGGCCGGATCCCCCCGGAGGCCAAGGGGTGGGGGAGCGCGGCCGGGGCACGGCGGGGGCCGTCGGGGGAGTCGGGGAGTTCTCACACCTCGGTCTCCACGGTCGCGCCCCGCACGCGCCCTTGGGTCCGAACTCGAAGGGCGCGCCGGGGCGCGTCGCCGACGGCCGGCCCGGCGATCGCGCCCGCGGCCGATTCCCCATGGTGTGTCACTTCCCGTTCCCGATCCGGGACCCACGGCGAGGACGGTCCGGTGCGTCGAGGCGTCCTGTCTCTTTGTCGACGAATAGTGAATCGTCTCACACCCGACGCCTGACGGATTGTGACCATGTGCCGGTGAGCCGCACGCTTCCGTCATCTGTCGGTGGGATCGGGGGCGTTGATGGCGGAGTTGCGGTGCACGAACGAGTCGTGCGGGTCGACGCGGGTGCAGAGCCTGCAGCTGTTCGAGGCGACGGTCGAGCCGGGTTCACCGTTGAAGGCTGATCTCGGACGGCCGCCGAAGGCCGAGGGCGCCTTCGCTTGGCCGCTGGGACTGCTCCTGTCGGGGTTGGCGCTGCTCGTGTCCGGCGCGGTCCTCGCCGGGCTGCTGGTGGCCGTCGTCGGCGTCGTGTGGGGCCTGCGGGAGCGGGACAGGGTGGAGGCCGCGAAGCGCGCGGACGAGGAGTGGCAGCGGAAGATGATCTGCCTCGTGTGCAAGAAGTCGTTCGTTCCTGCGGCATAGCCCCGGGCGGCCGGGGAGATGACCTTGTCGGATGTCCGGCGGGGGCGCCGGGATGTTCACATCCCCGGCAGCTGTTCCTGCTCGACGTCGAAGCGTCCGATCCGTGGTGCCGTGTCGAGTCCGTGTTTCCGCCGGCAGCCGCGGCCCCGGCCCCACAGCCGGGCGTCGTGCGCGGTGAGAGGCCGGTGGCAGTCGGCGCAGAGCACGATCGGGCGCTCCTGCGGCGGCTGCCCGTCGGCCGACAGGCCGGGCAGGGGTGACGGCTCGGGCGCGGTTTCGGCCATACGGCCAGTGTGGCAGCGCCGAACACCGTGGCCGGTGGCCGGTGCCGCCTCATCCGCGGCGGCGCGCTGCTGCTGGTCGCGGTCGCCGCCGTCCGGCTGTCGACCTGGACCTTCCGCTCGTACCAGAAGTCCGTTTCGAGACCGGTCCGGTCCGGGCCGGACCCGGCCGGGACGGTACGACGGCGAGGTGTGACCCGGCGGCGGGGTCACGCCTCGCCGTCGTACGCGACGTCAGGAAGCGAGCGCCCGCGGCGTCTCCTGCTCCTCCTCGATGCGGCGGTTCCACTCGGGCTTGGAGGCCTGCCAGCCGTCCTCGTCGTGACCGGTGCGCCAGTAGCCCGAGATCGACAGCCGCTCGCGCGGTACGCCGAGTTCGACGCGCAGCAGGCGGCGGAGCTGCTTGACGAAGCCCGCCTCGCCGTGCACGAAGGCCTGTACGTCACCCGGCGGGAACTCCAGGCCGGCCACGAGGTGGACCAGGGCCTCGCCCACCCGGCCGGAGCCGCGGTGCACCCAGGTGACCTCCGCGTCGCCGGGAGTGGAGAGTTTCTGCTCCTCCTCCGGTCCGGAGACCTCGAGGAACACCCGGGCGGGAGCGCCCTCGGGCAGCCGCTCCAGCGAGGCGGCGATCGCCGGCAGCGCGCTCTCGTCGCCCACGAGCAGATGCCAGTCGGCCGTGGAGTCGGGGGCGTAGGCGCCGCCGGGGCCGAGGAAGAGCACCTCCTCGCCGGGCTGGACGCGCGCGGCCCACGGGCCGGCCAGGCCCTCGTCGCCGTGGTACACGAAGTCGACCGTCAGCTCGCGCGCCTCCGCGTTCCACCGGCGCACCGTGTACGTCCGGATACGCGGCCACTGCTCGCGGGGGAAATCGGCGCGGATCCGCTGGATGTCGAACGGCTCGGGGTAGCGCACGCCCTCGGCCGGGAAGAGCAGCTTGATGTAGTGGTCGCTGTACTCGCCCACGGGGAACCCCGTGAGGCCCTCACCGCCGAGCACCACGCGGATCATGTGCGGGGTCAGCCGTTCCACGTGCTGCACCCACGCCCGGTTGAGCTGCGGCTTCCTGCGCACCGGACGGTCTGCCATGAGCACACTCCTCGCATCAAGTTAGGCAAGCCTAACTCATCTGTCCCGTCCTGTGCAGCCTCGGTCTCGGAAAGATCACGAGATTCTCGAACACCGGTTCCGGTCCGCGGTTCTCCGATTTTGATGGGACGGACGTGATCAGACGCCACCCCGGAGGGCGCACATGGGACCCGACACCGACACCGCGATCGGCGCGGGACCCCGCGGGGTGCCGCTGCTGGGGAATCTCCCGCAGTTCGCCAAGGACCCGCTCGCCTTCTTCACCGCGCTCCGCGAACGCGGGACCGGACAGGTCACCTGGGCCATGGGCCGCACCCCCGCGCGCTTCCTCAATGATCCCGCACTCATCGGGGAACTGCTCTCGGCCCGCGAGTCCACCTTCTCCCTGCCCGACCTCGGCTGGTCCTTCCGCTACCTGATGGGCGAGGGGGTCGTGGTGGCCAAGGGCGCCGACTGGCGCCGCAAACGGTCCCTCGTCCAGCCCTCGGTACGGCCCAGGCAGGTGCGCGCGTACGCGGCGACCATGGCCGACTGCGCACGGGAGCTCGCCGGGCGCTGGAGCGGGGGCGAACGGATCGACATCCGCCGCGAGATGACCGGCCTCACCCAGCGCATCGCCGTGCGGACCGTGTTCGGCACCGACGCCGCCGTCCGCGAGGAGGTCATCGGCCGCTGCATGGACATCGCCCAGCAGCAGATGGGCGCCGAGTTCCGCGGACTGGGCGCGATGCTGCCCGACTGGTTCCGCACCCCGGGCCGGATCCGCTTCAAGGCCGCCGTCGACACCCTCGACGCCGAGGTCGCCCGGATCGTCGCCGCCCGCCGCGAGGCGGGCGCCGAACGCGACGACCTGCTCAGCCGGTTGCTGGCAGCCGTCGACGAAGAGGGCCTCCCGCTCACCGGCAAGGAGATCCGGGACGAGACCGTCACCCTCTACAACGCCGGCCATGAGACCACCGCCACCACCCTCACCTGGGCCTGGTACCTGCTGTCCCGCAACCCGCGGGCGCGCGCGGCCCTCACCGAGGAACTGGACCGGGTCCTCGGCGGCCGCACCCCCGGTTTCGACGACTACACGCAACTGCGCTGGACCGAGGCCGTCGTGAAGGAGACCCTGCGCGTGCGGCCCACGGTCTGGCTCAACCTGGCCGTCGCGGAGGAGGGCGCCACCCTGGGCGGCGAGCCCGTCCCGGCCGGCACCCAGGTCTGGATCAGCCCCTGGGCCACCCACCGCGACCCGCGCTGGTGGCCGGAGCCCGAGGAGTTCCGCCCCGAGCGCTGGCTGGACGGGGCGCCCGACGCGATCACCGACCACACCTGGTTCCCCTTCGGCGGGGGCACCCGGGCCTGCCTCGGGGCGCGCTTCGCTATGGTCGAGGCGGTGATCGTGCTGGCCACGCTCGGCAGCCGCTTCCACCTGGACACCGGCGACGAGGAGGTCCGCCCCACCGTCGGCCTCACCCTCCAGCCCGACCGCGACGTGCTCGCCGTCACCCGGCCCGTTCCGGCCCCAGCACACTGAGCAGCCGCTGCAGCGAGCCGCCCAGCCCCCAGCGCTCGGCCAGCGCGGCCAGCTCCTGCGGATGGCGCGGCTCGCCCGGCAGCTCCGGCCTGAACTCCGGCAGCGGCACGTCGGAGGCGACCCGTACCACCTTGGGCGCGACGGCCACGTAGGCCCCCGCCTCCTGCAGCCGCTTGCGCTGCGCCGGGGTGACCTTCGACGCGGGGTCGTGGGCGGCGGCCATGATCCCGGCGAGGTCGCCGTACGCCTCCAGCAGCTTCGCCGCCGTCTTCTCACCGATGCCCGGCACCCCCGGCAGGCCGTCGCTCGGGTCGCCGCGCAGCAGCGCCAGGTCCGCGTAGCCGGGGCCGTCCACGCCGTACTTGGCGCGCAGCCAGGCCTCGTCCACCGCGTCGAGCGCGCCCACGCCCTTGACCGGGTACAGCACCCGCACCCCGCGGGCATCGTCCACCAGCTGGAACAGGTCGCGGTCGCCCGTGACGATGTCCACCGGGCCCGGCGCCAGCCCCGTCAGGGTGCCGATCACGTCGTCCGCCTCGTACCCGGCGACACCCACCCGGGCGATGCCCAGCGCGTCCAGCACCGCCTCGATCACCGGGACCTGGGGCGACAGGGTGTCCGGGACCTCCTCGACGTCCGAGCCGCCGGGCACCTCCTCGGCGACGCGGTGCGCCTTGTACGAGGGGATCAGCTCCACCCGCCACTGCGGCCGCCAGTCCGCGTCCATGCAGGCCACCAGGTCGTCGGGGGAGTGGTCGGCGACCAGGCGGGCGATGAAGTCCAGCAGCCCGCGCACGGCGTTGACCGGCGTGCCGTCCGGCGCGCGCACCGAGTCGGGCACGCCGAAGTACGCGCGGAAGTAGAGGCTGGCGGTGTCCAGGAGCATCAGGCGTCGAGTCACAAGCCGATGATGCCGCACGCCGCCGACACCGTGACCTCCGTCACGGAACGGTTTGCTCCGCTTGGGTCGGGGCAGCCGCCGTCCCGGAGCGGGACAGGAGCGCTCCGCGACCTGCGTGCGGGGGCAGCCGGTCGTCCTCCCCACGACACGTGAGGTGTATGTGTACAGGCTGCAGGCAGAGCATCTGTACAAGGTGTTCGGTACCGACCCCGAGGACGGCGTGCGCCGTTTGCAGGCCGGAGCCGGACGCGACGAGCTGCGCGAGAGCGGTACGACCGCCGCGGTGATCGACGCGAGCTTCGACGTCCGCGAGGGCGAGATCTTCGTCGTCATGGGCCTGTCCGGATCGGGCAAGTCCACCCTGCTGCGCACGCTCAACGGACTCAATCCGCCCACCGCGGGACGGGTGCTCTTCGACGGCCGCGACCTCACCGCGCTCAGCCCCCGCGAGCTGCGCCGCGTGCGCTCGCACGGCATCAGCATGGTCTTCCAGCACTTCGCGCTCTTCCCACACCGCAGCGTGCTCCAGAACGCCGCCTACGGCCTGGAGGTGCAGGGCGTCGGCCGCAAGGAGCGCGAGCAGCGCGCCGCGCGGGCCCTGGAACTCACCGGCCTGTCCGGCTGGGGCGACTCCTGGCCCGACGAGCTCTCCGGCGGAATGCAGCAGCGCGTGGGCCTGGCCCGCGCGCTCGCCACCGACGCCGACGTGCTGCTCATGGACGAGTCCTTCAGCGCGCTCGACCCGCTGATCCGCCGCGACATGCAGGACCAGCTGCTCGAACTCCAGCGCAACCTGAAGAAGACCATCGTCTTCATCACCCACGACCTCAACGAGGCCATGCGCCTCGGCGACCGCGTCGCCGTCATGCGCGACGGCCGCATCGTCCAGACCGGGACCCCCGAGGACATCCTGCTGCGCCCGGCCGACGACTACGTCAGCTCCTTCGTGCACGACGTCGACCGCTCCCGCGTGCTGACCGCCGGAACCGTCATGGAGGCGCCGAGCCGCCCCGACGCGGGCGACTGCCGTTGCGAGACGGTCACCCCGCGCACCGCGCTCGCCGACGTCCTGCCGGTCAGTGCGCGGGTTCCGCACCCCGTCGCCGTCCGCGACAAGGCCGGGGACGTGGTCGGCGTCATCGCCAAGGACCGGCTGCTGGCCGCGCTCGGCGACCACGAAGGACCGGTGACGCCGTGCACCGAGGATACGGCCCGGGCCGTCGGCCCCGCGCCCGCGAAGGGCGCCGCGCCCAGGGTGCCGGGCCTGCCGCGGAAGGAGGCGGCGCGTGCCTAGGCTGCCTCTCGGCGACTGGACCGACGACGCCGTCACCTACCTGCGCGACCACTTCGGTCCGCTCTTCGACGTCATCAGCGCCGTCGTCTCCGGCATGTACGACGGCCTGGACGCCGTCCTGCGGGCCCCCGAGCCGCTGCTGCTCGCCGGCATCCTCGCGGTCCTGGCCCTGTGGCTGCGCGGCCTGACGGCGGGCGTGCTCGCCTTCGCGGGCCTGGCCCTCGTGGTCTGCGTGCAGCAGTGGGACGAGGCCATGGACACTTTGTCCCTGGTGCTGGTCGCCACCGTGATCACCATCGTGCTCGCCGTGCCGCTCGGCATCTGGTCGGCGCGCAACCGCACCGTCTCCGCCGCCCTGCGGCCGGTGCTCGACTTCATGCAGACGATGCCGGCCTTCGTCTATCTGATCCCCGGCATCTTCTTCTTCGGCGTCGGCCAGGTGCCCGGCATCATCGCCACCATCGTCTTCTCGCTGCCCCCGGGCGTCCGCATGACCGAGCTCGGCATCCGGCAGGTCGACGACGAACTGGTCGAGGCCGCGGAGGCCTTCGGCACCGCCCCGCGCAGCACCCTGCTGCGGGTGCAGTTGCCGCTCGCGCTCCCCACGATCATGGCGGGCGTCAACCAGGTCATCATGCTGGCCCTGTCCATGGTCGTCATCTCCGGCATGGTCGGCGGCGGCGGCCTCGGCGCCTCCGTCTTCACCGCCATCAGCCAGGTCGACATCGGCCTCGGCTTCGAGGCGGGCCTGTCCGTGGTCATCCTCGCCATGTACCTCGACCGTGTCACCGGCGCCCTCGGCACCCGGGTCTCCCCGCTGGGCCGCCGCGCCATGGCCGCGGCCGCCTCCCCGCGCGGCCTGCGGCTGTGGAAGTACCGCCCGCAGACCTCCGTCGCCGTCGTCGGCATCGTCGCCCTGGCCCTCGTCGCCGGCGGGATGGGCGTCTTCGCCGGCGGCGACGAGGGCGCCACCGTCCCCGGGGCCTACGACGTCGGCAAGGGCCGCCGGGTCGACATCGGCTACATCCCCTGGGACGAGGGCGTCGCCTCCACCTACCTGTGGAAGGAGCTGCTGGAGCGGCGCGGCTACCGGCCGAAGGTCACCCAGTACGACGTCGGCGCGCTGTACACCGGCATGTCCGCGGGACGGGTCGACTTCGAGACCGACTCCTGGCTGCCCGTCACGCACCGGTCGTACTGGGCGAAGTACAAGAACGAGCTGGACGACTACGGTTCCTGGTACGGCCCCACCTCGCTCGAACTGACGGTGCCGTCCTACGTCAAGGGCATCGACTCCCTGGCCGACCTCAAGGGCAAGGGCAGCCAGTTCGGCGGCCGGATCATCGGCATCGAGCCCGGCGCCGGGATGATGAAGATGCTCAACGACACCGTCCTGGAGAAGTACGGCCTGGAGGGCGAGTACAAGGTCACCACCGGCTCGACGGCGAGCATGCTCGCCCAGCTCGACCGCTCCATCAAGGCGAAGGATCCCGTCGTCGTCACCCTGTGGTCCCCGCACTGGGCCTACAGCGAACACAGCCTGAAGAAGCTGAAGGACCCGCTCGGCGCCTGGGGCAAGGGCGACGGCATCCACACTCTCGCCCGCCACGGCTTCGCCGGCGACGAGCCGAAGGTCGCCAAGTGGCTCGAGGACTTCCGGCTGAGCGAGAAGGAGCTGACGGGGCTGGAGGGCGCCGTGCACAAGGCCGGCCAGGGCCACGAACAGGACGGCGTCCGCGACTGGCTCGACGCCCACCCCGGGCTGACGGACCGGCTCGCCCCGGTCGGCTGACCGGCCTCCCGGCCCCGGACGGCGCGGCGCCCGGCATTTCCCCTCCCCCGGTGCCGGAGCCGCGCCGTCCGGCCCTCCCCGTCCGGCGGGATGGATACGGTGGGGGCATGACCCCTCGCGACTCCGGCCCCGCACGGCGTGTGGTCTCCCTCGTCCCCTCGCTCACCGAGGCGGTGGCGACCACCGCGCCCGCCCTGCTCGTGGGCGCGACTGACTGGTGCGAGCACCCGGCCGACCTGCGCGTCACGCGGGTGCGGGGCACGAAGAACCCCGACATCGCGGAGATCGTCCGGCTCGCGCCCGACCTGGTGATCGCCAACGAGGAGGAGAACCGCGGACCCGACCTCGCAGCGCTGCGCGCGGCGGGGCTGACGGTACTGGTCACGGAGGTGCGCAGCCTTCCGCAGGCCTTCCGGGAACTGCACCGCGTGGTCGTCGAGGCCTGCGGCCTGCCGCGCCCGGCCTGGCTCGACGCCGCGGAGAAGACCTGGGGGTCCCTGAGTCCCCCCGCCCACCCCCGCAAGGCCCTCGTGCCCGTCTGGCGCCGCCCCTGGATGGTGCTCGGCCGGGACACCTTCGCCGGCGACCTGCTCGCCCGGCTGGGTGTCGAGAACGTTTACGGGAACCACCAGGAGCGCTATCCCCGGGTGCCCATCGGCGAACTCACCGGCAGCGGGGCGGATCTCGTCGTGCTCCCGGACGAGCCGTACCGGTTCACGGCGGACGACGGGCCCGAGGCGTTCCCGGACATACCCGCGGCCCTGGTCAGCGGCCGTCACCTCACCTGGTACGGCCCGTCCCTGGCCGAGGCGCCGGCCGTACTCGCCGCCGCCCTCGCCCCACCGGCCCCGGCAGGACCCGGCTCCGTCCGGCGCGGCCGGTGACCGCGAGGCCCGCGTCGCGGACGCTCCCCGGCGCACGCGGGCCCGTGGCCGTCACGTACGCCGGGGAGGACCTGATCAGCCGCGCGGGACGGCCGTGAAGACGGTCCGGCCCGAACCGACCCGGTAGACCGCCCGGCCGTCCTGCACGCCCAGGTACGTGGCGTGGCTCCCGGCCGCGATGTAACGGCCGCCCGCCACCACGGGCAGCGCGACCGTCGCGGTCACGTTGACCGGCACCTCGACCGTCGTGTCCACCCCGTGCCGGTTCCGCCGCCAGTCGACGCCGACGGTGCCGCGCCCGGTCCACTGGCTGCCCGAGGCGCGGCGCACGCCGGCGTCCGCCGGGGCGATCCGCACCGTCGCTCCGCCCGGGCTGGTCACCGTGAGGCCGAGGACGCCCTCCAGCACCCCGACGACACCCGCGCCGCCCCAGCCGTGCGACATGCTCTCGCTGCTGCTCTGCGAGACCTGGCCGGGTGAGCAGTCACTGCTCGCGCAACCCGGCGTCCACTGCACCCACAGGAAGGTGCCGCCCTCGGCCAGGACCTGCGCGGGCCCGTCGGCGGCGGGATCGGTGAGGATCCGCACCAGGGTGTCCGGCCGGTCCGCGACCCGCAGCGCCTCCAGCAGGGTCCGCAGCGTCATCGGCCCCTGCCGCATCCCTTGCCGGGACAGCTCCGCGCCCAGCGCGGGGTACTCGGAGGGCCGCGCGACGCCGTAGGCGACCGGGAAGCTCTGCGCGTGCTCGCTCTGGTGCGCGATCAGGGCGCCGCCGGTGGACAGCCCGTCCGACCACAGCCCGGTGCCGCCGTCCCGCATCGCCGCCGTCAGCTTCGCCGCACGGTCTTCGTAGGCGTCCCGGGTGGCGTGGTCGCCGAGCGCGTCGGCGGCCTCGGCGACCGACCGCATCGCGCCGACGCCGAGGGCATTGACGACGGTGCGGTTCACATTGCCGTCGGTGACGTAGCCGTACCGCATCGGGGACGGCCAGTCGATGATGCCGTGCAGGTACGCGCCGCTGCCGCCGGGCAGTCGGCGGCCAGGCCTCGGTCGTCCACCGCCGAGGAGATGTAGTCGGCGACGTTGCGCATCACGGGCAGGGCCCGGCCGAGCAGTTCACGGTCGCCCGTCGTGCGCGTGCGGCACCCCACCCGCACGCCCAAAACCCCTTGGCCCCCGCGGGCGAGGCCCGCGATGCTCGGGGGATGACAGCCGCGTCCCGCACACCCCGGCCCCGCACACCCCGGCCCCGCGCACGCCTGCCCTGGGCGGCCCTGCCCCGCGAGCTCGCCGCCACCGTGGAGGCACGCCTGCGCGGCGGCCCCGTGGCCCGCGCCGAGGACCAGACGGGGGGCTTCTCCCCGGGCGTGGCCGTCCGCCTCACCCTCACCGACGGCCGCCGCGCTTTCGTCAAGGCCGTGAGCCCGGAGCAGAACCCGGATTCCCCGCACATCCATCGGGCCGAGGCGCGGATCGCCGCGGACCTGCCCGAGGACATCCCGGCACCGCGCCTGCTGCACTCCTTCGAGCAGGACGGATGGGTCGTGCTGGCCTTCGAGGACGTGCCCGGCCGTACCCCGGCCGATCCCTGGGACGCCGGGGAACTGCGCCGCGTCATGGACGCGCTGGACGACCTGGCCGTCCGGTTGACGCCGAGCCCGGTCGCGGCGCCCCCGGCCGCCGAGCGCCTCGCGGGGACCTTCGACTGCTGGGCGGAACTGGCCGCGGACCGGGACGCCGGGACCGACGACCTGCGTGACCTCGACCCCTGGGCGGCGGCGCATCTGGACGAGCTCGTCGCCCTGGAGTCGGGCTGGCTGCGGGCGCTGGCCGGCGACACGCTGGCCCACGGCGACCTGCGGGCGGACAACATCCTGCTGACCCCGGACGGCCGGGTCGTGTTCGTGGACTGGCCGTGGGCCTGCACGTCCACCCCGTGGTTCGACCTGCTCTGCATGCTGCCGAGCATCGTGATGCAGGGCGGCCCCGCACCGGAGGGGCTCTTCAAGGCACATCCGCCGGCGCGCGACGTGGACCCGGAGGCGGTGGACGCGGCGCTGGCGGCGCTCACCGGGATGTTCCTGGTCCACGCCCGCCGGCCGGCGCCCCCGGGTCTGCCCACCTTGCGGGCCTTCCAGCGGGCGCAGGGGGAGGCGGCCCTGTCGTGGCTGCGTACCAGGCTGCGTCCTAGGCTGCGGGCATGAGCGATGTCCACTTCCGCCCCGTCACCCGCACCGACATCCCCGCCGTCGTCGCGATGTTCGCCGACGACGGCCTCGGCCGGGGCCGTGAGACCCCGGACGACCTGGAGCCGTACTACGCGGCGTACGAACGCGTCGCCGCCGACCCCGGGCAGCACGTGGTCGTCGCGGAACGGGACGGCGCGCTCGTCGGGGTGCTGCAACTGTCGGTGATACCGGGGCTGTCACGGCGCGGGACGACGCGCTCGATCATCGAGGCCGTACGGGTGCACCGCGACGCCCGAGGCGGCGGCCTCGGGACGCTGATGATCGAGTGGGCGGTGGAGGAGTCACGCCGACTGGGGTGCACCCTGGTGCAGCTCACCTCGGACCGGGCCCGCGCCGACGCGCACCGCTTCTACGAGCGGCTCGGCTTCACCGCCTCGCACGTCGGGTTCAAGCTGCAGCTCTGATCAGCGCCCGCATCACCCGCTCGTCCTCGTCCATCTCCGGGTGCCACTGCACTCCCAGCACGAAATGGTCGCCGGGCAGCTCGACGGCCTCCGGCGTGCCGTCCTCGGCGTGGGCGCCGACCAGCAGTCCGCGGCCGAGGGCGTCGACCGCCTGGTGGTGGTAGGTGGGCACCTCCATCGCCTCCGGCACCGCGTCCGCGTAGCGCGTGCCGGGGACCGGCTTGACGGTGTGGCCGCCGAAGACGCCGCCGGCGGGGCCGCGGTGACCGTCGATGTGCTGCACCAGGGTGCCGCCGAGGGCGACGTTGAGCAGCTGCATGCCCCGGCAGATGCCGAGCAGGGGCACCCCGGCGGCGAGGGCGGCCTCGACGAGGGCGAGCTCCCAGGCGTCGCGCTCGCTCGCGGGCGGGTCGGTGCGCGGGTCGGGCTCGGCCCCGTACCGTACGGGCTCGACGTCAGGGCCGCCGGAGATCACCAGGCCGTCCAGCCGGGCCACGGCGTCCGCGGCGTGGGCGGGGTCGTCCGGCGGCAGCAGCGCGGCGAGGCCGCCGGAGCGCCGTACGAGCAGCGGATAGCCGGCCGGCAGCAGGGCGGCCGGCAGCTCCCAGCCGCCCCAGCGGGCCGAGTCGACCCAGTAGGTGCTGACACCGATCAGCGGACGGGCCACGGGAGCCTCCCAGCGACGCGCGGATTTCTTCCTGCACCGTACCCAACCGGGCCCCGGGCCCGTACTTTTGGATCACCTGTCGGCCGGTAGGAGAGGTGATCACCCGTGGTGCACCGAACAGCCCCGCTCAGCACCGACGACCTGCGACGGCGTGTCGACTCCGGAGAGATCGACACGGTGGTCGTCGCCTTCACCGACATGCAGGGGCGCCTCCAGGGCAAGCGCTTCGCCGCCCGGCACTTCCTCGACGACGTCCTGGAGCACGGCACCGAGGGCTGCAACTACCTGCTCGCCGTCGACGCCGACATGAACACCGTGGACGGCTACGCCCTGTCCTCCTGGGAGCGGGGCTACGGCGACTTCGCCATGCACCCCGACCTCGGCACCCTGCGGATCACCGCCTGGGACGCGGCCACCGCGCTCGTCATCGCCGACCTGCGGCTGCTCGACCACGGCTCGACCCCGGTCGCCCCCTCGCCGCGGCAGATCCTGCGCCGCCAGACCGAGCGGCTCGCCGAGCGCGGCTGGTCCGCGTACGCCGGTACCGAGCTGGAGTTCATCGTCTTCAAGGACACCTACGAGCAGGCCTGGACGAACGGCTACCGCGACCTGACCCCCGCCAACCAGTACAACGTCGACTACTCCCTGCTCGGCACCGGCCGCGTCGAGCCGCTGCTGCGCCGCATCCGCAACGAGATGGGCGCCGCCGGGATGCGCGTGGAGTCCGCCAAGGGCGAGTGCAACCTCGGCCAGCACGAGATCGCCTTCCGCTACGACGAGGCCCTGGTCACCTGCGACCAGCACAGCGTCTACAAGACCGGCGCCAAGACGATCGCCGCGCAGGAGGGCTACTCCCTGACGTTCATGGCGAAGTACAACGAACGCGAGGGCAACTCCTGCCACATCCACCTCTCGCTGCGCGACGAGGAGGGGCAGCCGGTCTTCGCGGGCGACGATCCCGGCGGCATGTCGGAGACGATGCGGCACTTCCTGGCCGGGCAGCTCGCCGCGCTGCGCGACTTCTCCCTGCTGTACGCGCCCAACATCAACTCCTACAAGCGGTTCCGCCCCGGCTCCTTCGCCCCCACCGCCGTCGCCTGGGGCCCGGACAACCGCACCTGCGCGCTGCGCGTGGTCGGGCACTCCCCGTCCGCGCTGCGCCTGGAGAACCGGGTGCCGGGCGGCGACGTCAACCCCTACCTCGCCGTCGCCGGGATGATCGCGGCCGGGCTGCACGGCGTCGAGCAGAAACTGACGCTTCCCGAGGCCGTCACGGGCAACGCCTACGTCAGCGACGGCGTGGACCATGTGCCGGCCACGCTGCGCGAGGCCGCCGGGCTGTGGGAGGCCAGCCCGATCGCCCGGGCGGCCTTCGGTGACGAGGTCGTCGAGCACTACCTGAACATGGCCCGCGTCGAACAGGACGCGTACGACACCGCCGTGACCGACTGGGAGCGCTACCGCTCCTTCGAACGCATGTGAGGCAGCGCGTGCCCGAAGCACCCGAACCGCTCGAAGCGCTGGACGTGCTCAACCCGGCCACCGAGGAGGTGATCGCCACCGTCCCCGCGGCGCGCCAGGAGGACGTCGACGCGGCCGTGGCCCGCGCGGCCCGTGCCCAGACCGCCTGGGCGGCACTGGCCCCGGCCGACCGGGCACGGCTGCTGCGCCGCTTCGCCTCCGCCGTGGACGCCCACGCCGGCGAACTGGCCGTCCTGGAGATGCGTGAGGCCGGGCACACCGTAGGCAACGCCCGCTGGGAGGCCGGCAACGTCCGCGACCTGCTCGACTACGCGGCGGGCGGCGTCGAACGGCTCAGCGGCCGGCAGATCCCGGTGCCCGGCGGCATCGACGTCACCTTCCTCGAACCGCTCGGTGTCGTCGGCGTCATCGCGCCCTGGAACTTCCCCATGCCCATTGCCGCCTGGGGGACCGCCCCGGCGCTCGCGGCGGGCAACGCGGTGATCCTCAAGCCCGCCGAGACCACCCCGCTGACCGCGCTGCGCCTGGCGGCTCTGGCGCTGGAGGCGGGGCTGCCCGAGCACCTCTTCCAGGTGCTGCCGGGCGAGGGCCCCGTCGCGGGGGCGGCCCTCGTCGAGCACCCGGGCGTGGCGAAGATCGTGTTCACCGGGTCGACCCGCGTCGGCAAGCAGATCATGGCCACCTGCGCCGGCACGCTCAAACGGGTCACCCTGGAACTCGGCGGCAAGTCGCCGAACATCGTCTTCGCCGACGCGGACCTCGAGAAGGCCGCGGCGACGGCCCCGATGGCCTTCCTGGACAACGCCGGGCAGGACTGCTGCGCCCGCACCCGCGTGCTGGTCCAGCGCCAGGCGTACGACCGTTTCATGGAACTGCTGGAGCCCGCCGTGCTGGCCGTCGGGGTCGGCGATCCCGCCGACCCCGCGACCGACATGGGCCCGCTCATCTCCGCCGTGCAGCGCGACCGCGTCCGCTCGTACGTGGCCCCCGGCGCGCCCGTCGCGATCCGTGGCACGGCCCCGGAGGGCAAGGGCTTCTGGTACCCGCCGACCGTGCTGACCCCCGCCGACCCGGCCGAACGCGTCGCGGTCGAGGAGGTCTTCGGCCCGGTCGCCGTCGTGCTGCCCTTCGAGGACGAGGCCGACGCGCTGCGCCTGGCCAACGCCACCCCGTACGGCCTGTCCGGCTCGATCTGGACCCGGGACGTCGGCCGCGCCCTGCGGCTGGCCCGGGGCACCGCCGCCGGCAACCTGTCGGTCAACTCCCATAGTTCGGTGCGCTACTGGACGCCGTTCGGCGGGTTCAAGCAGTCGGGGCTCGGCCGCGAGCTCGGCCCGGACGCGCTGGCCGCCTTCACCGAGACCAAGAACGTCTTCATCAGCACGGAGGAGTGATCCCGGCAATGACGCAAGCAGAAGCAGTGGTGTGCCGCCGCCTGGTGGGCCGGACGGCGGTGGTCACCGGCGCCGGCAGCGGCATCGGGCTCGCCGCGGCGCGGCGGCTCGCCTCCGAGGGCGCGAACGTCGTGTGCGCCGACATCGACGAGGCCGCGGGCAAGGCGGCCGCCGAGGAGGCCGGCGGCCTGTTCTTCGAGGTCGACGTGACCGACGCCGAACAGGTGGAGGCGCTGTTCCAGGCGGCGTACGACACCTACGGCTCGGTCGACGTCGCCTTCAACAACGCGGGCATCTCGCCCCCCGACGACGACTCGATCCTCACCACCGGCATCGACGCCTGGCGCCGCGTCCAGGAGGTCAACCTCACGTCGGTGTACCTGTGCTGCAAGGCGGCGCTGCCCTACATGCGGCGCCAGGGCAAGGGCTCGATCATCAACACCGCGAGCTTCGTGGCCGTCATGGGCGCGGCGACCTCGCAGATCTCGTACACGGCGTCCAAGGGCGGCGTGCTGGCGATGTCCCGCGAACTGGGCGTGCAGTTCGCCCGGGAGGGCATCCGCGTCAACGCGCTGTGCCCGGGGCCGGTGAACACCCCGCTGCTGCGGGAGCTGTTCGCCAAGGACCCGGAGCGCGCCGCGCGGCGCCTGGTCCACATCCCGGTGGGCCGCTTCGCGGAGGCGGAGGAGATCGCCGCGGCCGTCGCCTTCCTCGCCAGCGACGACGCGTCCTTCATCACAGGAGCGGAGTTCCTGGTGGACGGGGGCATCGCGGGGGCGTACGTGACCCCTCTGTGACCGGCTGACTGACGGGAATCTTAAGGCCCGGGCCTTAGGGTGACGCCGTGACCATGACGACCCCGCCCGGCTGGTACCCAGAACCCGGGCAGACAGGCAACGGGCCCGCTCTGGAGCGCTGGTGGGACGGGACCGAGTGGACCGAGTACACCCGCACCGCCCAGCCCCCCGCCCCCGCGTTCGGTGCGCCCGGCACGCCGGGCGCCCCGCCGTACCCCGCCGACGTCCTGTCCGGCGGGGGCGGCGGCGGGCGGCGCGGTGGTGTGATCGCGATAGCCGTCGTCGCCGCGCTCGTGGTGGTGGGCGCGGTGATCGGCGGCGTCGTCGCGCTGAACCGCGGCGGTGACGCGCCCGCGGCGGCCCCCGGCCCCTCGGCGTCCGCGCCCCACCCCGACTCCGGCGACGGCGGCCCGGACGGCGGTCCCGGCGGCGGCCCCTCCCCGGCGCCCGACAGCGAGCCGGGCTTCGCCGTGGACGCCCTCGACGGCATCAGCGTCCCGGTGCCGGACGGCTGGCAGGGCACGACGGACCGCTACGGCCGTGCCGCCCTGACCGTCGGCCCCTACGCCTGCCCCGGCGACTCCTCCCGCACCTGCGTGCGCGGCGGCGTCACCACGGAGCCCGCCTACGCCGCGGGCATCAAGGCGACCACCCCGAAGGCCGCCGCGACCGAGGACATCGCCAGGAACGCCGCGGAGTCCTACGGCGACGAGATCTACGGCGCCATCACCTCGCACGAGGTGACCGGCTCCGGCGCGGTCACCGTGGCCGGGCAGAAGGGCTACTACGTCCGCTGGAAGGTCGTGACGAAGAACGGCGACGACGGCCACGTGCAGTCGCTGGTCTTCCCCTCGCCCAAGGACCCCGGCAAGCTCGTGCTGGTCCGCTACGGCTTCGACGTCAACCCCAAGGCGCCCGGCCTCGCCGTGATGGACGAGATCACCAAGGGCATCAAGGCCTCGGGCTCCGCGGGCGGCACCGGCGTGTGACCCCCGTCCCCGCACGAGGGCGCCCCGGTCCGGTCCGCCGGCCGGGGTGCCCGCGCGTCAAAGGAACGTCTTGCCCTCGCCGCGGTAGGTCGGCACGGCCCGCACCACCCGGTCTCCCTCGATGAGTTGCAGCGTGTCGAAGCGCTCGCACAGTTCGCCGGCCTTGGCGTGCCGGAACCACACCTTGTCGCCGATCAGCAGGTCGTCGGCGGCCGTCCCGATCAGCGGCGTCTGCACCTCGCCCGGCCCCTCCTGGGGGTCGTAGCGCAGCCCCTCCGGCAGGTGCGGCACCGGTAGCCGGTCCCGGCCCGCCGCGCCCGAGGCCGGGTAGCCGCCGCCGAGGACGGTGACGACGCCCACGCCCGGGCGCCGCACCACGGGCTGCGCGAACAGCGCCGCCGGACGGCCCCGGAAGGAGGTGTAGTTGTCGAACAGCCGCGGCACGTACAGGCCCGACCCGGCGGCGATCTCGGTCACCGCGTCCTCGGCCGCCGTGCTCTGCACGCTGCCCGTACCGCCGCCGTTGACGAACTCCAGTCCGGGCGCCACCTCCCGCACCGCCCGTACGACCTCCGCGCGCCGCGCCGCCAGCTCCCGGCGGGCCGTCGCCTGCATCAGCCGCACCGCGCGCGAGCGCAGCGGCCGGCCGGTGACCGCGTCCCCGACGCCGGCCACATGGCCCTCGTACGCCATGATCCCCACCAGCCTGAACCCGGGCCGCCGGGACACCTCGCGGGCCAGCGCGGCCATCTGGTCCGGCTGGTGGAGCGGGGAGCGCAGCGCCCCGATGCGGAGCCGGCCCCCCAGCATCTTCAGCGAGGTGTCCAGTTCCAGGCAGACCCGGACGATCTCGGAGCCGCCCGCGCGCGAGGAGTCGATGAGGTCGAGCTGCGCCACGTCGTCGACCATGACCGTCACCGCGGCCGCCAGCTTCGGGTCCGCGGCCAGCTCCGCGTAGCAGGAACGATCCGCCGACGGGTACGCCAGCAGGACGTCGTCGAAGCCCGAGCGTGCCAGCCACAGCGACTCGGCGAGGGTGAACGACATGATCCCCTCGAAGCCGTCCCGCTCCAGCACCCGCTCCAGGAGCGCGCGGCAGCGCACCGACTTGGACGCGACCCGGACCGGTTTGCCGCCCGCCCTGCGGACCAGGTCGTCCGCGTTGGCGTCGAACGCCTCCAGGTCCACGATCGCCACCGGCGCGTCGAGGTGGGCGGTGGCCCGGTCGTACCGGGCGCGAGCTGCTCCGCGATCAGACATGCGCGAAGCTTGCCAGAATGCCCTTACCGAGCGGTAGGGGCAAGTGATCCGTACTGACACGTCGTGACGTCGCCGCGCCCAGTAGAGTGACGCCGCAGTCCATTGTGTGAACGGGCCGACCGCCGTGCGGCCGTGAGGGGGCACCGGGTGAGCGCCGGTTTCGACAGCGGGGGAGCGACCCCCCGGCCGAGCTGGTCCCCTCCGCGCCCGATACCGCCTCCCCCGGGCACCGCCCCGCACACCTCCGCCCCGGCCCACTGGGCCGCCACCGCCGCCCCCGGCAGGACGTCCGCGCCGTGGGCCGCCGCGGGCCCGCCCGCGGCCGGCGAACCGGAGGGCGGGCTGCCCCAGGAGCTGTACGGGACGCCCCCCATGCCGGCGCCCCCGCACCCGCGGCCCGCGGGCGAGCGGGGCCCCGTCGGCGTCGCCTACCCCGCCGGCCCCGTACCGCCCCCGCCGCCCGCCGCCGTTCCCGGGATGCCGCCCGCGCCCCGGCATGCGCCGGCCGCGGCCTGGTCCTCGCCCGCGCCGCCCTCCGCGCCGCCCCCGTACCCTCCCCGGCCGTCGCAGGCGCCCTCGCACGCCGCCCAGGTGCGGCCCCGGACGGCCGCCGCCGCCCTGTGCCTGGTGCTGGGCCTCGGCCTGCTCGGCGGCGCCGGTGCCGGGGTGTGGATCAACCACGACCCGGCCGCGCCCACCCCCACGGCGGCCGAGGCGAGCAGGCGCGACTTCGCGCTCGCCCGCGGACTGTGGCACAGCACGCCCGTCGACACGCTCTTCCCGCCCACCCTGCACGGCGAGGGCCTCGGCCCGGGAGGCGCCGAACGCACCTGGACGCGGATCGGCGTGGCTCCGGCCGGCGACTGCCGGGAGGCCTTCGACCCGCTGCTCGCGAGGGTGCTGCGCCCCGCGGGCTGCGTGAAGCTGCTGCGGGCCACCTACACCGACGCGACGTCGAGCGCCGTGACCACGGTCGGACTGCTCGTCACCAAGGCCGACGCCCCCACGATGCGCAAGCTGCGCGACCGCTGGAGAACCGAACGCCTCGGCGCCCGCGCCGATCTGATGCCCCGTCCGGTCGCCTTCCCGGGCACCGTCTCGGCCGGTTTCGGCAACCGCCAGCGCGCCAGCTGGACGGTCACGGTCGCCGCCGACCTGCCCGTCGTCGTGTACGCGGTGAGCGGCTTCGCCGACGACCGCGAGATCGCCGTTCCGCAGCCCGCCGCCTCGGCTGTCACCGCGGGCGCCACGGCCGCGCCCGCCCAGGCCGGACTGGGCCACGAGGCCGATGCCCTGGCCGACGCCGTCGACAGCCGGGCCCACAGCGCCGCGCGCTCGCTGACCGCCGGCCCGACGGGAGGTGCGGGATGAGGCGGCTGGCCACCGGCATGGCCGCCGCGGCCCTCGCCCTGCTGCCCGTCCTTCCGGCTCACGCCGACGCCGTACGCGACGCGGACTGGGCGCTTGACGCCCTGCACGCGCAGGAGGCGTGGCAGCGGACGAAGGGCGCGGGCGTCACCGTCGCCGTCCTCGACACCGGTGTGGACGGCACCCACCCGGATCTGACCGGGCAGGTCCTCGAGGGCAAGGACATGGTCGGCTTCGGGGCCCGCCGCGGTGACCCCGCCTGGGCCCGGCACGGCACCGGCATGGCCGGGATCATCGCCGGCCACGGCCACGGCCCCGGGGGTTCCGAGGGTGTGCTGGGCATCGCCCCGGAGGCCAGGATCCTGCCGGTGCGGGTGATCCTGGAGGACAAGGACCCGCAGCGGAAGAAGGCCCGCACCACGCGCGGCAGCGCGCTGGCCGACGGCATCCGCTGGGCCGCCGACCACGGCGCCGACGTCATCAACCTCTCCCTCGGCGACGACAGCCGCACCGCCCACCCCGAGGCGCAGGAGGACGAGGCGATCCAGTACGCCCTCCGCAAGGGCGTGGTCGTCGTCGCCTCCGCGGGCAACGGCGGCGAGCAGGGCAACCGGGTGTCCTATCCCGCGGCGTACCCGGGCGTCATCGCGGTGGCGGCCGTCGACCGCTACGGCTCCCGCGCCGCCTTCTCCACCCGCCGCTGGTACGCGACGGTCGCCGCGCCCGGTGTCGACGTCGTGATCGCCGACCCCAGCCGCCGTTACTACGAGGGCTGGGGCACCAGCACCGCCTCCGCCTATGCGTCGGGCACCGCCGCGCTCGTCCGCGCCGCCTACCCCCGGCTCAGCCCCGCCCAGGTGAAGCGGCTGCTGGAGGACACCGCCCGGGGCACCCCGGCGGGCGGCCGCGACGACGCCGTCGGTCACGGCCTGGTGGACCCCGAGGCCGCGCTGAAGGCGGCGGCGAAGCTCAAGCCCGAGGGCACCGTGCCCAGCGCCGTCCCCTACACGCGCAAGTACTTCGGTGCCGGTCCCGACGCGCCCAAGGCGGCCGCGGCCGCCGACGGCGACGCCCTGGGCGACGGCATCGCCGTGGCCTTCGTGATCGCCGGCACCGGACTGGTCGCGGCGGCGGCCCTGTTGTGGCTGCGGCCCCGGCTCAGGAACTCCCCGAGCGGCCAGCGGAGCGGCTGAACGCGTCCACCGCCGCGCGTCCGGCCCGTTCCACCAGCGTGATACCCGCGGCCTGGGTCGTACTGCCGCGCGACACCACGGCGACCGGGTAGGTCCGGCCGCCCGCCCGGACCCGCCCGACGCTGTTGATGTCCCACAGCCCGGTCGTACTCCGCTGCGGCCGGCCGAGGAAATCGCCGCCCGGCATCCCCGATACCCTCGGGAGGTGGCTCTCAAGAACATCCCCGACCCCGGCTTCTCCGACGACGACGGCACCGCCGACCCCCGGCTCACGGCGGCGCTCGCCGCGTACGACGCCGACCCGTCGGCCGAACCCGGCGTACTGGCGGCCCTTCCGGGCGCGCGCTTCCTGGTGCCGGTGGTGGCGCTGCTCGGCGAGGTCGAGGAGGGCCCGGACGGGCTGCGCCGCGAGAAGACCAGCGACATGGCGGTGCCCACCATCCAGGCGGCCGACGGGCGCAAGGCGCTGCCCGCGTTCACCTCCACCGAGGCCCTCGCGCGCTGGCGGCCGGACGCGCGGCCGGTCGCCGTGCCGCTGGGCCAGGCACTGCAGGCGCTGGCGCACGAGGAGGCCGACACCCTCCTGATCGACCTGGCCGGGCCCGTGCCGTACGCCCTGAACGGCGCCGCGCTGCGCGCCGTCGCCTCGGGCCGGGCGGGCGCGGACCCGCTGTCCGACCCCGCGGTCCGCGAGGCGCTGCGGGCCGCGGTCAGGACGGCGCCGGAGGTGGTCCGTGCGCACCTCGTCCCCTCCGCCGGCTCCGACGGCACCCTGGGACTGGTCCTGGACCCGGGCGCCGACGTGCGTCAGGTCGCGCAGCGCGTCTCGGCGACGCTCGCGGCGGACGAGGTGCTGCGCGGCGCGCTCGTACGCGGCATCGAGCTGGCGCTGCTCCCCGCTGACACCCGGCTCCCCGGCGAACCGCTCTTCACGCGCTGACGGCGCCGCCCGTCGGGGCGGCGCCGTCGCGGGGCGGGGTCCTAGCCGTGGACGGGGCCGGTGAACTTCTCGCCCGGGCCCTCGCCCGGCGCGTCGGGGACGACGGACTCCTCGCGGAAGGCGAGCTGCAGCGACTTCAGTCCGTCCCGCAGCGGAGCGGCGTGGTAGGAGCCGATCTCGGTCGCGCCGGCGGTGACCAGGCCGGCCAGCGCGGTGATCAGCTTGCGTGCCTCGTCGAGGTCCTTGTGCCGCTCGCCGTCCTCCGCGAGGCCGAGGTTCACCGCCGCCGCGCTCATCAGGTGCACCGCGACCGTGGTGATCACCTCGACCGCCGGGACGTCCGCGATGTCGCGGGTCAGCGTGTCGAAGTCGGGGCGGTCGGCGGAGGGGGACTCGTGCTGGGGGCTGGCGTCACTCATACCTCACACGATAGGGCCACGTCGGCCGATTACGGTCTGCGGGCGGAGACTGGTATGCTTGACGATCGACCGGCTGGACACCCCGTGGACGTCATGGAAACGGAGCGCTCCAGCCCACAAGTGGAGGCTCCGATCTCCCACCTAGCCGGCCCCAGCAGGCCGGCGGGTCACCGGTCAGGTGCCGTGTCCCCGGACGAGGACGCGGCTCCCGACGCGCCCCGCGGGAATTCCGCGGCGGTGCTCCCGGTTGTGAGGAGCATCCGCCTGTGACCCGTACGGGGCGTTTTTCACGCCTCCTCACGGGCCGGACCAAGTTTCAGACGTTACGCGGCTGTCAATCCAGTCAGTCGCGTGGTGCTACCGAGGAGGCCCCATCAGCGCCGAGCCCCGCATCAACGACCGGATTCGCGTCCCCGAGGTGCGACTCGTCGGTCCCAGTGGCGAGCAGGTCGGCATCGTGCCGCTTGCCAAGGCACTGGAGCTTGCGCAGGAGTACGACCTCGACCTGGTCGAGGTGGCGGCGACCGCACGTCCGCCGGTCTGCAAGCTCATGGACTACGGCAAGTTCAAGTACGAGTCGGCCATGAAGGCCCGTGAGGCGCGCAAGAACCAGGCGCACACGGTCATCAAGGAGATGAAGCTCCGGCCGAAGATCGATCCGCACGACTATGACACCAAGAAGGGTCATGTCGTCCGGTTCCTCAAGCAGGGCGACAAGGTCAAGATCACGATCATGTTCCGCGGTCGTGAGCAGTCGCGCCCGGAGCTGGGTTTCCGACTGCTGCAGCGGCTTGCCGACGACGTCCAGGACCTGGGCTTCGTGGAGTCCTCGCCGAAGCAGGACGGCCGCAACATGATCATGGTTCTCGGTCCGCACAAGAAGAAGACCGAGGCGATGGCCGAGGCCCGCGAGGCGCAGGCCGCCCGCAAGGCCGGTCGCCTGCCGAAGGACCCCGATGAGCAGGAGCAGGAGCACGAGCAGGACGCTCCCGCCGACGCCAGCTGACGCCGTCTGACGGCGTTGCCAGGACCCGGAGTCCCGCTCCGGGTAACGCAATGAAGGACTGACGCTCTCCGTCCGCTCCAGGGCGGACGGGAGGGCCAGCGACGAGGAGACTACGGCGCATGCCGAAGAACAAGACCCACAGCGGTGCGAGCAAGCGATTCAAGATCACCGGCTCCGGCAAGGTGATCCGCGAGCGCGCCGGCAAGCGCCACCTGCTTGAGCACAAGCCGTCGACGAAGACCCGTGCCCTCACCGGCACTGTCGTCCTGGCCAAGCCCGACGCCAAGAAGATCAAGAAGCTTCTCGGCAAGTGACGGCACGCCCCCTTCGACCAGGGGGCGCGATGCTGGACCGGGACCCATTCGTTTTCGGGCCGTGTGAGCACCCCCACGGCCCCCCAGAAGGAGTTATCTAGTGGCACGCGTCAAGCGGGCAGTCAACGCCCAGAAGAAGCGCCGGGCGATCCTCGAGCAGGCCAGCGGTTACCGCGGCCAGCGTTCCCGCCTGTACCGCAAGGCGAAGGAGCAGGTCACCCACTCCCTCGTCTACAACTACAACGACCGCAAGAAGCGCAAGGGCGACTTCCGTCAGCTGTGGATCCAGCGCATCAACGCCGCTGCCCGCGCCAACGGCATCACCTACAACCGCTTCATCCAGGGTCTGAAGGCCGCCAACGTCGAGGTGGACCGCAAGATCCTTGCCGAGCTGGCCGTGAACGACGCCAACGCGTTCGCCGCGCTGGTCGAGGTGGCCCAGAAGGCCCTGCCGAGCGACGTCAACGCCCCCAAGGCGGCCTGACCCACGCTCTTCCGGACCCGCAGGCCCGTGTGCCTGCGGGTCCGTGCTGTGTTCCGGAGCGCCGCGCCGCGCGTCCGGCCGGACCCCGACCGAAGTGAGTGCACCCCCATGCCCGGCCCCGAGCTGACCTCCCTGCGATCCCCCCGCGTCGTGGCCGCCCGGCGGCTGGCCAGGCGCAGCTTCCGCGGCAAGGAGCGGCGCTTCCTCGCCGAGGGCCCGCAGGCCGTGCGCGAGGCCATGGCCCACCTGGTCGAGGTCTACGTCACCCCCGAGGCCGCCGCCCGGCACGCCGACATCGTCGCCGCGGCCCGCGCCGCCCGGGTGCCCGTGTTCACCGCGACCGACGAGGTCGTCGCCGAGATGTCGGACACCGTCACCCCGCAGGGTGTCATCGGCCTGTGCCGCTTCCTGGACACCCCGTTCGAGGAGGTCCTGCGCGCCCGGCCGAAGCTCGTCGCCGTGCTGGCCCACGTGCGCGACCCCGGCAACGCCGGCACCGTGCTGCGCTGCGCGGACGCCGCCGGGGCGGAGGCGGTCGTCCTCACCGACGCCTCCGTCGACCTGTACAACCCCAAGGCCGTCCGGGCGTCCGTCGGCAGTCTCTTCCACCTTCCCGTCGCCGTCGGCGTCCCCATGGAGACCGTGGTCGACGGCCTGCGCGGGGCCGGCGTACGGCTGCTCGCCGCCGACGGCGCGGGGGAGCGCGACCTGGACGCCGAACTGGACGAGGGCACGATGGGCGGCCCCACCGCCTGGATCTTCGGCAACGAGGCCTGGGGCCTGCCGGAGGAGACCCGCGCACTCGCGGACGAGGTGGTGCGCGTGCCCATCCACGGTCGTGCCGAGAGCCTCAACCTCGCCACGGCAGCCGCCGTGTGCCTCTACGCCTCCGCCCGCGCGCAGCGCGCTCCCGGAGGGTGCCGCACGGTAACCATGAGCTAGTAATGTGACGCCCTCGGGGACCGCCCTGGAGAGGGGGTTACGGGGATGGACGTCAGGACGACCGGCGGCACGCCGCCGAGCGCGCCGGAGGGCTGGCCGACTGTCCTGACCCACTTCGGCATCACACCCGACGAGCTCCCGGACGGCCTCGTCGTCGCCGACGAGCACGGCCTCGTGCTCTGCTTCAACGCGGCCGCCGCCCGGATCACCGCGCTCGACCCCGCCGACGTCGTCGGCCGCCCCATCGAGCAGGCACTTCCCCTGGAGGACCTGGACGGACGCCGCTGGTGGCAGCTCACCGACCCCTACGAGGGCCTGGCCACCCGCACCGGGCAGCCCGAGCGTAACCTGCTGCTCCCCGGCGGCCGCGAGGTGCTGGTCTCCGCCAGGTACGTCCGCGACGACCCCACCGGCCCGGTGCGCCGGCTGGTCGTCGCGCTGCGCGGCACCGAGGCGCGGCGGCGCACCGAGCGCAGCCATGCCGAGCTGATCGCCACCGTCGCGCACGAGCTGCGCTCCCCGCTCACCTCCGTGAAGGGCTTCACCGCCACCCTGCTGGCAAAGTGGGAACGCTTCACCGAGGACCAGAAGAAGCTCATGCTGGAGACCGTGCACGCCGACGCGGGCCGCGTCACCCGGCTGATCGCCGAGCTGCTCGACATCTCCCGCATCGACTCCGGCCGCCTGGAGGTACGCCGCCAGCCGGTCGACATCGCCGCCGCGGTGCGGCGCCACGTGGACGCCCTCGTCGCCGCCGGACAGCCCGCGGACCGCTTCGCCGTACGGGTGACGCAGTCACTGCCCTCGCTGTGGGCCGACCCCGACAAGGTCGACCAGATCCTGGGCAACCTGCTGGAAAACGCCGTGCGCCACGGCGAGGGAACTGTCACCATTGACGTAGCACCCTCGTCGTCGCCGCGCGAGCGCGGATGGTCCGGAACGGCAGTGACCGTGAGCGACGAGGGCCCCGGCATCCCGGAGGAGTCCATGAACCGCGTCTTCACCCGCTTCTGGCGGGGCAGCAAACGCGGTGGCACGGGCCTGGGGCTGTACATCGTCAAGGGCATCGTCGAGGCCCACGGCGGCACGATCACCGTGGGCCGCGCGCCCGGCAAGGGCGCCCAGTTCCGATTTATCCTGCCCGTCGGGGCGCCGGCCTTCACGGCCTGAGCATCGCGTGGTGATCCACCGGCCCCGACGGGCGTGACCAGCCGCTCCCCGTGGCCCCGATAGACTCGACCCTTGGCATTCAGCGGTCGGGCAGGCAGGTCGGCCACGCCATCACCCACATCGGAACGGGAAGAAATGTCGGCACCGAACAAGTCGTACGACCCTGTCGAGGTCGAGGCACTGAAACCGGAAGAGATCGAGCGCCGGCGCGACGAGGCGCTCGCCGCGATCGCCGAGGCCGCCGACCTTGACGCGCTGCGCGAGGTCAAGGTGGCCCACACCGGGGACCGCTCGCCGCTCGCCCTGGCCAACCGTGAGATCGGCGCGCTGCCGCCGCACGCGAAGGCGGAGGCCGGCAAGCGCGTCGGCCAGGCCCGCGGCGCGGTCAACCAGGCGCTCAAGGCCCGGCAGGAGGTGCTGGAGAACGAGCGCGACGAGCGTGTGCTGGTCGAGGAGGCGGTGGACGTCACCCTGCCGTACGACCGCGCCCCGCGCGGCGCCCGGCACCCGCTGACCACGCTCTCCGAGCGCATCGAGGACATCTTCGTGGCCATGGGCTACGAGGTGGCCGAGGGCCCCGAGGTCGAGGCCGAGTGGTTCAACTTCGACGCCCTCAACATCTGGGCGGACCACCCGGCCCGCACCATGCAGGACACGTTCTTCGTCGAGGGCGACAAGCCCGCCGGCTCCGCCCCGGAGGAGAGCGGTGTCGTGCTGCGCACGCACACCTCCCCGGTGCAGATCCGCTCGCTGCTCGACCGCGAGCCGCCGGTCTACGTGATCTGCCCCGGCCGGGTCTACCGCTCGGACGAGCTGGACGCCACGCACACCCCGGTGTTCAACCAGGTCGAGCTGCTCGCCGTGGACGAGGGCCTGACCATGGCGGACCTCAAGGGCACCCTGGACCACATGGTCCAGTCGCTCTTCGGTGAGGACATCACGACCCGGCTGCGCCCCAACTACTTCCCCTTCACCGAGCCGTCCGCCGAGATGGACATGGTCTGCTACGTCTGCCGCGGCGAGTCCGTCGGCAACCCGGACCGTCCCTGCCGCACCTGCGGCAGCGAGGGCTGGATCGAGCTCGGCGGCTGCGGCATGGTCAACCCCCGGGTGCTCACCGCCTGCGGCGTCGACCCGGAGAAGTACAGCGGTTTCGCCTTCGGCTTCGGCATCGAGCGCATGCTGATGTTCCGTCACAACGTCGAGGACATGCGAGACATCGTCGAGGGTGACGTGCGCTTCACCCTTCCGTTCGGGATGGAGATCTGATGCGGGTCCCGCTTTCTTGGCTGCGGGAGTACGTCGACCTGCCCGCCGGCGAGTCCGGCCGCGACGTCCAGGCCAAGCTCATTTCCGCCGGCCTCGAGGTCGAGACCGTCGAGCAGCTCGGCGCCGGGCTCAAGGGCCCGCTGGTGGTGGGCAAGGTGCTCACCATCGAGGAGCTGACCGGGTTCAAGAAGCCGATCCGCTTCTGCACCGTCGACGTCGGCACCGCCAACGGCACCGGCGAGCCGCAGGAGATCGTCTGCGGCGCGACCAACTTCGCCGTCGGCGACAAGGTCGTCGTCATCCTCCCCGGTGGCGTCCTGCCCGGGAACTTCGAGATCTCCGCGCGCAAGACCTACGGCCGCAACTCGCACGGCATGATCTGCTCCGCCCGCGAGCTCGGCATGGGCGACGACCACGACGGCATCATCGTCCTGCCGCCGGAGCACGAGGCCGGCACCGACGCCGTCGAGCTGCTGGAGCTGGTCGACGAGGTGCTCGACATCGCGGTCACCCCGGACCGCGGCTACTGCCTGTCGATGCGGGGCGTCGCCCGCGAGGCCGCCATCGCCTACGGTCTGCCGCTGCGCGACCCGGCGCTGCTCGACGTGCCCGGCCCGAACTCCTACGGCTACGAGGTGAAGGTCGCCGACCCGGTCGGCTGCGACCGCTTCACCGCGCGCACCGTCACCGGACTGGACCCGGAGGCCGGCTCGCCGATCTGGCTGCAGCGCAGGCTGCAGAAGGCCGGCATGCGGCCGATCTCGCTCGCCGTGGACGTCACCAACTACGTGATGCTGGAGCTGGGCCAGCCCCTGCACGCGTACGACCGGCACCGCATCGAGGGCGCCATCGGCGTCCGCCGGGCCCAGCCGGGCGAGAAGCTGACCACGCTCGACGGCCAGGTCCGCGTCCTCGACCCGGAGGACCTGGTGATCACCGACAACCGCGGGCCGATCGGCCTGGCCGGGGTCATGGGCGGCGCCAACACCGAGATCGACGACACCGGCGCCTCGACGACCGACGTCGTCATCGAGGCCGCGCACTTCGACCCGGTCGCCATCGCCCGCACCGCGCGCCGGCACAAGCTGTCCTCCGAGGCGTCCAAGCGCTTCGAGCGCGGCGTGGACCCGCAGGCCGCGGCCGCCGCCGCGCAGCGCACCGTCGACCTGCTGGTGCTGCTCGCGGGCGGCACCGCCGAGGCCGGCGTCACCGAGGTCATCGCGCCCTCCGCGCCGCACACGATCACCATCCCCGCCGACCACCCGGACAAGGTGGCGGGCATGGCGTACGGCCGCGAGACCGTGGTGCGCCGGCTGCAGCAGGTCGGCTGCGACGTCTACGGCGCCGACGAGCTGATCGTCACCGTGCCGTCGTGGCGCCCCGACCTGCGCGACCCCAACGACCTCGCCGAGGAGGTCATCCGGCTGGAGGGCTATGAGAACCTGCCCTCCACCCTGCCGAAACTGCCCTCCGGCCGCGGTCTGACCGAGTCGCAGAAGCTGCGCCGCCGGGTCGGCCGGGCGCTCGCCGGGGCCGGCTACGTCGAGGTGCAGAACTACCCGTTCCTCGGCGAGGCCGTCTTCGACCAGCTCGGCCTCGACGCGGACGACCCGCGCCGCATCACCGTCAAGCTGGCCAACCCGCTGTCCGACGAGGAGCCCGCGCTCCGCACGACCATGCTGCCCGGCCTGCTCGCCGCCCTGCGCCGCAACGTCGGCCGCGGCGCGCACGACCTCGCGCTCTTCGAGACCGGCCTGGTCTTCCGCCCCAGCGGCGAGGAGCCCGCGCCGCCGCGGCTGCCGGTCGACCGGCGCCCGACCGACGCCGAGATCGCCGCGCTCGACGCATCCCTGCCGCGGCAGCCGCGGCGCGTCGCGGTCGTCCTGGCCGGCGGTCGTGAGCAGGCCGGCTGGTGGGGCCAGGGCCGTCCCGCGCAGTGGGCCGACGCGATCGAGGCCGGACGGGTCGTCGCCGGCGAGGCGGGCGTCGAGCTGATCGTCCGCCAGGACCAGCAGGCACCCTTCCACCCCGGGCGCTGCGCCGCGCTCCTCGCGGTCGTCGAGGGCGAGGAGGTGCTGGTCGGCAACGCCGGCGAGCTGCACCCCCGGGTGACCAAGGCGCTGCACCTGCCGGAGCGCACCTCCGCCATGGAGATCGACCTCGACCGCCTGGAGCGGGCCGCCGGCGGCCCGGTCGTCGCGCCCCGAGTGTCCACCTTCCCGGTGGCCACCCAGGACGTCGCCCTGGTCGTGGACGCCTCCGTACCGGCCGCCGAGGTCGAGGGCGCCCTGCGCTCCGGCGCCGGCGAACTGCTCGAATCGCTGCGGCTGTTCGACATCTTCACCGGTGAGCAGATCGGTGCGGGCAAGAAGTCGCTGGCGTACAGCCTGCGCTTCCGCGCCCCGGACCGCACGCTCACCGCGGAGGAGGCCTCCGCGGCCCGTGACGCGGCCGTCGCCGCCGCGGCCGAGCACACCGGAGCGGCCCTGCGCGGCGCCTGACGCCCGCGCGTCGCGTTCCTGTGGGGCGCCCCCGGTCCGCCGGGGGCGCCCCACAGGCGTTTCCCGCCGGTCACGTAGTCCGATCGGGTGAAGTGGCTCCACTGGGTATCCGGTTCGTCGCGCGCAGTCGCCACAATCGATCGCGGACCAGGGCCCACTCGACGCGGGGGCTGTGTCGTCGCCGGCCGCGTCAGCGGCTTCAGGGGGAGCCCCGAGGCATGATCCGACCCAGGGCAGTGAGCCGCCGGGGTACCGGCCGGGCACGGGGGTGGGCGCTTTTGTCGCTGCCGGGGCTGTGGGTGGCCGGGGTGCTGGGGCTGGTGTACGCGGTGCCCGGGGGTGTCCAGTGGGCGCCGGCCGCGGTCGCGGCCCCCGTGATCGCCTGCGTCGGGACGGGACGCCGCCGCTGCGTCCTGGCCGGCGGCGCGCTCGCCGTGGCGGCCGTCGCCGTCCCGGACACCGGAGCGCGGCTCGGCACCGAGGCCGCCGTCCTCGCCGTCCTGGCCGTCTGCTTCCTGCTCGTCCACCGCAGGGCCAGGCTCGCCGCCGAACTCGACCGCACCCGGGAGATCGCCGTCGCCACCCAGCAGGTGCTGCTGCCCCCGCTGCCAATGCGCGTCAACGAGTTCGCGGTGGCCGGCGACTACCTCTCGGCCAGCCGCGGCGCCCGCATCGGCGGCGATCTCTACGAGGTGCTCGCCACGCCCTTCGGGGTTCGCGCGGTCATCGGCGACGTACGCGGCCACGGCCTCGAGGCCATCGGCACCGTCGCCGCGCTGCTCGGCAGCTTCCGCGAGGCCGCGCACGACGAGCCTGAGCTCGGGGGCGTGCTCCGGCGCCTGGACCGGGCGCTCCACCGGCACCTGCGGGGACGTTCGCACGCCGCCGAGGAGTTCGTGACCCTGATGCTGCTCGAACTGGGCGAGGACTGCGAGGTCCAGGTCATCAACTGCGGCCATCCGCAGCCGTACCGGCTCTTCCCCGACCGCCCCGGGCGGCTGCGCGCCCGCCCGCTGGAGACCGGCGAACCGTTCCCGCCGCTCGGCCTGTTCGACCCCGGCCCGGACGCGAAGTCCGTCGCCTGCGGTGAACTCCTCCCCGGCCAGGCGCTGTTCCTGCACACCGACGGCGTGATGGACGCCCGGGACAGCGCCGGGGAGTTCTTCCCCCTGCTGCCGGTCCTGGAGGGCGCCGCCCAGTCGGCCGCCCGGGGCGGCTCGTTGTGCGCGCGGACGCTGGTCGACGCGGTGCGGGCCTCGTTCCTGCGGCACACGCGAGGGCGACTCACCGACGACATGGCGCTGCTCGTGCTCCACAGGGACGCGCCCCGGGTGCCCGCACAGGCGGCCGCCGTCCGCACCGCACCCGGGGTTCCCGGAGTGCCGCGCCCCTGATCCCGCCCAATCCTTGGTAAACCTGGGTCGATCCCCGAGTAAAACACTCATTGCTCGTATACCGGCCAGAACGAGGAGAGGGGCAGACATGGCAACCCCCACCCCCACCGCCACGGGAGCCGATCTGTCCACGCCCACGGGCGAACTGATCGCTGTGGTCGGCCCGCCGGGGCCGCAGCGGTCGGCACTGCAGCTCGCCCTCAACAGCGCGCCCTGGAGCCGGGGTCCCTCCGTCACGACGACCGTCATCAGCCGCGGCGCGTGGAGCGAGCTGCGGCGGGTGGCGGCCGCGGGGATCACGGTCGTCGCGGCGTGCGACAGTTCGCTGGCCGCGGACGCGGGGGCGCACCGTGTGGTGCTGTTGCCTCACCCCGACGGGGTCGCCTGACCCGGGGTGCGTCGTTGTTCCGCCGGGTTGTCGTGTGCGGCTTGTTCGCGCCTGCGGCGGGCATCCCCCACCCACCCTCCCGAGCGCCCGGCGCGGTCAGTGACCGCCTCGCTGCGTGCGTTGTGGGTCGGTGCCGCGCCGGGGTACTCCCCCGACCTTCGGCCGAGGTGCCCCCACCTCGGCGCTCGCGGTCTACCCCGACATCATTGGGCGCCGGGTCCGCCGCTCGTCTCCCCCAGCTACCGCTGGGAGGTGCCCCCATGGGGGCACGCCGCCACACCCTCTCCGGTCGTGTGGGGGCCTGACGGCCGGTGGGGTGGGGATACGCGCAGTCCTCCCCTCCCTCACCATGGGGATCCCCGGCCCGACGGCAGAGGGAGCTGGCACACCCCCACCCGCCAGCGTGCACACGTGGGGGAACGTCCCAGCCGCCAGGCTGGGGGAGAGACCGTGCGCACCGGGCACGTGTGGCGTCGTTGTGGTTGTGCACCCCGGCTACTGCTGGGGGTGCCCCTGCGCATGCGGCAAGCCCGCCTGCCCACACCCCCCACCGGCCGTTGGTCGCCGGCGATACGGAGGGGGCGGGGTCGTAGGGGTGGGTGTTCTGGACGCTGACGCATATGTGTTGTGCAGCACAGACGGCACCGACCTGGACGCCATGCACATAAACATGCGGTCCAGAATGCCCAGCCCCGGAGGCCCCGTTCCCGGCCCACCACGCACCCCGCGCAGACCCGCACCAACCATCCGGGTGGGGGTCCCCCCCGGCCGAAGGCTGGTTGAGGGAGGGCGGGCGGGGAAACCCCCAACAGCAACCCCAACGTACCCGCACACAACCACCGGCCGCACAGACGCACCCCGGTCCACGAACACGTCGACCTGACTGCGCCCATTGACAAGGCAGTTGAGCAAACGTTGTCATGAGCATATGCCGTCCCTGATCGGGCGTCGGGAGATCCTCGACCATGCCCGGACACAGCTGACCGCCGGTCCGGGCGTACTGCTCCACGGAGCGGCCGGGATCGGCAAGTCCGCCCTGCTCGCCGTGCTGACCGACGAGGTCCCGCCGGAAGGGTTCGTGTTGCGCGCCGTGCCCGTGGAGGAGGACGCGAAGCTGCCCTTCGTGGCGCTGATGGACCTCTTCGCCCGCGTGCCGGAGGAGTACGTCGACGCGCTGTCCGCCGGGCCCCGGGCCGCCCTGCGGGCGGCGTTACTGCGGGGGCACGAGCCGGTCGCGACGCAGAGCCGGCTGGCCGTGCGCGACGCGGCCGTCGAACTGCTGCGGGCACTCGCGGCCGCCGGCCCCGTGCTGATCGTCGTCGACGACCTGCAGTGGCTCGACATGCCCAGCGCCGAGGTGCTGTCGCTCGCGCTGCGGCGGCTCCCGCCGGGTGAGGGGGTGCGTTTCCTGGCGGCCGAGCGGGTGGTGGAGGGCGAGGAGCCGCGCGGGCTTCGGTGCTGCCCGCCGGGCACCGCGGCGCTGCTCGTGCCTCCGCTGTCCGACGGCGACGTTGCCGAACTGCTGCTGGACGACACCGGTGCGGAGCTGCCCGAGCCCGCCGTGCGTGCCGTACAGGACACGGCCGCCGGTAATCCGCTCTACGCCCTCGAACTCGGCCGCGCCCTGCTGCGGGACGGCACGCCCTTCGAGGCCGGGGACGTGCTGTCCGTACCGCCGCGGCTGCGCGACCTGCTGCTGGACCGGGTACGGCTGCTGCCTGCCTCCGCCCGGCAGACGCTGCTGCTCGCCAGCGCGGCGGCCCGCCCCACGCTGCCGCTGCTCGGCGCCGCGGGGATCCCGGACCCGGCGGGCGACCTGGCCACCGCGGAGACCCTGGGGGTCGCCGTGGCCGACGCCGAGGGAACGATTCGCTTCCAGCACCCGCTGATCCGCGCCGCGGTGTACGCCGACGCCCCCGAGCACGGGCGGCGCACCGCGCACAAACTGCTGTCCCGGGTGGTCCCCGAGCCCGTGGAGCAGGCCCGGCACCTGGCCCTGGCCCACCCGTACGCCGACGAGACCACCGCGGCCACGCTCGCCGCCGCCGCCGACTCCGCGCGCCGCCGCGGTGCCCCCGCCACCGCCGCGGAACTGGCCGCCCTGGCGGCCCGCCGTACGCCCGAAAACCGCCCGGCCGAGCGTGCCGAACGGCTGCTGGCCGCCGCCGAGTACGCCAGCGACGCCGGGCTGCGGGGCGAGGCCGACCGGGCCGCGGAAACCGTGCTCGCCGAGGCCGTGTCCGCCCGGCAACGGGTGCTGGCCCGGTTGATCATGCTCGGCAACGCCGGCCAGGCGCTGGGCACCGCGGGCCGCCTCATATCGGACGGCCTGGTGGAGGCCGAAGGGCATCCCGAGCTGGAGGCCCGGCTCCACCAGTGGGCAGCCCTGCGGCACCTCATCGGCGGGCGGCCCGCGCAGGCCTCCGCCCACGCCCGCCGCGCCGCCGACATGGCGGTCCAGGCGGGCGCCGTCGACACCCGGGTGGCCGCCCTGGCCCTGCTCGCCCGCTTGCACGCGCTGCACGGCGAGGCGGAGTCAGCCGAGGCCACGCTCGGCGAGGCGTTCCGCCTCCCCGTGCCGTCCGACGGGCCCGGCGCCCGCGAACTCGTCCGCACCCGCGCGATCCTGGCCGCCGACGCCGACCGCGTCACCGACGCGGAACGCGAGATGGCCGGCCTTCTCGGAAGGACGGGCGAGTACGCCTCCGTCGAGGAGACCGCCGCCACGCTGGTGGCGCTCATCCGTATCCAGGTGCGCTCCGGACGCTGCCGCGAGGCCCTGGACAACGTCGCCCGCTGCGCCGTGCTCCCCGTCCGGGCCGGCAGCGACTCACCGCCCGTGCTCTACGCCGCCGCGCTCGCCGAGACCGCCGGGGGACGCGCGGAGCGCGCCATCGAGCTCGCCGACCGCACCATCCGGGCCTGCATGACCGACGGGGACCAGCTCTTCCTGCTGCGGGCCCTGGGCGTCCGCGGCCGGGCACATTTGCTCGCCGGGGGGCGGGAGCACACCGAGGCGGCCGTCGAGACCCTTCGGCAGGTGCGCAGGCTGGGGGAGACGATGGGCATCGCCGACCCGGTGATGCTGCGCTGGTACGGGGACCTCGCCGAGGCGGCCGTGATCCTCGGAGACACCGACTCCGCCGCCGAGATCCTGCGTGCGGCGCGCCGCCGCGCCGGGGCACGGCCTTCCGCCAGCGTGCTGTCCGCCCTGGACCGCGCCGAGGGACTGCGCGACTGTGTGCTGGGCCGCTCCAAGCGGGGCATCACCCGCATCCAGGCCGCCGCGGACCGGCTGCGCGGCCGTTCGCTCCCCATCGACCTGGCCCGCACGCTGATCGTGCTGGGCGCCGCCGAGCGCCGTCCACGGCGGTCGGCGGCGGCCCGGGGCGCCCTGGTCGAGGCCCTGGAGATCAGTTCCGCGGTCGGGGCCGCGCCGGTCGAGGCGCGGGCCAGGGCGGAACTGGCCCGGCTCGACGCGCGGCGGGAGACGGCGGCGCGGACGCCGAACTACACGTAGTCGTAGAAGCCGTGGCCGCTCTTGCGGCCCAGCCGGCCCGCGTCGACCATGCGCTGCAGCAGCGGGGGGGCGGCGTACAGCGGCTCCTTGAACTCCTCGTACATCGAGTCGGCGACCGAGGCCACGGTGTCCAGCCCGATCAGGTCGGAGAGCTTGAGCGGACCCATCGGGTGGGCGCAGCCCATCTCCATGCCGTTGTCGATGTCCTCACGGCTGGCGATGCCGGTCTCGAACATCCGGATCGACGACAGCAGGTACGGGATGAGCAGCGCGTTGACCACGAAGCCCGCGCGGTCCTGGGCCCGGATCGGGTGCTTGCCCAGCACGTCGGTGACGAGCTTCTCGGCGCGCACCAGCGTCTGGCCGTCCGTGGTGAGGGCGGGGATCAGCTCGACGAGCTTCTGCACCGGCGCCGGGTTGAAGAAGTGGATGCCGATCACCTGCTCCGGGCGGGAGGTCGCCACGGCGAGCTTGACCAGCGGGATGGAGGAGGTGTTGGAGGCCAGGATCGCGTCGCGCCGGGTCACCACCTGGTCGAGCACCTGGAAGATCTCGGTCTTGACCTGCTCGTTCTCCACGACGGCCTCGATGACCAGGTCGCGGTCGGCGAAGTCGCCCAGGTCGGTGGTGAAGGTGAGGCGCTCCAGCGTCGCGTCGCGCTCCTCCGCGGTGATCTTGCCGCGCTCCGCCGCCTTGCGGAGCGAGTTCGTCAGCCGGGTGCGGCCAAGCTCCAGGGCCTCGCCGGTGGTCTCCGCCACCCGGACGTCCAGTCCGGCCCGGGCGCACACCTCGGCGATACCCGCGCCCATCTGGCCACAGCCCACCACACCGACAAAACGGATGTCGTCGTTCAACGCCCAGCCTCTCCCTGATCGCGAGATGGAGACCCGGACCGTCGTGAGGTCCGGACCAGCCCGCTCGACATTACACCCGGCCGGCCTACCGGTCCGGGCGCCCGCGAGGGCCGCCCGGCCGGGCGCGGTAGCCCCGCTGACCGGGCCCCGAGCCGCCGCGGGCGCCCGTGCGCCGGAGGCGACGCGGGCGGCGCACGGGGTGGCCGGGACCCGGAGGCACACCGGCCCCGACCGGCTCCCGGCAGGTTGCCGGACGGGCTGATTCAGCCCAGTATCAGCGAAACATGAATATGACGGGGAATCAGGGGACAGTCATGCGCCGACTCTCACGCAGGACCTTCGCCGCGGGCGCCGCCGGGGCCATCGGCACCGTCCTCGCCGCGGGCGAGACAGCGAGGGCGGCGGAAATGATGGCGAGGCCCGCCGGGGGGATGCCCGCGGGGGCGGAGGCGTCGTCCGGCGCGGCGGGCGGTCCCGGCGCGCCGGCGCAGTTCCGCGGCATGTGGCTGGCGACGGTCGCCAACCGCGACTGGCCCTCCGCCCGCGGGATGTCCGCCCGTCAGCAGCGCGATGAACTCCTCGGCTACCTCGACCTCGCCGTCGAGCGGCGTCTCAACGCGGTCGTCATGCAGGTCCGGCCGACCGCCGACGCGCTGTGGCCTTCCCCGTACGAGCCTTGGTCGGAGTACCTGACCGGGGTCCAGGGGCGGGACCCCGGCTGGGACCCGCTCGGCACGGCCGTGGCGGAGGCGCACGCGCGGGGGCTGGAACTGCACGCCTGGTTCAACCCGTTCCGCGTCGCCACCCACGACGACCCGGCACGGCTCTCCCCGGACCACCCGGCCCGCGTCAGCCCCGACTGGACCGTCGCGTACGGCGGGAAGCTCTACTACAACCCCGGGCTTCCCCATGTGCGGCGCTTCGTGCAGGACGCCATGCTCGACGCCGTCCGCCGCTACCCCGTCGACGGAGTGCACTGGGACGACTACTTCTACCCCTATCCGGTCGCGGGCCGGCACTTCGCCGACGACGACGCCTTCGCCCGGTACGGGGAGGGCTTCGACGACCTCGCCTCCTGGCGGCGCGACAACATCGACCTGCTCGTCAGCGAGACCGCCGCCCGCATCAGGGCACTCCGCCCCGGCACCCGCTTCGGCGTCAGCCCCTTCGCCGTCTGGCGCAACCGCGGCACGGACCCGCGCGGCTCCGCGACCCGCGCCGGGGTCCAGACGTACGACGACCTCTACGCCGACACACGCGGCTGGGTGCACAAGGGCTGGATCGACTACATCGTGCCGCAGGTGTACTGGAACATCGGCTTCGCCGTCGCCGACTACGCCACGCTCGTGCCGTGGTGGGCCGACGTGGTCGACGGCACGGGCGTCCAGCTCTACATCGGCGAGGCGCTCTACCGCGCCGGCGCCGCCGGCGAGGCGCAGGCCTGGCAGGACCCGGCGGAACTCTCCCGCCACCTCGAGCTGGACCGGCACCATCCCCAGGTGCTCGGCAACGTGTTCTTCTCGGCCAAGGAGGTCGCCGCCGACCCGATCGGGGCGATGTCCCGGGTGGTCGCCGACCACTATCCGACACGCGTCCGCACCCCCGGCCGGGGGGCGGGCGCGTAGGTTCGCCTGCCGCAGGGCGCGGCCGCGTGATGCGACGGCCGCGGTGCGGCAGGATTCCGTACGGAGCGGCTCAGGGGGTGGGGGGCGTGCCCCGCCCGTGTCCCACCGTGGAGTCCGGTCCGGGGGACGGGATGCACTCGTGGCCGTCGTCGTACCGGACGCGGTATGGCGGCTCGCCACGCTTCTCGTTGGCCCCGGAGGTCGCCGCCGACCCGATCGGGGCGATGTCCCGTGTCGTCGCCGACCACTGTCCGCGTCCGCACCCCCGGCCGGGGGGCGGGCGCGTAGGTACGCGTGCCGCCGCGGCCGGGTGATGCGACGGCCGCGGTGCGGCAGGATTCCGTACGGAGCGGCTCAGGGGGTGGGGGGCTTGCCCCGCCCGTGTTCCACCGTGGAGTCCGGTCCGGGGGACAGGATGCACTCGTGGCCGTCGTCGTACCGGACGCGGTATGGCGGCTCGCCACCCTGCCCCATGACCTCGACGATCTCGGCCACCTTGTCGTGCTGGCCGACGACCCGCCCGTGCTGCCTGACCCGGTCACCCTTGTTCGCGTGCATCGGTAGACCTCCTGAGAACTCGGCGGCCCGCAGCCTTGCCCCTCCAGTCTAGGTTCGGGCGTCCGCTCCGCACCCCCTGGAGCCGGGCCCGGCCTCAGTCCGGCCGTAGGCCGAGCTCCGCCAGCATGCGAGGGTCCGGCGTGCGCCGGTAGCCCGCCCACAGGGGGCCACCGCAGGCGTGCAGCACTGTGTCCACCGCGGCGGCGAACGGCTCGCGCGGGCCGCCTCGAACGAGATCGCGGTAGGCGCCGAGCAGGAGTGCCGCGAGCTCGGGGTCGGCCTCGCGCAGTCGGCGGGGCAGCCACTTGCCGCCGCCGCGCCAGTGGCCGCGCGTACCGAGCAGGAGCTCGGCGGTGCCGTCCAGCAGGGCCGCGGCCACCGCGAGGAGTTCGTCCTCGCTCCTCGCGCCGAGGAGGTCGTCGCGCAGGTCGGTGACGCAGTAGCGCCGGTGGTCGCGCGCCGCGTCCGTGACCGCGGGCGGTCCGGCGGCGAGGATCCGCTCCGCGGTGTCGCGCAGCCTGGCGGCGGTCCCGTCACGGTCGAGCAGGACGACGCCCCGCGCGCACATGAACGCCATCGTGCCGCTGCCGCGGTCGCGGTCCCAGCCCATGAAGGCACGCGCCGACTCCGGGGTGTGCACGAAGAGCTCGACCGGCCAGGAGCCCCAGGTGAGCGACTCCGCGTGGCACCCGGCGGGCGGGTCGAGGACGACGACCACGTCCAGGTCGGAGGTCGCCGTGCCCTCGCCGCGGGCGGTGGACCCGCCCAGGAAACCGGCGAGCGCATTGGGGAAGCGTTCGGTGAGAAGGGCGCGGGCCGCGCCGAGTGGATCTTCCATGCGCGGACCCTACGCCCTGCGCGGCGGATTCAGAACGGGTAGTGCGCCTGCTGAGTGGCCAGGGTGACCCAGCGGGTGTTGGAGAAGGCCTCCAGGCCCCAGCGCCCGCCGAAGCGGCCGTAGCCGGAGGCATTGAAGCCGCCGAAGGGCGCCTGCGGTTCGTCGGCCACCGACTGGTCGTTGACGTGCACGATGCCGGTGCGCAGCCGGCGGGCGACGGCGAGCCCGTGGGTGCCGTTCTCCGTGATCACGCCCGCGGTCAGACCGTGGTCGGTGTCGTTGGCCAGGGCCACGGCCTCGTCGTCGTCGGCGAAAGAGGAAACGGTGACGACGGGGCCGAAGGCCTCGCCGTGATAGATCTCCGCGTCCTTGGGCACGTCCCGCAGCACGGTGGCCGGGTGCACCGCGCCGTCCGGCTCGCCGCCGCCGGCCAGCACCGTGGCGCCCTTGGCGACCGCATCCAGGACCAAGGCGGCGACGCGCCGCGCGGAGGCGGGGCTCACCAGCGGCCCGATCACCGTGTGCGGGTGCGCGGGGTCGCCCGAGGGCAGCGTGCCGACCTTGGCGGCGAACTTGGCCGTGAACTCCTCGGCGAGACTCTCGTGGACGAGGATCCGGTCGCCGGACATGCAGATCTGTCCGGAGTTGAGGAAGACCCCGAAGACGGCGGCGTCGACGGCGTAGTCCACGTCGGCGTCGTCCAGCACGACGATCGCGTTCTTGCCGCCGAGCTCCAGCACGGCCGGCTTCAGGTGGCGCGCGGCGTGGGTGCCGATGATCCGCCCGACCTCCGTCGACCCGGTGAAGTTGACGGCGCGGACCCTCGGATCGGCGACGAGCGCCTCGGCGACCTCGGCGGCGTCCTCGCGGGCGTTGGTCACCACGTTCAGCACGCCGTCCGGCAGCCCGGCCTCGCGCAGCACGTCCGCGACGAACAGACCGCAGGCCACCGGGGCGTCCTCGCTCGGCTTCACCACGACCGTGTTGCCCGCCGCCAGCGGCGCGGCGACCGCGCGGACGCCGAGGATGATCGGGGCGTTCCACGGCGCGAAGGCGCCCACGACGCCGACCGGCTCGCGCACCGCCATGCCGAGGACGCCCTCCTCCTGCGCGCTCAGCACCTCACCGCGCGGCGCGGTGACGGCGGCTGCCACCTCGCGCAGGATGTTGGCCGCGAGTCCGACGTTGAAGTACGCCCAGGGGCGGGTCGCACCGGCCTCGTGAGCCATGATCTGGGCGGCCTGTTCCGTGCGGGCCTCCAGCAGGTCGGCCGCGGTCAGGAAGATCTTGCGCCGCGCGAACGGGCTGAGCGCCGCCCACTCCGGGAACGCTGCCGCTGCCGCGTCCACCGCCCGGGTGACGTCCTCGACGCCGCCGGCGGCGACGGTCGCGTACACCTCCCCGGTGAAGGGGCTGACGTCCTCGGTCGTGCGTCCGGAGACGGCCGGGACGTCCTTGCCGCCGATCAGCAGTTCACGGGTGATGGTCATGGCAGCCCCTGTCCGGCGCGCGAACACCATCGTTCGCATAGTGAACTATCGTTCATGCTCCGGGCACTGAGTCTGCGACGCGCCCCCCGCGCTGTCAACGGACCGGGACGCGCTTTGTGGGCGTGGGGGACCGGCGGATGCGGGGTTTCCCGGCCCGCCGCGCAGGGCCTCGAATCCGCGGCGGCCGGCCCGCGCCGGCTGCGGTCGACCGTCGAGCGGCAGTGCCGTCACGCCCGCGAAGCCCGCGAAGCCGCTCAGGCTTCCCGGGCTTCGGCGTCGAGAGGGACGTCAGGCGTCGGCGTGCCCGGAACGCTCGGCGTCGCGCTGCTTGAGACGGGCGGCCTCCTTGCGGGCCTCGGCCTGGGTGGCGCGCTCCTTATGCAGCCACTCGGGGGCTTCTTGCTTCAGCGCCTCGATCTGCTCCGTCGTGAGCGCCTCGGTGACCCCGCCGCGGGCGAGACCGGAGATGGACACGCCCAGCTTCGCCGCCACGACCGGGCGCGGGTGCGGGCCGTTGCGGCGCAGCTCCCGGAGCCACTCGGGCGGGTCGGCCTGCAGCGCGTTCAGCTCGTCGCGCGACACGACGCCTTCCCGGAACTCGGCGGGGGTGGCCTCGAGGTACACACCCAGCTTCTTCGCCGCCGTGGCGGGTTTCATGGTCTGGGCGGAGTGGTGCGACGTCATGCCCCCAGGATATCGATCGCGGGGACGGCCCCCGACCGGCGCCGGGGTAGCCTGGCCGGATGACCGGCTCGGAAGCTCCCTCCTCGTTCCGCCTCGCCTACGTCCCCGGGGTGACCCCCGCCAAGTGGGTGCGGATCTGGCAGGAGCGGCTGCCGGACGTCCCCCTGGAGCTGGTCATGGTCCCGGCCGCCGAGGCTCCCGGGATGCTGCGCGGCCTGGACGCGGACGCGGGCTTCGTACGGCTGCCGATCGACCGGACGGATCTCAGCGCGATCCCCCTCTACGCGGAGACGACGGTCGTCGTCGTGCCCAAGGACCACCTCGTCGCGGCCGCCGACGAGGTGACGGTGGCGGACCTGGCCGACGACGTGGTGTTCCACCCCCTCGACGACACCCTGGACTGGCAGGAGCTGCCCGGGCGGCCCGCGATCGAGCGCCCGGCCACGACCGCGGACGCGATCGAGCTCGTCGCGGCGGGCGTGGGGGTGCTGGTCGTGCCGCAGTCGCTGGCGCGCCTGCACCACCGCCGGGACCTCACCTACCGCCCCGTCGTCGACGCCCCGCAGTCCCGGGTGGCCCTGTCGTGGCGCGAGGACACCACGACCGACCGGGTCGAGGACTTCATCGGCATCGTGCGCGGCCGCACCGTCAACAGCACCCGCGGCCGTACCCAGCACCAGCCGCAGCCGAAGAAGCAGCGCCCCGAGGAGGGGGCGGCGCGGCGCAAGCCCGCCGCCAGATCATCCGGCCGTGCGTCCGCGAAGACGCCTCGCCCCACCGCGAAGCGCGGAAAGCCCCGCCGGCGTTCGTGACCTGGTGATGGCGTCTCCGTCATGACAGTCCGGCCGCTCTTTTTGCAGGACGGAACGCGCAGCTCAGAGGCGTTGTCGGGGAGTGGAGGCGGCTTCCGGAACTCCCGTCATGGATTTCACCGAGGGCGTCGATCAGGACGCGGTGCTGCGGGCGCGGACCCTGCTGCTCGTATGAGGCCGGCTCACGGCGCGTCAGAAGGGCGCTGGAACCGGCGGGGCCCCAAGCGCACCGGCGCCGCCGTACGGCTGGGACACGATGAGCTGGTCGCCGGACGTCTCCCGCGCGTACGCCGCGGAGCTTCCCCGGCCGGAGGCGGGGGTCGCCGCGCTCACCGAGGCGGCCGCGGCCGAGCCCGGGCGGCACCTTCCGGCGCTGGTCGCCGCTCACCGCAGGCTGACCGTCCGCTCGGCGCCGCACTGGGAGCGCCGTACCCATCGCATCCTGAAACCGCTCCGGCCGCTCTTCGCCGAGGGCGTCACGCCGGCCCGCCGCCTCGCCGCCCTGCCCGGCGCCCAGCGGGGCGAACAGGCTGCGGGGCGGGCACTGACCGGCCGTTCGATGTTCCTGCTCGCCGCCAGGCAGTACGGCGAGGCCTACGGCGACTTCCGCGAGGTCGTCGCACTGCTGGACTGACCTGCGCGGAGTTCGCCCAGTGTTCGCCGGGCGGCGTACGGCCGCCATCGGGCGGAGGTCCGCGCGCCAACCGGGGCGCCGAGACTCGCCGGGCCCCGGGGCGCCCCACCGCGCGCCGGGTGGTGGACCGGAAAGCTTTGCATAAAAGTTCCGGGCGCCGTATAGTCATGCCATCGAAGAGGAGGGTCCATGGCATTCCGGGCAGCGGTGGCGGGAGCGAGCGGGTACGCGGGCGGAGAGATCCTGCGCCTGCTGCTGAACCACCCCGAGATCGAGATCGGCGCGCTCACCGGGAACGCCAACGCCGGGCAGCGCCTCGGCGGCCTGCAGCCGCATCTGCTGCCGCTGGCGGACCGTGTGCTGGAGGCGACGAGCGTGCAGGCGCTGGCCGGGCACGACGTCGTCTTCCTCGCGCTGCCGCACGGGCAGTCGGCGGCCGTCGCCGAGCAGCTCGGCGAGCCGGCGCTCGTCGTCGACTGCGGCGCCGACTTCCGGCTGGCGGACGCCGCGGACTGGGAGCGGTTCTACGGCTCCCCGCACGCGGGCACGTGGCCGTACGGTCTCCCGGAACTGCCGGGTGCCCGCGCCGCGCTGGAGGGGTCCAAGCGCATCGCGGTGCCCGGTTGCTACCCGACCGCCGTCTCGCTCGCGCTCTTCCCCGCGTACGCGGCGGGCCTGGTGGAGCCCGAGGCCGTGGTCGTCGCCGCCTCCGGCACTTCCGGTGCGGGCAAGGCGGCCAAACCGCACCTGCTGGGCAGCGAGGTCATGGGCAACATGACCCCGTACGGCGTCGGCGGCACGCACCGGCACACCCCCGAGATGATCCAGAACCTTTCGGCCGTGGCGGGGGAGCGGGTCACCGTCTCCTTCACCCCGACCCTCGCGCCCATGCCGCGCGGCATCCTGGCCACCTGCAGCGCCAAGGCCAGGCCCGGCACCACCGCGGACGCCGTACGGACGGCGTACGAGAAGGCGCTGGCCGACGAGCCGTTCGCGCACCTGCTGCCGGAGGGCCGGTGGCCCGCCACCGCCGCCGTGTACGGTTCGAACGCCGCGCTGATCCAGGTCGCGTACGACGAGGCCGCCGGCCGGGTCATCGCCGTCAGCGCCATCGACAACCTCACCAAGGGCACCGCCGGCGGCGCCGTGCAGAGCATGAACATCGCGCTGGGCCTTCCGGAGGGACTCGGCCTGAGCACCGTGGGGGTCGCGCCGTGACCCCCCGCCCCGCCGCCCGCGCCCGCCGCGCCGTCGCCGAGCTGCTCACCAGGGCCGCGCCCTGCGACGCGGGCGCCGACCCGCACGGCACGGCCCCGGTGACCGGGCCGCACACCGACATCACGGCGAAGGCCGCGCCCCTGCGGTGCGCCGGCCCAGAAGCGGACAAGGAGACGGCACAGTGAGCGTCACGGCAGCACAGGGATTCACGGCGGCGGGCATCGCCGCCGGGATCAAGGAGAACGGCAACCCGGACCTCGCCCTGGTGGTGAACAACGGCCCGCGGCTCGCCGCGGCCGGCGTCTTCACCTCCAACCGCGTCAAGGCCGCCCCCGTCCTGTGGTCGGAACAGGTCCTCAAGGGCGGCCGGGTCTCCGCCGTCGTCCTCAACTCCGGCGGCGCCAACGCCTGCACGGGACCCCTCGGCTTCCAGGACAGCCACGCCACCGCCGAGGCGGTCGCCGACGCGCTCGGGCAGAGCGCGGGGGAGGTCGCCGTCTGCTCGACCGGGCTGATCGGCGTCCGGCTGCCGATGGACAAGCTGCTGCCGGGCGTCGCCAAGGCCGCGGCCGAGCTCTCCGCCCACGGCGGCGAGAAGGCCGCCATCGCCATCAAGACCACCGACACCGTCCACAAGACCGCCGTGCACGAGGGCGAGGGCTGGACCGTCGGCGGCATGGCCAAGGGCGCGGGCATGCTCGCGCCGGGCCTGGCCACCATGCTGGTCGTCCTCACCACCGACGCCGACCTGGACTCACCCACGCTCGACAAGGCGCTGCGCGCGGCCACCCGCACCACCTTCGACCGGGCCGACTCGGACGGATGCATGTCCACCAACGACACGGTGCTGCTGCTCGCCTCCGGCGCCTCCGGCGTCGCCCCCGCGTACGAGCCCTTCGCGGCCGCCGTCGAACAGGTCTGCGCGGACCTGGCCCGGCAGCTGATCCGCGACGCGGAGGGCGCGTCCAAGGACATCAAGATCGAGGTGATCAACGCGGCGACCGAGGACGACGCCGTCGAGGTGGGCCGCTCCATCGCCCGCAACAACCTCCTCAAGTGCGCGATCCACGGCGAGGACCCGAACTGGGGCCGGGTGCTCTCGGCGATCGGCACCACCTCCGCCGCCTTCGAGCCGGACCGCCTGGGCGTGGCGATCAACGGCGTGTGGGTCTGCAAGTCCGGGTCCGTCGGCGAGGACCGCGCACTGGTCGACATGCGCTACCGCGAGGTCCACATCACCGCCGACCTCGCCGCCGGCAACGAGACCGCGACCATCTGGACCAACGACCTGACCGCCGAGTACGTCCACGAGAACAGCGCCTACAGCTCATGAGCACCCGCAAGCACACCGCCCTGCCGAAGGCGCAGATCCTCATCGAGGCACTGCCGTGGCTGACCCGCCACCACGGCAGGACCGTCGTCATCAAGTTCGGCGGCAACGCCATGGTCGACGAGGAGCTGAAGGCGGCCTTCGCCCAGGACGTCGTCTTCCTGCGGCACGCGGGCCTCAAGCCGGTCGTCGTGCACGGCGGCGGCCCGCAGATCAGCGCGCAGCTCGACAAGCAGGGCCTGGTCAGCGAGTTCAAGGCGGGGCTGCGGGTCACCACCCCGGAGGCCATGGACGTCGTCCGCATGGTGCTCGCCGGGCAGGTGCAGCGCGAGCTGGTCAACCTGCTCAACCAGCACGGCCCACTCGCCGTCGGCCTGACCGGCGAGGACGCCCACACCATCAGCGCGACCCGGCACCGCCCGATGATCGACGGCGAGGCCGTCGACATCGGCCGGGTCGGGCAGATCACCGAGATCGACACCGGCGCCATCCGGGCCCTGCTGGACGACGGACGCATCCCGGTCGTGTCCTCCATCGCCCGCAGCGCCGACGACGGCCACATCTACAACGTCAACGCCGACACCGCCGCCGCGGCGCTCGCGGCCGCGCTCGGCGCCGAGACCCTGATGGTCCTCACCGACGTCGAGGGCCTGTACGAGGACTGGCCGAACAGCGACGAGGTGATCAGCCGGCTCACCGCCGGTGAGCTCGAGAAGCTGCTGCCCGAGCTGTCCAGCGGCATGGTGCCCAAGATGGAGGGGTGCCTGTACGCGGTGCGCAACGGCGTCCACACCGCCCGGGTCATCGACGGGCGGGTCCAGCACTCGATCCTGCTGGAGATCTTCACCGACGAGGGAATCGGCACGATGGTGCTGCCCGACACCGCGGACGCGGCAGGCGGCACATCGCGGAACGGAGGGGGACGGGCATGACCGGGACCGGCAGCGACCAGGGGAACGGGGCGCTCACACGGCGCTGGCGGGGCTCCCTGATGGACAACTACGGCACTCCGCGGCTGCCCCTGGTCCGCGGCGAGGGCGCGCGGTACTGGGACGCCGACGGCAACGAGTACCTGGACTTCCTCGGCGGCATCGCCGTCAACGCCCTCGGCACCGCCCACCCCGCCGTGGTCCGCGCCGTCTCCGAGCAGATCGCGACCCTCGGCCACGTCTCCAACTTCTTCATCGCCGAGCCCACCGTCGCCCTTGCCGAGCGGCTGCTCCAGCTGTCCGGCCGCCCCGGCCGCGTGCTGTTCTGCAACTCCGGCGCCGAGGCCAACGAAGCCGCCTTCAAGATCGGCCGGCTGACGGGCCGTACGCACATGGTGGCCACCGACGGCGGATTCCACGGCCGCACCATGGGCGCGCTCGCGCTCACCGGGCAGCCCAAGAAGCGGGAGCCCTTCCGCCCGCTGCCCGGAGACGTCACCCATGTGCCGTACGGCGACGCCGACGCGTTGCGCGCCGCCGTAACCGAGGAGACCGCGCTCGTCGTGATCGAGCCCATTCAGGGCGAGAACGGCGTCGTCGTTCCCCCCGCCGGATACCTGGCCGCCGCGCGGGAGATCACCCGGGCCACCGGCACCCTGCTCGTCATGGACGAGGTGCAGACCGGCATCGGCCGCACCGGCCACTGGTTCGAGCACCAGGCGCAGGGCGTCGAGCCGGACGTCGTCACCCTCGCCAAGGCGCTCGGCGGCGGACTGCCCATCGGCGCCACCCTCGCCTTCGGTCCCGCGGCCGGCCTGCTGACCCCCGGTCAGCACGGCACCACCTTCGGCGGCAACCCGGTGGCCTGCGCCGCGGCGCTCGCCGTGCTGGACACCATCGCCCAGGAGGGCCTGCTGGAGAACGTCAAGCGCCAGGGCGAGAAACTGCGCCGGGGCGTCGAGGCGCTGCACCACCCTCTGGTCGATCACGTGCGCGGTGCGGGCCTCCTGCTGGGTATCGTGCTCACCGAGCCGCTCTCCGCGCAGGTGCAGAAGGCGGCTCAGGACGCCGGACTCCTGGTGAACGCCGCCGTACCCGACACGGTGCGGCTCGCCCCGCCGCTGATCCTCGGTGACGCCGAGGTGGACGCGTTCCTGGGGGCGCTGCCGGGTGTCCTCGACACCGTACACACCGCAGAGGAACCGCGATCCGGAGAATGACACGACGATGAGTGAGGCGCAGCAGCAGGCCGGCGGGGGAGCCGCCGCCGTACCGCAGACCCGGATGGCACGCCACCGACGGATCGTGGACATCCTGAACCGGCAGCCGGTGCGGTCGCAGAGCCAGCTCGCCAAGCTGCTCTCCGACGACGGGCTGAGCGTCACTCAGGCGACGCTCTCCCGTGACCTCGATGAACTGGGCGCGGTGAAGATCCGCACCAACAACGGCGAACTCATCTACGCCGTGCCCAGCGAGGGCGGTTTCCGCACCCCCATGGCGCCGCTCGGGGAGTCGGTGAAGGAGGAGCGGATGCGCCGCCTCGCCGGCGAGCTGCTGATCTCCGCGGAGGCCTCGGCCAACCTCGTCGTCGTCCGCACTCCGCCGGGCGCGGCGCAGTTCTTCGCGTCCGCGATCGACCAGGCCGAGGTGTACGACATCCTCGGCACGATCGCGGGCGACGACACGGTGATGCTGATCAGCCGGGACCCGTCGGGCGGGCAGGCGGTCGCCGACCACCTGCTGCGCCTGGCCGGGGGCGGCGAGCGCTGAGCCGGATCAGACCACGGGGCTCAGGCCGCCGTCGAAGTTGATGCCGGTGCCGGTCACGTAGCCGGCCCGGTCGGACAGCAGGAAGGCCACCAGGTCCGCGAACTCCTCGGCGCGGCCCACCCGGCCCAGCGGGATCCCGGACTCGCGGCCCATCGTGGCGTAGAGCTCGTCGACGGTGATCCCGCGCTCCTCGGCCTGCCGGTTCCACTGGCCGCTCTCGACCAGGCCGACGAGCACCGCGTTGACCCGGATGTTGTCGGGCCCGAGCTCCTTGGACAGCGCCTTGGTCAGGGCGAGTCCGGCCGCCCGGGAGACCGAGGTCGGGGTGCTTCCGGCGCCCGGGGCCTTGGCCGACACGGCCAGGGTGTTGACGACGCCGCCGCCCCCCGCGGCGCGCAGGTGGGGGAGGGCCAGCCGGGTCAGCCGTACCGCGGCGTGCAGCTTCAGCTGCAGGTCCTCCTCCCACACCGAGTCGTCCTGGCGCTCGAAGAAGCCCGCCGCGCTGCGGCCGGCGTTGTTGACCACGGCGTCGATCCGTCCCCAGCGCCCGTCGGCGGCGGCGACGAAGCGCTCGAGGTCCTCGGGACGGGTGACGTCGGCCGGCACGCCCAGCACGTCGGCGCCGGTGGCGCCCAGTTCCTTCACCACGTGCTCGATGCGCTCGGGGTCACGTCCGCACAGCGCCACCTTGGCGCCCTCGGCGGCCAGCCGCCGGACGAGGGCCGCGCCGAGTCCGTCGGACCCTCCGGTGACCAGCACGACCTTGCCGTTCAGTTGCAGATTCATGTGACGAATTCTTGCCACCTGGAACAGCTGATCGTCAAGCGCTCAACTTCGCGACGAAACGCCCGAATCCCGAGGTGTGCCAGGTCGTGCCGTCGGGGGCGACGGCGAAGGCCTCCACATCGGGGAGTCCTTCCAGCCATTCCCGGGCCCGGCCGCCCATGGCGTACCCGGCCGTCGCCCAGGTGTCCGCCTCGGTGAGGGCGGGGCACACCACGGTGAGCGACGCCAGTCTCCCGGCGGGCGGCTCACCTGTGCGCGGGTCGAGGATGTGGCAGCCGCGCTCGGCGGGACCGGAGGTGGCGACGGCCAGCTCGCCGTCCGCCTCGACGACGGTGGCCAGCCCGCCGGGCCGCAGCGGGTCGGCGATGCCGACCCGCCAGGGGCCGCCGGTCAGCTGGACGTCCCCGCCGCCGTTGAGGCAGACCTTCCCGGCGCCCGCCGCGGCGATCGTCCGGGCGGCCCGCTCCACCGCCCAGCCCTTGACCAGGCCGGTGGGGTCGAGCGCGGTGCCCGGGCCCGCATAGCGCGGGGTGAACCAGCCGTCGGTACGGCGTTCGGCCTCCTCGCACAGCCCCAGGACCTCGCGTACCTCGGCCGAGCACTGCGCGAGGGCGAGCTCGCCTCGGCCCAGCCGGCTGATCTCGCTGTCGGCGCGGAAGGTGGAGAACACCGCGTCGACCCGGTGCAGGCCCGCCACCGCCTCGTCCAGGGCCGCCCGGACGCGCGGGTCGCGGGCGCCGCGCACGTCGAAGGAGAACACCGTCCCCATGCAGTGCTCCACGTGCCGCAGGCGCGGGGGGTTGTTGTCGGACATCGTCAGGCACCGGCCTTGTCCAGGGCGCTCTGCAGCGACTTCCGGTAGCCGTCGCTGGTGAACGAGGCACCGGAGACGGTGTCGATCTGCGCGCTCTGGGCGGTGACCGCGGCCCGGCTGAGCTCCGGGACGGCGGTGGCGGTGAGCTGGTCGCTGGTGGGGGTACCGGCGGGCGCCTGGACGGCGGCGGCCGAGACGATCCGCCCGCCCTCGACCGTGATCCGGACCTGGACGGGGCCGTAGCTGGTCTGCGCGACGTCCCCGGTGACGGTCTTCCGCGCGGGCGCGCCGCCCCGCTTCCCCGTGGCCCGCGCCCCTTCGGAGCCGCCCCCGTCCGCCGGGGCCACCGGCACCGACGGGTCCGGGCCGGCGGGCGAGGGGGCCGCGGAGACCGGCGGCAGCTGTTGCGCCGGGGCCCCGGCCTGCGAGGTGAAGGGGGCCGTCGTCGGCTTCAGGGCGAGCAGCAGCACGACCCCGGAGACGGTCGTCACGCTGCTCAGGAGGATCCGGCGCAGCGGGTGCTTCTTCTTCACTCGGACCTCACATCTCGAAGGACTCGTGGTGGATACGGCGTTCGGGCACTCCCGCCTCGCGCAGCGCGGAGTACGACTCCTCGGCCAGCCCCGGGGGGCCGCACAGATACACGTCGTGCCGGTCGATGTCCGGCAGCATCCGCCGCAGTCCCCGCGCGGTGATCTCCGGACGGGCGCCGTCGGGCCCGTTCACCGCGTAGACCAGGCGTGCGCCGCGTTCGGCGGCGATCTCCTCCAGCTCGGCCCACAGCGCCAGATCCTGCCTGCTGCGGGCCCGGTACAGCAGCGTGAGGTCGCCGGGTGCGGCGGGCAGCGTCTCGAACAGCGCCCGCAGCGGGGTGATCCCGGCGCCACCCGCCAGCAGCAGCACCTTGCCGCCGCGGCGGCGGGAGGCGGTCATGGCGCCGTACGGGCCCTCGGCCCACACCCGCGTGCCCGGCTCCAGCGAGGCCAGCGCGGAGCTGTGGCCGCCCACCGCCTTGACGGTGATCCGCAGCAGGTCGGGCCGCGGCGGTGCCGACAGCGAGTACGGGTTGGCGCTCCAGCGCAGCCCCCCGGCGAGGAAGCGCCAGCGGAAGAACTGGCCGGGCTCGGCGCCCAGGCGGTGCAGCCTGCGTCCCGTGATCAGCACCGAGACCACGCCCGGTGCCTCCTCGACGGTCTCCGCGACCCGCATGCGGTGCCTCATGTTCAGCCGGACCGGCACCAGCACGCGGTACCAGAGCACCAGCCCCGTCACCGAGCCGTACAGCGCGTACCACACGGCGCGCGCGGTGGCGCTGCCCACGAACTCGGCACCGGTGGCCAGCTGGTGCCAGAAGGTCAGGTAGACCGCGGCGTAGGTCAGCAGGTGGACGTAGTACCAGGTCTCGTAGCGCAGCCGGCGGCGCAGCGCGCCCGCCGAGACGAAGCCGACGACCAGCAGCAGCGCGGTGCCGGCCGTCGCCTCGATCATCCGTGGGTAGTCCAGGACCACGGAGACCGACTGCCGCACGAGCGGCTGCCCGGACTGCTCGGAGTAGCCCCACAGGATCAGCGCGACGTGGACGACGACCAGGGACACGGCGTAGCGGCCGCTCATCGCGTGCCAGCGGGCCACCCGGTCGCTGCCCACGCGCCGTTCCAGCGCGGGGACACGGGCCATCTGCAGGACGACCAGGGCGATGGCGTAGCCGCCGAGCAGACCGGTGATCCGGCCCGCCGCGGTGAGCCGGCCGGCCGTGGTCGGCTGGACGTAGGGAGTGTTGTCCCACCACAGCCACACGACCGCGGCGGCGCCCGCCCAGGCCAGGAGGAGCAGCGGGATCGCGGGGGAACGGCGGGGCCGGATCCGGCGCATGGCCTGCCGCCTGCCCGCCCTGCCGTTGTGGATCATCGTGGTCGTGGCCGCCATGCGCATGTGTACGCGTGGCCGCGCGTCCCCGCTCAATGCCCGGTTTCTCGCCACGCGCCGTACGGCGGTGTGGTAATGCCGCGCGCGCCGAGGGCCCGCAGGGCCGGGCGGCCGGGCGGGGCCTCGGCGCGGCTGCCGCGGAGAGCCGCCGACACGCCTGTGACCTGCGGCGACACGGGCGATTGACGAAGCATGCAGAGGAGTGCATACTTATACCCATCAGCGTATGACTCATCATCGCCGCCATACGCACCCGACCTCGCGCACCAAAGGAGAGACCCGTGACCGAGCGCGTCGTACTCGCCTACTCGGGCGGACTGGACACCTCCGTCGCCATCGGATGGATCGCCGAGGAGACCGGCGCCGAGGTCATCGCGGTGGCCGTGGACGTCGGCCAGGGCGGCGAGGACCTGGACGTCATCCGCAAGCGGGCGCTCGCCTGCGGCGCGGTGGAGGCCGAGGTCGCCGACGCCAGGGACGAGTTCGCCGACGAGTACTGCCTCCCGGCGATCAAGGCCAACGCCCTCTACATGGAACGCTATCCGCTGGTCTCCGCGCTCTCCCGGCCGACCATCGTCAAGCACCTGGTGGCCGCCGCCAAGAAGCACGGCGCCTCGATCGTCGCCCACGGCTGCACCGGCAAGGGCAACGACCAGGTCCGCTTCGAGGCCGGCATCTCCTCCCTCGCCCCCGAGCTGACCTGCATCGCGCCGGTCCGCGACTACGCGATGACCCGGGACAAGGCGATCGCTTTCTGCGAGGAGAAGAACCTCCCCATCGCCACCACCAAGAAGTCCCCCTACTCGATCGACCAGAACGTCTTCGGCCGGGCCGTCGAGACCGGCTTCCTCGAGGACATCTGGAACGCCCCGATCGAGGACGTCTACGAGTACACCCAGAACCCGGCCACTCCGCGCGAGGCCGACGAGGTGGTCATCACCTTCAAGCAGGGCGTCCCGGTGGCCGTCGACGGCAAGCCCGTCACCGTGCTGCAGGCCATCCAGCAGCTCAACGAGCGCGCGGGCGCCCAGGGCGTCGGCCGGATCGACATGGTCGAGGACCGCCTGGTCGGCATCAAGTCCCGCGAGGTGTACGAGGCTCCGGGCGCGATCGCCCTGATCACCGCCCACCAGGAACTGGAGAACGTCACCGTCGAGCGCGAACTCGCCCGCTACAAGCGGCAGGTCGAGCAGCGCTGGGGCGAGCTGGTCTACGACGGCCTGTGGTTCTCCCCGCTCAAGCGGGCCCTGGACGGCTTCATCGAGGAGGCCAACCAGCACGTCACCGGCGACATCCGGATGACCCTGCACGGCGGCCGCGCCGTCGTCACCGGCCGCAAGTCCAGCGAGTCCCTGTACGACTTCAACCTGGCGACGTACGACACCGGTGACACGTTCGACCAGTCCCTCTCCAAGGGCTTCATCGAGATCTTCGGCATGTCGTCGAAGATCGCCGCCAAGCGCGACCTGGCCTAGTCAGTAGCCTCGACCATGGCAGCCCGCCTCCCCGCCCACGGCGGGGAGGCGGCCGCACATCCACCCCCGAGGGAAGCGAGCAGAGCAGTGAGCACCAACAGCGGCGACGTCCGGCTCTGGGGCGGCCGTTTCGCCGACGGTCCCGCGGAGGCGCTGGCCAAACTCTCCGCGTCCGTCCACTTCGACTGGCGGCTCGCGCCGTACGACATCGCGGGTTCCCGCGCCCACGCGCGCGTGCTGCACAAGGCCGGCCTGCTCAGCGACGTCGAGCTGACCCGCATGCTCGTGGGCCTGGACCAGCTGGAGTCCGACGTCGCCGACGGCTCGTTCACCGGCACCATCGCCGACGAGGACGTCCACACCGCCCTGGAGCGCGGCCTCCTGGAGCGGCTCGGCCCCGACCTCGGCGGCAAGCTGCGCGCCGGGCGGTCCCGCAACGACCAGGTCGCCACGCTCTTCCGGATGTACCTGCGCGACCACGCCCGGATCGTCGGCGGTCTGATCGCCGAACTGCAGCACGCCCTGGTCCGGCTCGCCGAGACGCACATCGACGTCGCCATGCCCGGCCGCACCCACCTGCAGCACGCCCAGCCGGTGCTCTTCGCCCACCATGTGCTCGCCCACGTCCAGGCGCTGTCCCGGGACGCCGAGCGGCTGCGGCAGTGGGACGCGCGCACCGCCGTCTCGCCGTACGGCTCCGGCGCGCTGGCCGGTTCCTCCCTCGGGCTCGACCCGGAGGCCGTCGCCAAGGACCTCGGCTTCGAGCACGGTTCGGTGGCCAACTCCATCGACGGCACGGCCTCGCGCGACTTCGTCGCCGAGTTCGCCTTCATCACCGCCATGATCGGCGTCGACCTCTCGCGGATCGCGGAGGAGGTCATCATCTGGAACACGAAGGAGTTCTCCTTCGTCACCCTCCACGACGCCTTCTCCACAGGCTCGTCGATCATGCCGCAGAAGAAGAACCCGGACATCGCCGAACTCGCGCGCGGCAAGTCCGGGCGGCTGATCGGCAACCTGACCGGCCTGCTCGCCACGCTGAAGGCGCTGCCCCTGGCGTACAACCGCGACCTGCAGGAGGACAAGGAGCCGGTCTTCGACTCCTGCGACACCCTCGAGGTCCTGCTGCCGGCCTTCACGGGCATGATGGCCACGCTCACCGTCAACCGGGAGCGCATGGAGGAGCTCGCCCCGGCCGGCTTCTCGCTCGCCACGGACATCGCCGAGTGGCTGGTGAAGCAGGGCGTGCCCTTCCGTGTCGCGCACGAGGTCGCGGGGGAGTGCGTCAAGGTCTGCGAGGCCGAAGGCATCGAGCTGGATCAGCTCACCGACGAGCAGTTCGCGAAGATCTCGCCCCACCTCACCGCTGAGGTGCGCACGGTGCTCGACGTCCACGGCGCGCTGGCCGCCCGTGACGGGCACGGCGGGACCGCGCCGTCGGCCGTGGTCGTGCAGCTCGCGGAGGTCAAGCGGAACCTGGCCGTCCAGCTGGCGTGGGCGCGGGCCAAGGGCTGATCCCGGGGACCGCGAGCCCGGCCGGGTCCGTTCACCCGGCCGGGCTTGTTCGTCCTCCCGGATGAGACACCGATGTCTCATCCGGGTGACGCACTTCCCGCGACCCTCGGCGCCGCCGCCGGGGCCGCCGCGGCGCCGTCGCGCGCCGCTGGCCGGTCCGCGTCGCCGTCACGGACGGCCTCGGCGCGGGCCGGGCTGTCGTCCACCGTCACGGCGGAGGTCAGCCTCCCCGGCGTCCCGCCGCGGCGGGCCGGTGCCGCCTCCGGCGTCTCCGAGACCGCGTACGACCTCGGCGCCGCCCTCGCATCGCCCTCCCCGGCTCCGCCGTCACCGGCACATCCGGCGGCCCGGCCTCGGGCGGCCCGCCGCCCCCACCGACGGCCCGCCCGCCGCCTCCGCCGCCGGCGGCTTGCGGACAGCCGGGTCACGCGGCGCCGGGGTCGTCGAGGGTGAAGACCGTCAGCCACTGCGAACCCGCCGGCCGGTAGCCGAGGTCCATCAGCGCCGTGGTCACCGCGCGCATGTGCGCCGCGCCGTACAGGATCCCTGCCGTGAACGGCTCGGTACGGCCGGCCCGGGCGTGGTGCACATGCGTCACCGCGTCGATCAGCAGGCGGTCGCGCCGGTGCAGCACCAGGTCCTCCGTCCCCGCCCAGAACTCCGTCTCCTCCTCGTCGTCACCGGGCAGGTCCTCCAACTGCAGGTACCGGGCGAGGAACCGGCGCGTGCCGAGCAACCGCATGCCCGCGACGTAGGCGGGGACGAGCACGGCCAGCGTCGCCCGCTCCCTGAGCGGCAGCCGCCGCCACCGGTCGTCGAACTCCGCACCGCTCATGTCCGGGCACACCACCGGCACGCCCAGCGTGGCGAAGTCGATGTCCTGGACGACCAGTCCCAGACGCTCGTGCCCCCCGAGGCTGCGGTACGACCGCGTGAGCGCGAGCGCCGCCGTGCCCCCCTGGACGCCCTCGGCGATCACCAGGTCGCACGAGGCGCGCAGACGGGCCGTCACCTCCTCATAGAACGCCGGCTCCGCCAGATGGATCATCGGGTACAGCTCGAAGGTCAGCGCCGAGCCGCGACTGCGGAACCGGATGAGCGCCGACCGTACCCCCGCCAGCTCCGTGACCTCTATGTACTGCACACGTCCCCCCCGCCCCCGGCGGATCCGTCGATCGCGAGGACGCGCTGCGGGGGCCGCGGGGTTGCGCCGAGGCCAACGTGGTCTGCGCGCCGCCGGGTTGCACTCCGTATGCTGCCGGTACCCGCCGCGGGGGAGGGAGCGCCATGAGCACGGACGCACAGTCCGGTCAGGACACCGACGTCCTGGCCGTCCTGAGGGAGTACACCCTCGACTGCCGCTACGAGGAGACCGAGGCCCTCATCGGCGCCGAACTCGCCCGGGCGGAGGGCGACCCGGTGCGGACGGCCCGACTGCACGTCGCACGCGGCCGGTCGCTGCTGCGGCAGTACGAACACGCGTCGGCGCTCGCCGAGTTCGCCACGGCCCTGCGTCACGACCCGCAATGCGGCCAGGCGGCAGGATGGCGCGTGGCGGCCCTCGACCGCATGCGCCGCCACGACGAGGCCCTGGCCGAGGGCACGGCGGCCGCGGCGCGGCTCCCGGAGGCCGTGGACGTCCACACCGCGCTGGGCTGGCTGCACCACGGCGCCTGCCGCTGGGACGAGGCCCTGGCCGCCTTCGAGCGGGCCACCGCCGTCGGACCGCGCCACGCGGAGGGCTGGATCGGCGCCGCGTGGACGCGTGCCGAGCTGGGCGACACCACGGCCGCGCTCCAGGGGCTGGAGGACGCCGAGCGCGGTCTGGCCGACCCCGTCGAGGTGCGCTGCGCGGCGGTGCGGATCGCGGCGAGCCGGGGCGAGGCCGACCTCGCCCACACCAAGCTGGTCTCCGCCCGCTCTCTGGACCGCGACGACATCGCCGTGCTGACGGCGGAGGTCCGGTACGAGAGCTGCCGCGGGGCCCACCAGACCGCCGTGGAGGCCGCCCAGCGCCTCGTGGGCAGGTACGGCCGCCGGCCCGAGGCGCACGTCGAGCACGCCCGCGGCCTCCTGGACCTCCGGCGATGGGACGAGGCGATCGCGGCCTGCGACCGGGCGCTGACGATCGAACCGCGCTGGGTCGAGGCATGGGGGTGCAAGGCCCAGGCACAGCGGCAGCGCGGCGACCTCGCTGAAGCTCTCTCCACGGGACGGCACGCGGCACGGACGTGCCGGTACTCCCCGGGCATCAGGCTGGAACTGGCCGCCGCCGAGTTGGCCGACGGAGCACTCGACCGCGCCCTGGCCCGTACCGAGGAGGCCCTGGGGCTCGACCCCACCCACGAATGGGGGCTGTCAGTCCGCGCCGAGCTGCTGATGTACACCGGCGACACGGCGGGGGCGATCACGACCGCCGAGCGTGGCGCCGCCCTGCGCCCCGCCGAACCGGTGGCTCTCACCACCCTCGCCCGTGCCCTGCACGCGGCCGCCCGGCACGACGAGGCGCTCGCCGTCCTGACGCGCGCCAGGGAACTCGCCCCCGGCGACACCGTCCTCGTGGAGGAGATCCTGGGCCTGCTGCGTTCGACCCATCGCTGGGACGAGGCGGGGCAACTGATCGCCTCCGTGCGTGCGGGCGAGAGCGCGGAGCGACTGGAGGCGTTCCTCCTGGAGGAGGAGGGCTGCGTCTCCTACGGGCGGGAGATGTACGCCCGGGCGCTGGAGGAGTTCGAGGCCTCGCTGCGCGCGGACCCGGGGCGCCGCCTCGCCGCCCGGCTGCGCGTCCAGTCCCTGCAGATGCTCGGGCGCCTGGCCGACGCGGAGGCCGCCGCCCGGCGGGGCGCCGAGGACGCCCCCGACGACCCGGACGCCCACGTGCTCCTGGCGAAGGTTCTGTTCGCCGCGGAGCGCGACGACGAGGCACTCGCGGCGATCGAGCGCGCCCTGCGGCTCGACATCACCTCCACGGAGGCCCACTTGGCCCGGCTCGGCGGCCTCCGCGGGGCGCAACGGTGGAGCGAGGCCGCCGCCGCTCTGGAGGAGGCTGCCCGCCACGGTGTGCCGGCGGATGAAGTGGCCGTTCAACGGGCCTGGGTGCACCTGGGAGGTGAGGACCACGAAGCGGCCCTCGCCGCGGCGGAGGAATGTCTGCGCCTTCGCCCGAGCGCCGTGGGTGCCCTGCACGTGCTCACCCTGGCGCACGCGGGCCTTCAGCAGTGGGCGGCGTCCGAGTCGGCCGCGCGGCGGGCCGCCGCCGTGTTGCCCCGTTCGGCGGCGGGCCCCTGCCTGCTCGCCCGGTGCTTCGGCGAGCAGGACCGGCGCGCCGAGGAGTGCGAGGCGTACGAGGAGGCATTGCGGCGTGAGCCGGACCACCGCGACGCTCTGCTGGGCAGGCTCTCCGTCCTGCAGACGCTCGGGCGCTGGGAGGAGGCCGAGAGCGCCGCCGAGCACGCCGTCGGACTCCGGCCCGACGACCCGGAGGTGCTGATCGCCGCGGGACGGCTGTACTCGGCGATGGAAAGGCCGCACGACGGCCTGCCCTTCGCCCGGCGCGCCGACGAGCTGACCGGAGGCGGCGCCGACGCCGCGGGCCTCCTGGCCTGGCTGCTGCGCCGTGCGCGGCACTGGAACGAGGCGGAGGACGTGCTGCGCGGCTACATCGGCCGTCACCCGGAGGAGCCGGACGCCCACGTCGATCTCGCGTACTGCCTCTGGGACCAGGACAAGGACGAGGAGTGCCTCGCGAGTGTCGACCGCGCCCTGGCCCTGCGACCCGACCGTGTCCGCACGCTGACCTTCAAGGTGGAGGTGCTGTGCGCGCTGCGGCGGTGGAACGAGGCGGAGGCCGTGGCGCGCCAGGCACGCGCCAGTCATCCGGAGATCGCCGCCGCGCACGTCGCGACCGCCCAGGTGCTCGCCGGCACCTACCGCCGGGAGGAGGCGCTGCCCCACCTCCGGCGCGCCCTGCAACTCGACCCGGAGCACGAGTGGGCGTGCCGGCTGCTGATCAACACCCTTGCCGCGCTCGGCCGTTTCGAGGAGGCGGAACAGGCGGCTCAGGCGCTGCTCGGCAGGGTCCCGGACGCGGTGTCCGTGCGGTGCAGGCTGGCCGCGGTGCTGTGCGAGCAGCACCGGTACGACGAGGCCCTGGCCCAGTGCGAACGCGCCCTGGCCGACGACCCGTACAGCGTGGCCGCCCACGACCAGCGGGCCACCGCGCTGCGCGAATGCGGCAGCCTGGACGAGGCCGAGAGCCGCGTCGAGGAGTTCACCCGCGGCCGCCCGCACCTCACGTCGATCCGGTTCGAGCTGGCGGCGGTGCACGCGGAGCGCGGCGACCACACCACGGCCCGGCGGGTCCTGGACGAGCTGCTGGAGTCCGCCTCCGGCCCCCTCGCCCGGGCCGAGGCCCGGGCCGCGACCGGCTGGGTCGCACTGATGGACCAGCGTCCGCTCGACGCGGCGGACGCTTTCGGGGAGATCCTGCGGCAGTGGCCGCACGACCACGACTTCCGGGTCGGCCGTGCCTGGTCGCTGGTGCGCCTGGCCGACCTCGCCCCCGGCCCGCAGGCGGACGAGCGCCTCGCCGAGGCGGCCGCCCACTGCCGTGCCGTCAGCCGTGAGGACCCCCGCAACGCCGCCGCCCACACCTGCCTCGGGCTGATCGCCCACCGGCGCGGGGAACCGGCCGCCGCCGAGCGGCACTTCGCCCGGGCCGTGGAACTGGACCCGTACGGGCGCTCCCACACGGAACTGGGCGCGCTCCACGTGCAGCTCGGCCGGTACCCGGAGGCCGAGGCCGTGCTCCGCCGGGCCGTGGAGCTGGACTGGTACGACGTGCAGGCCCACGTGGAGCTCGGCAGCCTGGCGCTGCACCGGGCCCGCGAGGGCGCGGGCGACGCCACGATGGCGGAGGCGGCCGGCGCGTTCCGCCGGGCCGTCGCGGTGGACCCGGACAGCGGCAGCGCGGCCCTCGGGCTCGCGGTGGCGCTGGCGGAGGGCGCGGGGGACCTGGGCGCCGCCGAGGAGGAGCTGCGGCGCGTACTGGGCCGGAGCGGGGTGCGCGACCAGCCGCAGTGGCAACTGCGGCTGGCGCTCGCACGGCTGCTCGTGCAGGCCGGCGACGCCGAGCAGAGCGCCGACCGCTACCGCGACGCGGCCCAGGAGGCTCGTGCCGCGATCCGGCTGGCCGAGCGGGAGGCCGAACCGCACTTCGTGGCCGGTGTCGCGGAGCAGCGCCTGGGCACGCAGACCGTCGACGTGCGGCTGAAACTGCTCCACCGGCGCCGGGCCCAGCGTTTCCTGACCCGGTGCCGGCGTCTCGACCCGGCGCACCAGGACGCGGATCGGGCGCTGCGGCTGCTGGAGGAGGACGCGCGAGCAGCCCGCGGAAGCCGGCTGAGCAGCGCGGTCCTGGTGCTGGTGGCGACCGCCGTCCTCGCGGCCGCCTGGGTGGACTTCCTGTGGAAGCACCACGTCACCGCCGTGATGCTCACGACCCTGACGCCGGTGCTGGCCGGGCTCATCGCGGTCGGGTTCCTGCTGCCGGTGCTGATCCGGCTCAAACTGCCCGGGGGGATGGAGGCCGACCTGTCGGCGAGCATCGGCCAGATCTCCCGCGGCCCGCGCGGCGAGGTCGTGCTCGCCTCGGCGCGGACACCCGCCGGCAACGGGCCGGTCGGCCGGATGCCGCGGCTGTGAGCCGGGCAGGGGCGCGTGCCGGCCGTGTCGTCGGATGAGCTCCCCCGGCTACCGGGAGGTGCCCCCAGGCGCGGTGCGTCGCAGGGCGGAGAGTCGGCCTCGTGGTGGGCCACTCGGACGATCGGACAACTCCCGCGGGCCGAAGGCCGGGGGAGTGCCGTGCCGGACGTCGCCGGGTGGGCGCTCATGCGACGACACGGCCTATGCCGCCGTCGCGTGGACCGAGGCCTTGGACGCCTTCGCCTTGGTGGCGTAGATGTCCACGTACTCCTGGCCGGACAGCCGCATCACGTGGCTCATCACCTCGTCGGTGACGGCACGCAGCACATAGCGGTCGCGGTCCATGCCCTCGTAGCGGGAGAACTCCAGCGGCTTGCCGAAGCGGACGGTGAAGCGGTGCACCCGCGGGACGCCGGCGCCGCCCGGCTGGATCCGGTCGGTGTCGACCATCGCGAACGGGACGACCGGCGCGCCGGTCATCAGCGCCAGCCGCGACACGCCCGTGCGGCCGCGGTAAAGGCGGCCGTCGGGGGAGCGGGTGCCCTCGGGGTAGATGCCGAAGACCCTTCCCTCGTCCAGGATGCGACGGCCGGTCATCAGGGCGGCGACGCCGCCGTGACCGCCGTCGCGGTCCACGGGGATCATGCCGACGGAGGTGAAGAAGGCCGCCATCAGCCGGCCCTTGATCCCGGGCGTGGTGACGTATTCGTCCTTGCCGATGAAGAAGACCTGACGCTTCACGACCAGGGACAGGAACATCGAGTCGATGAAGGTGACGTGGTTGCCGGCGAGGATCACCGGGCCGTCGCCCGGGATGTTCTCCGCCCCCTCGACCCTGGGTCGGAACAGAACGCGCATCAGTACTCCGAGCAGTGCCTTGAGGATGATGCGGAACAACGGGTCCTCCGGTCGTGGTCGGCGGGAGTCCGGCCGGGACGCCCGCGGGGTTCGCTCACCAGTGTGCGCCTCCCCCGGTGAGGACGATACTTCCGCCACGTCGCGACACGCACACCGGGTTCACACGACCGGTACGCATTGTTGACGTGCGTTTGCGTCACGTTCCGTCGCTCGCCGCTCGGGGGCAACACCGGCCTGCCTACGATGCGCGCGTCGTTTGCGAGGATCCGGACGGACGTTCGGCCGACACGAGGGGGCGCACATGAGGCACGAGCAGCAGGGCGGCCGGGAACAGGGCAGGGGGCCCGGGCGCCGGGCACTGATCGGGGCCGCTGCGCTCGGCGCCGGCGTCACCGTGCTCGGCGGCGCGGGGACCGCCGCGGCCGGCGAGCGGGGCTCCTCGCACGGCTCCGTCCCCGTCCACCCGCTGCCCGTGCCGACCGTGGTCGGCCACCGCGGCGCGAGCGGCTACCGCCCCGAGCACACCCTGGGCTCCTACCAGCTCGCCCTGGACCTCGGTGCCGACGTCATCGAGCAGGACGTCGTCCCCACCAAGGACGGGCACCTCGTCTGCCGTCACGAGCCTGAGATCGGCGGCACCACCGATGTCGCCGGCCACCCCGAGTTCGCCTCCCGCCGGACCACCAAGACCATCGACGGCGTCGCGACCACCGGCTGGTTCACCGAGGACTTCACCCTCGCCGAGCTCAAGACCCTGCGCGCGGTCGAGCGGCTGCCGGCACAGCGGCAGCGCAACACCCTCTACAACGGCCACTGGGAGGTGCCCACCTTCGAGGAGGTGCTGCGCTGGGCCGACGAGCAGGGCCGTAAGCGCGGCAAGGCGGTGTGGCTGCACGTCGAGACCAAGCACCCCACCTACTTCCGCGGCCTCGGCCTCGGCCTGGAGGAGCGGCTCGCCAAGCTGCTGCGCCGCTACGGCCGCGACAAGCGCAACTCCCCTTTGTTCCTGCAGTCCTTCGAGCCCGGCAGCCTCCAGCGGCTCGGCGCGCTCGGCCTGCGCAACCCCAAGGTCTTCCTGCTGGACGCGGCGACCACCCGCCCCTACGACTTCGTCGTCGCCGGGGACCCGCGCACCGTCGCCGACCTGGTCACCCCGGCCGGACTGAAGTGGATCGCCGGTTTCGCGCAGGGCATCGGCCCCACCCTGAACCTGATCATCCCGCGCGACGCGGCCGGCAAGCTCGGCATGCCCACCACGCTGGTGCGCGACGCCCACCAGGCCGGGCTGATCCTGCACCCCTACACGATGCGCAACGAGAACAGCTTCCTGCCCGCCGACTTCCGGGTCGGCACGGACCCCAACGCCTACGGCGACGCCTTCGGCGCCTTCAAGGTGTACTTCGAGCAGGGCATCGACGGCATCTTCTCCGACAACTGCGACACCGCGCTCCTGGCCCGCGCGGACTTCGCCGGCCGGAAGTGACCGTCAACACCAGGTGATCCCCCTCCCGCGCACGGGTGGTTCCCCCGCCAGGGGGCAACCACCCGGCGCGGCACGAGTGTCCCGGCGGGCATGACCCCGCGTGCACGAAGCGAAGAACTGACCGCCATCCGGCCGCTGCTGGCCGCCGAGGCCGCGGCCGAGTCCGTCCCCGCCTGCATCGAGGCGGCCGACCTCGAACAGTCGGTATGGCTGCGGTTGCTGGAACTCCCCGAGCCGCCCGCCGACCCCGCCCGCTGGCTGCGCCGCGCGGTGCGCGCCGAGGTCCGCCTGGCCGTTCGCCGGGCGCGCCGGGAGACGCCGTACGGCCCCGGCCGGCACCCCGCCGCCGAGGCACCGCAGAGCACCGAACAGCTGGTGCTCGCCGCCGAGCAGCGGCGCACCCTCCTGGCCGCCGCGCGCCGGCTGCCCGGGCGCTGTCCTGAGCTGGTATCCGCCCTGATCTCCCGTTCCGACCCCACTTACCGCGAAATCTCAGGCGAGTTGGGAATCTCACAGGGCAGCCTCGGACCGATGCGTTCCCGGTGCCTGAGTTGCCTGCGTACGATCCTCGCAACCGGGGTTGCAGGACCCGTACGACGGGGTAATGCACCGTAAACAGTCGGCGTATGGACGCTTGTGCACGGCCGCGCCGCCTTCCGGAAACGATTCAGGGCAACGTCCCGCGCCGCACCCTCACCCCCCGCGGCCCGGGCGGACTCGAAGGAGAGGCCAGCGCACATGGGTATGAGCGTGACCATCTCTGCGGCTACCGGCGACGACGCCGAGAAGATCCTCAAACTGCAGTACCTCTGCTACCAGGACGAAGCCGCACTGTACGGGGACTACGGCATAGAACCGCTGACCCAGACCCTCGACGCGCTGCGCGCCGAACTCGCGGGCGGGATCGTGGTGGTGGCCCGGCTCGGCGAGGAGGTGGTGGGTTCGGTCCGCGGCTGCGTGGACGAGGACGGCACCGCGCGGATCGCCAAGCTGATCGTCCACCCCCGCATGCAGCGGCACGGACTCGGCGGCCGTCTGCTGCGGGCCATCGAGGAGCGCCTGGCCGCGGAGAGCGAGGCCAAGCGGTACCGGCTCTTCACCGGGCACCGCAGCGAGTTCAGCCTGCGGCTGTACCGCAAGCTGGGCTACGCGCAGGTCGGCAGCGTCGAACCGGTCACCCGGCAACTGAGCCTGGTGCACATGGAGAAGCCGGCCGCCCGGCCGGAGACGTACGCCGCGAGCGCCTGAGCCCGCGTCAGGGGGCCGGGTACTGCTCGGAGGCCTGCTGTGGCCGCGCCTGCCGGCGCAGCCACAGCAGGCCGGTCACCGGTACGACGACGGGCAGGAACAGGTAGCCCATGCCGTAGTCGGACCACACGGTCTGGTCCGGGAACGCTCCGGAGTCGACCAGCGTCAGGGTGCCCACCGCCAGCACGCCGGCCAGTTCGAGCGTGCAGCTGACCAGCGCGACCTTCCGCGCGCCCTCGCCGCCCCGCCACAGGGCCACCGTGATCACCGCGTAGAGGACACCCGCCAGCAGGGAGAGCAGGTAGGCCAGCGGCGCCTGATCGAACTGCGTGCTGATCTGCACGATCGCGCGGGAGAGCGCGGCGACGGTGAAGACCCCGTACAGGGAGAGCAGCAGCCTGCCCGGCCCGCGGCCGATGCCGCGTCCGGCGGTTGCGGGCGCGGTGGTGTCCTTCGCGGTCTCAGGCACTGACGCCTCCCCAGATGTCGTGGAGCCGCACCTCCAGCACGGCCAGGATCACCCCGCCCGCGGCCACGATCGCCGAGCCCCAGCGGGTGCGCTCGGTCAGCGACATGAAGCCCGCCGCCGGGACGGTGCAGGCGGCGCCGACCAGGTACGCCACGAAGATCGTCGTGCCGTCCACCGGCTTCTCGCCGCCGCTGAGCTTGACCACACCTATCACCAGCTGGACGAGCGCCAGCACCGCCACCAGGGCCATGCCGATGAAGTGCCAGTCCTTGGTCGGCTGGTCGCGGAAGGCCGCGAAGCCGCACCAGGCGGCCAGGAGCAGCGCCGTGGCCGAGACCACGATCGTGAGCGCGTCGAGCATGGCGCGACTCTATTACGGGCGGAAACGGCCGGGTCCCCGCCCCCTGGGTGTCCACATTCCGGACTCCGGGACCGGATATTGGTACGCCGCACGGGCGTCTGCTTTACTGGTGCGCATGACCACGACGAACCGCCGCTGCCGCGCGACCGAGGCGATGACGCCCGGTGTTCGTCGTATGTGTCGAATGTGTGCACGCTGAGGGCCCACGCCATCTGAGTCCCGCGCCCCGAAGCGAGACCCGCCCCTCCTGCCGCGGACCGCACACCCCCATGCACATGGAATCGCAGCAGTCCTTCCGCCGTCGCCGGCCGGCGCACGACCGCCGGCCGCCCGGCACCCGCTGCTGACCTTCTTCCACGCTCCGCACAGGGGCGGAGCCATGCCATGTCCGCGGTCCATACGCCCCGTGTGCGGCTCTCGTCCGCCGCGCACCCGACAGTGACGGAAATCCAGTGATCACCACAACGGGCCTGACCAAGGTCTACCGATCCCGCGACCGGGAGACGGTGGCCCTCGACGGCGTCGACCTGCACGTCCGCGAGGGTGAGGTGTACGGCGTCGTCGGACGCAGCGGTGCCGGCAAGAGCACGCTCATCCGCTGCGTCAACCTGCTGGAGCGACCCACGTCGGGCACCGTCGAGGTGGCCGGCCGGGACCTGACCGCACTCGCCGGCCGCTCCGACCGCGCGGGCTCCGCCCTGCGTACCGCCCGCACGGGCATCGGCATGGTCTTCCAGCATTTCAACCTGCTGTCCTCGCGCACCGTCCGGGACAACGTCGAGCTGCCCCTGGAGATCCTCGGCGTCTCCGGCCGCGAGCGTCGCCGCAAGGCCCTGGAACTGCTCGACCTGGTGGGCCTGGCCGACAAGGCCCGCGCCTACCCGGCCCAGCTGTCCGGCGGCCAGAAGCAGCGCGTCGGCATCGCCCGGGCCCTGGCCGGCGACCCCAAGGTGCTGCTCTCCGACGAGGCCACCTCCGCGCTCGACCCCGAGACCACCCGCTCGATCCTGCAGCTGCTGCGCGACCTCAACCGGCAGCTCGGCCTGACCATCCTGCTCATCACCCACGAGATGGATGTGGTCAAGGCCGTCTGCGACTCCGCCGCGCTGATGAAGGGAGGCCGCATCGTGGAATCCGGCAAGGTCACCGACCTGCTCGCCACGCCCGGCTCCGAACTGGCCCACGAACTCTTCCCGGTCGGCGGCGAGCCGTCCGGCGAGGGCCGCACCGTGGTCGACCTCACTTTCCACGGCGAGGCCGCCACCGAACCCGTCATCTCCCAGCTGTCCCGGACCTACAACATCGACATCTCCGTGCTCGGCGCCGCGCTGGAGACCATCGGCGGCCGCCAGGTCGGCCGGATGCGGATCGAGCTGCCCGGCGCCTTCGAGGACAACGTCGTGCCGATCGGCTTCCTCCGCGAGAAGGGCCTCCAGGTCGACGTCGCCCCGGTCGCCGGTGACGAGCCGGCCAAGGAGGGCGCGAAGTGAGCTGGTCGCAGATGCAGCCGCTGCTGTCGCAGGCCTGTTGGGAAACCCTGATCATGGTCGGCTGGTCCACGCTGATCGCGGTGGCCGGGGGGCTGCCGCTGGGCGTCCTGCTGGTGCTGACCGACCGCGGCGGACTGCTGCGCAACGCCGCGGTCAACAAGGCCGTCGGCGTGGTCGTGAACCTCGGCCGCTCGCTGCCCTTCCTCATCCTGATGATCTCCGTGCTGCCCTTCACCCGCTGGGTGATCGGCACCACCATCGGCGCGGAGGCCATGGTCGTCCCCCTCTCCATCGGCGCCATCCCGTTCCTCGCGCGCCTGGTGGAGACCTCCGTGCGCGAGGTCGACAGCGGACTCGTCGAGGCCGTCCAGGCGATGGGCGGCAGCACCTGGACCGTGGTCCGCAAGGCCCTGCTGCCCGAGTCGCTCCCCTCCCTGATCGCCGGGCTCACCACCACTGTGATCGCGCTCATCGGCTACTCCGCCATGGCCGGCACCATCGGCGGCGGCGGCCTCGGCGACCTCGCCATCCGCTACGGCTACCAGCGTTTCGAGACCTCGCTGATGCTCGTCACGATCGGCGTGCTGATCGTCATCGTGACCGTCGTCCAGCTCGCCGGCGACCTCGCCGCCCGCGCCGCCTCGCACCGCGGCCGCGGCTCCACCGCGCCCCGGCTGCGCCTGCTGCGCCCGGCCGCGACCCCTGAAACCTCCTGACACCGCAAGGCAACACCGCTGAAGAAGGGCACTTTTCGTGCGTACCACCGTCAAGATCACGACCGCCGTCCTCGCCGCCGCGGGCCTCACCCTCGGCCTGACCGCCTGCGGCGCGGACTCCGGCTCCACGAAGGACAGCGCGAGCGACCCGCTCGTCGTCGCCGCGAGCCCCGTCCCGCACGCCGAGATCCTCGACTTCGTCAAGGACAAGCTGGCGGCCAAGGCCGGGCTCAGGCTCGAGGTCAAGGAGTTCAGCGACTACGTGACGCCGAACACCGCCACCGAGGACGGCTCCGTCGACGCGAACTACTTCCAGAACCAGCCCTACCTGGACGACTTCAACAAGAAGAAGGGCACCCACATCGTGCCCGTCGTCACGGTCCACCTGGAGCCGCTCGGCCTGTACTCCGACAAGTTGAAGTCCGCCGACGCGATCAAGAACGGTGCCACGATAGCCGTCGCCAACGACGCGGTGAACGAGGCCCGCGGCCTCAAGCTGCTCGCAGCGGGCGGCCTGATCACCCTCAAGGACGGCGTCGGCAACGAGGCCACCCCCGCCGACATCACCGCCAACCCCAGGAACCTGAAGTTCAAGGAGCTGGAGGCCGCCCAGCTGCCGCGTTCCCTGCAGGACGTCGACGCCGCCGTCATCAACGGCAACTACGCCATCTCCGCGGGCCTCAAGCCCGCCGACGACGCCCTGGTGCTGGAGTCCGCCGACAACAACCCCTACGGCAACTTCCTGGCCGTCAAGGAGGGCAACGAGAAGGACCCGCGCGTGCTGAAGCTCAAGAAGCTGCTCACCTCGCCCGAGGTGAAGAAGTTCATCGAGGACAAGTACGCCGGCTCCGTCATCCCCTCCTTCTGACCCACCGGCCCCCCGGCGGGGGCGGGCACCGCGCCGCTCACCGCGCCCCGTCCCCCGCCGCCCCGGGCCAGTCAAGCCGCAACCGCTCCGCGCGCGGCAGCCGCGCCACGACCAGGTCGTACGAGTCCTCGACCAGCTCGCACACCATCGCGTCGGGCAGCGAGCCGTCCAGCGTCACCGTGTTCCAGTGGCGCTTGTTCAGATGCCATCCGGGCGCGATCGCCGCGTGCTCCGCCCGCAGCCGCACCGCCAGGTCGGGATCGCACTTCACGCTCACCTTCAGCGGCTCGTCCCCCAGCGCGCTGATGGCGAAGATCCTCCCGCCGACCTTGAAGACGGTCACCTCGGTGTCCCGCGGGAAGGGGTTCTCCTCCGTCGCGCCGTTGAAGCCGAGACAGAAGCCCCTGAGCCGATCCGCGTCCATCCGCCCATTCAACAGGGCGCCACCGGCAGAGCAGCGGGGTCAGCGCCGCCGCACCCAGTACACGTCCGTCGTGTACGGCATCTCGACGGCGTCCTTGCCGCGCGTCGCAGCGTGCCCGGCCAGCACCGCCTCCACCTCGGCACGCACCCGCTCCTGCTCGGCCGGGTCCATCACCGCGATGTGGCTCGAGGAGGTCATCCGCTCCACCACGTCCGTGACCGTCGTCGAGTGCGGGTTCGGCCAGTGCCGCTCGTGCACCCGCGACCAGCCCGCGCGGTCGGTGAAGGCCTTGCGCCAGCCGTCGTCCAGCGGACTCGGCAGATCGCGCGGCGCCAGCCGGAAGACGATGTCCTGGTAGTCCCGCACCCAGGGGACCGAGGTGTCGTAGGTGTTCCACACCAGCGCCAGCGAACCGCCCGGCCGCAGCAGGCGTTCGACCTCCGCCAGGGCCGCCTCCTCCTGGAACCAGTGCCAGGACTGCGCGGCCACCACCGCGTCCGCGCACCCGTCCGGCAGGCCCGTCGCCTCCGCCGTCCCAGCGGACACCCGCACTCCCGGCAGCAGCTCCGCGAGCCGCTCGCGCATCTCCGTCACCGGCTCGACCGCGATCACCTCCGCGCCCGTCAGCGCCAGCAAGCGGGTGAACTTGCCGGTGCCGGCGCCCAGGTCGACCACCGTGCGGCCGGCCTCGAGGGGCAGCGCGTCCGCCAATTCGGCCAGGGCCGCCATGGGGTACGAGGGCCGAGACCGCTCGTACACACCCGCGGCCCGCTGATATCCGACTCCTGCTGCGTGGTGCACCGTCACGCGGGCAGACGCTAGCAGGACCGTATGACAACAGGGGGAGCGGACCTGCGGAAAAGCCGGGGAACAGCACACCAACTGCTCCCGTCGTACGGATGGTTGGACGTACCCTTGGGCGACGGCCGCGCAGGCCCCCGCGGCGACCCGGTCCTGCGGTGACCCGGTGGATGCTGCATGCTGTGCACTTCACACATGCCCTGGCTACGGAGCGTCGAATGACCAGCTTCCCGGAGATCTCCATCAGTACGGAGCGGCTGGTGCTGCGCACGTACGAGGAGTCCGACATCCCCGCCCTGGCGGAGATGATGAACGACGAGTCCGTGATCGCCTGGACCTCCGTGCCGCACCCGTACACCGAGGCGGACGCCCGCTCCTTCATCACCGAGTTCGCCCCCGCCGAGCGCGCGGAGGGCCGCGGCATCGTGCTCGCCGTCACCGAGTTCCTCACCCAGCGGCTGGTCGGCACCGTCCACCTGCAGCGCACCGACTGGCGCATCCGCAGCAGCGAGGTGGGCTACATGATCGCCCCCTGGGCGCGCGGCGAGGGTTACGCGGCGGAGGCCGTCCAGGGCACCGCCCAATGGCTCTTCGACGACCAGAAGTTCGAGCGCCTGGAACTGCGCACCGCCGCCGGCAACGCCGCCTCGCAGCAGGTCGCGCAGAAGATCGGCTGCATCAGCGAGGGCGTGCTGCGCGGCGCCGGCCTGGTCCGCCACAGGCCGGACGGGGATACCGGCGGCCACTGGGAGGAGATCCGCACCGACCTGATCGTTTGGAGCCTGCTCCCGGAGGACCTGGACGGGCTCGCGGAGCAGTCCGCCGACGGCTCCGACTACACGGCGTACCCCGACTGGCAGTGAGCACCCGCTAGCGCAAGATCCTGTCCGGGGTACTGTGCACACCCCGGGATCACACCACCCCCGGGCACCACACCGCGACGCGCCCAGGAGGCAGGACGACGATGGCCGACCGCGTCACCGTGATCGGGTGGGACGGCTCACCACCGGGCGAGGCAGCGCGCTCCGCGCTCTCGGCCGCCACCCTGGTGGCCGGGACCCGGCACCATCTGGCACTGCCTTTCGTGCCGGAGGACGCCGAGCGGATCGTGCTGGGCAGTATCGACCTCGCCGCCCGCCGCATCGCTCGGCACCGCGGCACCGCGGTCGTCCTCGCCGACGGCGACCCCGGCTTCTTCGGCGTCGTCCGCGCCCTGCGCACCCCCGAGTACGGGCTGGAGGTCGAGGTCGTCCCCGGCGTCTCCTCGGTCGCCCAGGCCTTCGCACGGGCCGGGATGCCCTGGGACGACGCCCGGGTGGTCGTCGCGCACACCCGGACCCTGCGGCGGGCCGTCAACGTCTGCCGCGCCCACCCCAAGGTCGCCGTGCTGACCGCGCCCGGCGCAGGCCCGGCCGAACTCGCCCTGCTGCTGGGCGACGAGCACCGCACCTTCGTGATCTGCGAGGCCCTCGGCACCGAGCACGAGCAGGTCACCGTCCTCACCTCCGACAAGGTCGCCGACCACACTTGGCGGGACCCCAACGTCGTCCTCGTCATCGGTGCCGCCCCGGCCGCCGCCCCCGCGCCCGTGCCCGTTCCGGTCACCCCGCAGTCCGGCTGGCTGGCGGGCGGCGACCCCGCCGCGGCCGACCGCGTACGCGGCTGGGGGCTGCCCGCCGAGCGGTACACGCCGGGGGACGGTCCGGCGCACCTGCGCGCCCTGCAACTGGCCCGGCTCGGGCCGCGGGCGGGCGACCTCCTCTGGGACATCGGCGCCGGCGGCGGCGCCGTCGCCGTGGAGGCGGCGCGCTTCGGCGCGGCCGTCATCGCGGTGGAGGCCGAGGCCGCGGCGTGCGACCGGATCGAGGACACCGCACGGGACTTCGGGGTGCGGGTGCGGGTCGTCCACGGCCAGGCACCGCACGTGCTGGAGGACCTTCCGGAACCGGACATCGTGCGCATCGGAGGCGGCGGACCGGAGGTCGTCGCCGCCTGCGCCGCGCGCCGGCCGGAGCGAATCGCCGCGAGCGCCGCGAACCGGGACGAGGCCGAAGCCGTCAGCCGCGCCCTCGACGAGGGCGGATACACCGTGGAACGCGCGTTGTTGCAGGCTGTGGAGCTGGACGACGAGTGGTCCGAGCGGGAGCGCACGGTGGTCTTCGCGCTCCTCGGACACCGCAGGTGAGCCGGTGGGTTGCGCCCACATTGGCACCGGTTTGAGGTGAACCCCCTGAGCATGCGCGGGCACACGCACGGTAGGCTGACGGACCGCTGTGCCGTCGTCGCGCATTGACGTCGCGTGAGGGCTGATCAGTATTGGTCAGTACCGGTCAATCGCCGTCGTCGTGCCGGTTGCCGCCCACGCTCGTTCTCTGAGTGGGCGGTGTGCTCGGCGCAGCGATGGAAGGAGCGAAACCGATGGGCGAGGGGCACGCATGACTGACACCGGCCAGGTCCCGGGTGAGGGACTGCCGGAGAACGCAGGCGAAGAAGCGGTTCTGCAACCGCACGCCGACCTTCCCGGCAGTGGCGCGCAGCAGCAGTCCGTCCCTTCGTGGGACGTCGATCCGCTCACCGCGCCGGTTCCTCCCGAGTACCAGTACCTCGACCAGCCGTCCGGCGCCCTGCCGGTCGACGAGGACGAGGAGATGCTGCTGATGCCCGGTCTGCAGGGGTCGTGGGCCGACCCGCAGCCGGTGCCGCCGCAGCCGTCCCCGGTCGCCGCGGCCCCCGTCCCGGCGCCCGTCCCCGTGATCCCGCCGACGCCGGTCCCGGCGCAGGGCCCCGCTCCCACCCCCGTGCCGGTCGAGCACACCCCGCACGTCGGAGTGCCCGTGGCGCCCGTGGGCATCGAGCACGACGCCCACGAGAGCGGCGGCCGTGACTCCGTCTCCCTTGACTACTCCGCGGTCCGCGCGGAGGTGCCGGTCGTACCGGGCGTGCCGGTGCCGGAGCAGGTGCCGGCCGAGCAGGCCGCGTCGCCGCAGCCCTTGTCCGAGCAGCCCGAGCAGCGTGCGCAGTTCGTGGCGGAGACCGTGCCCGTGGCGGAGACCCTCCCGCAGCCCGCGGAGGAAGCCGTCCAGGTCCGGGCGGCCGAGCCTGCCCCGCAGCCCCATGTACCCGCGCAGGCACAGGTGCAGGAGGCCGCCCCGGCCGCGCCCGCACCGCCGCGGCGGCCGCTCCACATGGGTCCCCCGATCCCGGACCCGTCCAACGGCGGTGGCATCGTGCGCTCCCTGGCCGACCGCGGTCCGGCCACCCCCGCACCCGCCCCGGCGCCGCAGCCGGTCCCGGCGCCCATGCGCCAGTCCGGGCCGCCCACCACGGGACCGGAGTACCTGGACATCCCCCGCGACGAGGCCCCTGCCGAGCCCCAGGCTCCGGTGCCGGTGCCGGTGCCGGTGCCCGCGTCCGGCGAGACCTGGACGGCCTCGGCCGAGCCGCCGGTGCCCGAGGCCGTCGTGCCGGAGCCGGTCGCCGCCGTGCCCGTGGCACCGCTGGAAACCCCGGACGAGCCGCTGCCGTTCGGCATGGAGCCGGCCGTCGAGCCGCCCGTGGCTCCGGCCGTGGCGGAGGCGTCCGAGCCCGTCGTGACGCCCGAGCCGGTCGCCGCTCCTGAGCCGGAGCCGGTCGCCGCTCCTGAGCCGGAGCCGGTGGCCGCCGCGCCGGAGCCGGTCGCCGAGGCCGTGGCGGAACCCGGTCCCGAGCCCGCGGTCGCGCCGGCGCCCGTCGTCGTGGAACCCGCCACCGCCCCTGCCGCGGCCGTGCAGGAGGAGACCCCGCTCGCCGTCGCTGTCACCGTCGCCGAGCCGCAGGCCGAGGCCGTGCCCGAGGCGGACGTGGTGCCCGAGGCAGCCGAAGTCCCCGAGGCAGCCGAAGCCCCCGAGGTGCCGGCGGCCGGCGAGGAGGAGAGCCCGGAGCCGTTCCTCCCCGCCGCCGAGGGCTATGACCCCGCCGTGCGGGACGCCGTGCACCGCGTCATCCGCGAGCGCCGGGACATCCGCAACGGCTTCCGCAAGGACCCGATCCCGCACGAGGTGCTGATCCGCGTGCTGGAGGCGGCGCACACCGCGCCGAGCGTGGGCCACTCCCAGCCGTGGGACTTCGTCGTCATCCGCTCCGCCAAGACCCGGGAGCGCATGCACGAACTCGCCATGCAGCAGCGCGAGGCCTACGCCAAGTCCCTTCCCAAGGGCCGCGCCAAGCAGTTCCGCGAGCTGAAGATCGAGGCGATCCTCGACACCCCGGTCAACATCGTCGTCACCGCCGACCCCACCCGGGGCGGCCGCCACACCCTGGGCCGCTACACCCAGCCGCAGATGGCCCCTTACTCCTCGGCGCTCGCCGTGGAGAACCTCTGGCTCGCCGCCCGCGCCGAGGGCCTCGGCGTGGGCTGGGTCAGCTTCTTCGACGAGCGTGAGATGGTCCGCGAACTCGGGCTGCCCGAGCACCTCGAGGTCGTCGCCTATCTCTGCGTCGGCTACGTCGACGAGTTCCCCGAGGACCCCGAACTGGTGCAGTCCGGCTGGTCCAAGCGGCGCCCGCTGTCCTGGGTCGTCCACGAGGAGGAGTACGGCAACCGGGCCCTGCCCGGCGAGGAGCCGCACGACCTCCTGGAGGAGACCCTCCGCGGCATCCGCCCGCTCGACGCGAAGGCGCTCGGCGAGGCCTGGGAGCGGCAGAAGCGGATGACCAAGCCGGCCGGCGCGCTGGGCATGCTGGAGATCATCTCCGCGCAGCTCAGTGGGTTGTCCCGGCAGTGCCCACCGCCGATCCCCGAGCCCGCGGCCGTCGCGATCTTCGCCGGGGACCACGGGGTGCACGCCCAGGGCGTCACCGCCTGGCCCCAGGAGGTCACCGGCCAGATGGTCGCCAACTTCCTCGGCGGCGGGGCCGTGTGCAACGCCTTCGCCAACCAGGTGGGCGCCGAGGTGTGCGTGGTGGACGTCGGCGTCGCCTCCGACCTGCCCAGCACGCCCGGTCTGCTGCCCCGCAAGGTCCGACCCGGCACCGCCGACATGACCGCCGGGCCCGCCATGTCGCGCGAGGAGGCACTGCGCGCGATCGAGGTCGGCATCGAGACCGCCCGCGACCTCGTCGCCGCGGGCAACAAGGTGCTGCTCACCGGGGAGATGGGGGTCGCCAACACCACCGTCTCCGCGGCCCTGATCTCCGTCTACACCGGGGTCGACCCGGCGGAGGTCACCGGGCGCGGCACCGGCATCAACGACGAGATGCACGCCCGCAAGATCGACGTCGTGCGGCGCGCCCTCGAACTCCACCGGCCCGACCCGTCCGACCCGATCGAGGTCCTCGCGGCGATCGGCGGCCTCGAGCACGCGGCCATGGTCGGCCTGCTGCTCGGCGCGGCGTCCCTGCGGACCCCGGTCATCCTCGACGGCGTCAGCGCGGGCGCGGCCGCCCTGGTGGCCCGCACCATCGCGCCGGAGGTCCTCGCGGCCTGCATCGCCGGCCATCGCAGCGCGGAGCCCGGCCACCGTGCGGCGCTGACGAAGCTGGGCCTGCGGCCGCTGGTCGACCTCGACCTGCGGCTCGGTGAGGGCACGGGCGCGCTGCTGGCGCTGCCGCTGGTGCAGAGCGCTGCGCGCGCGATGCACGAGGTGGCGACGTTCGACTCCGCCGGGGTCACCGAGAAGTCCTGACGCGGGCGGCCGTGGTGGGCGGGTTGGTTTCCCCGCCCGCCCTCCCGCCCTCCCGCCCCCAGCCTTCGGCCGAGGGGACCCCCGTCCGGCGCGGTAGGTGCGGGCCTGCGCGGGGTGCGTTGGGTGGGCCGGGGTCGGGGCCCGCCGGGGCTGGGCGTTCTGTACCGCATATTCATGTGCATGGCGGGCACTCGCGCTTGGCCGCCCCGGGTGCCGCACAAACACATACACGTCAGCGTCCAGAACGCCCTCCCGCCCCCAGCCTTCGGCCGGGGCTGCCCCGGGGCCCGCGCCCCCTCCGTCGGTTGCGCGACCAACGGCCGGTGCCACGCCAGTGTGCGCGGGCCGTACCGATCGTGCCGGCCGGGGGAGGGCGGGTGGGTGGGGGATGCCCGCCGCGGGCGCACCGCACCGCAGGTGTGATCTTGGGCGCTGCGGCGCGGCCACCCCGCACCGTAGGGTTGGGGCGGGGCAGGGTCGCCCCGCAACCCCACCCCCTGTCGCGCCGCGAGGCACACCCGAGGAGCCGCACCGCCATGACTGCCGCCGAGGACCGCAACGCACCCGCCTACCCCGTCGGACTGCGCCTCACCGGCCGGCGCGTGGTCGTCCTCGGCGGTGGCCAGGTCGCCCAGCGCCGCCTGCCCCCGCTGGTCGCGGCCGGCGCCGACGTCGTCCTGGTCTCCCCGTCCGCGACACCGTCCGTGGACGCGATGGCCGCCGCCGGCGAGATCCGCTGGGAGCGCCGCCGTTACCGGCCCGGCGACCTCGCCGACGCCTGGTACGCGGTCATCGCCACCACCGACCGCGAGGCGAACGCCGCGGCCTCCGCGGAGGCGGAGGAGCGCCGGGTGTGGTGCGTCCGCAGCGACGACGCCGACGCGGCGACCGCGTGGACGCCGGCGACCGGCCGTACGGAGGGCGTGACCGTGGCCGTGCTGACCGGCCGGGACCCGCGGCGTTCCGCGGCCGTGCGGGACGCGATCGTGGAGGGCCTGCGCGACGGCTCGCTCGCGGCGCCCCAGCACCGTGGGAGGACCCCGGGCGTGGCGCTGGTCGGCGGCGGTCCGGGCGACCCGGACCTGATCACCGTGCGCGGGCGCAGGCTGCTCGCGGAGGCGGACGTCGTCATCGCCGACCGCCTCGGCCCGCGCGACCTGCTCGACGAACTGCCGCCGCACGTCGAGGTGATCGACGCCGCGAAGATCCCGTACGGCCGCGCGATGGCCCAGGAGGCGATCAACGCGGCGCTGATCGAGCACGCGAAGGCCGGCAAGGCGGTCGTGCGGCTCAAGGGCGGGGACCCGTACGTGTTCGGGCGCGGCATGGAGGAGGCGGAGGCGCTCGCGCAGGCGGGCATCGCCTGCACCGTCGTGCCGGGCATCTCCAGTTCCATCAGCGTCCCGGCCGCCGCCGGCATCCCGGTCACGCACCGGGGCGTGGCGCACGAGTTCACCGTGGTCAGCGGACATGTGGCCCCGGAGGACCCGCGGTCGCTGGTGGACTGGGCGGCCCTCGCCCGGCTGCGCGGCACGCTGGTGCTGCTGATGGCCGTGGAGCGGATCGGCCCGATCGCGGCGGCGCTGGTGGAGCACGGCCGGGGTGCGGACACCCCCGTCGCCGTGATCCAGGAGGGCACGATGTCGGCCCAGCGCCGGGTCGACGCGACGCTCGCGACGGTGGGGGAGCGGGTGGCGGCGGAAGGCATCCGGCCGCCCGCGGTGATCGTCATCGGCGAGGTCGTCGCCGTGGGCGATCGCGTAACCGGCGGTAACCAGTGACGTCGGTGCCGTTGGCACCGCACTTCGGACAAGGCAGTGCACCCTGTGGCTGAGCTCATCACCATCGACGATCCCGACGACCCGCGTCTGCGCGACTACACGTCCCTGACCGACGTGGAGCTGCGCCGACGCCGCGAACCGGCCGAGGGGCTGTTCATCGCGGAGGGCGAGAAGGTCATCCGGCGCGCCCGGCAGGCCGGTTACCGCATGCGCTCCATGCTGCTGTCCGCCAAGTGGGTCGATGCCATGCGGGACGTCATCGACGAGGTCCCCGCCCCGGTCTACGCGGTCAGCCCCGAGCTCGCCGAGCAGGTGACCGGCTACCACGTGCACCGGGGCGCCCTCGCCTCGATGCAGCGCAGGCAACTGCCCGACGCCGCCGACCTGCTGGGCGACGCGCGCCGGATCGTCGTCATGGAGTCGGTCAACGACCACACCAACATCGGCGCCATCTTCCGCAGCGCCGCCGCCCTCGGCATGGACGCCGTCCTGCTCTCCCCGGACTGCGCCGACCCGCTGTACCGCAGGTCGGTCAAGGTCTCGATGGGCGCCGTCTTCTCCGTCCCGTACGCCCGGCTGGAGAGCTGGCCGCGGGATCTGGAGACGGTACGGGAGGCGGGCTTCAAGCTGCTCGCGCTGACCCCCGACGAGAAGGCCACCGACATCGACGAGGCCGCCCCGCACCGCCTGGAGCGCGCGGCGCTGATGCTGGGCGCCGAGGGCGATGGCCTGTCCACCCGTGCCCTGGTCGCCGCGGACGAGTGGGTGCGCATCCCGATGGCGCACGGGGTGGACTCGCTGAACGTGGGGGCGGCCGCCGCGGTCGCGTTCTACGCGGTGGCGACCGGCCGCCCCCGGGACTGACTCAGCCCGCCGCGGCCGGCAGGTCCACCAGCGCGGCGAGGGCCGCTCGGTGGCGGCCGGGCGTCCCCAGGGCGATCTCGTCGGCCTTGGCGCGCTTGAGCCGCAGGTGGGCCGGGTGCTCCCAGGTCATGCCGATGCCGCCGTGCAGTTGTACGCACTCCTCCGCGGCCCGTACGGCGACCGGCGCGCAGAACGCCTGCGCTACGGCGACCGCGACCGGGGCGCCGGCGCTGTCGCCCGCGAGCGCGTCGGCGGCGTTGCGCGCGGCGGCGCGCGACTGGACGACCTCGAGCCACAGGTCCGCGAGCCGGTGCTTGAGGGCCTGGAAGGAGCCCACGACCCGGCCGAACTGATGACGCTCCTTCAGGTACGCCACCGTCTCGTCCAGGCACCACTGGGCCAGGCCCAGTTGCTCCGAGGCCAGCAGCCCCGCCCCCGTCAGCAGGGCCCGCTCCACGGCCGCCGCGGCCGTCCCTGGTCCGGCGAGCCGGCGGGCCGCCGCCCCGTCGAAGGTGACGTCCGCGATCGGCCGGGTCAGGTCGAGCGGCACCGGCACGGACAGCGCGACCCCGGCCGCGTCGCTGCGCACCTCGTAGAGCCCGGGCCCGTCGGGACCGTTCGCCGGCACGATCAGCAGGTCCGCGGCGGTCGCGTCGGCGACGCTGGTCGAGCGCCCGACGAGGACGCCGTCCGCGTCGGCCCGCACTCCCTGGGAGACCTCCGCGCCCGGTGCCGAGGGCAGCGGCACGGCCAGCGCGGCCGTCCGCTCGCCCGTCGCGAGCCGCGCCACGACGGCGTCGGCCTCCGTGGAGCCTGCCGCCAGCAGCGCCGTGGTGGCCAGTACGGCGCTGCCCAGGAAGGGCGCGGGGGCCACGAAGGCCCCCAGCTCCTCCAGCACGACCGCGGCCTCCCGCGCGGAGGCGCCCTGGCCGCCGAGTTTCTCCGGCACCAGCAGCCCGGCGACCCCCACCTCCCCGGCCAGGGTCCGCCACAGCGCGGCGTCGTACGGCTCCTCGCCCTCGCAGCGCGCCAGGAGGGCCGCCGGGGCGCACCGGTCGGTGAGCAGGCCGCGCACCGCGGCGCGCAGGTCGTTCTCGACGTCGGAGTAGAGCAGGTCGGAGCTCATCGCGGCAGGTCCTTCCAGGGGACGTCCTTGTCCGTACGGGGCTCGGAGGGCAGGCCGAGGACACGCTCGGAGATGATGTTGCGGAGGATCTCGGACGTACCGCCCTCGATCGAGTTGCCCTTGGCCCGCAGATAGCGGTAACCGGCGTCGCGGCCGTAGAAGTCGACGATCTCCGGACGCGTCATCGTCCAGTCGCCGTAACGCAGCCCGTCCTCGCCCAGCAGCTCCACCTCCAGGCCGCTGATGCGCTGGTTGAGGGTGGCGAACGCCAGCTTCATCCCCGAGCCCTCGGGGCCCGGGGCGCCCACCGCGAGCTGCTGGCGCAGCCGTTCGCCGGTCAGTCGGGTGACCTCGGCGTCCACCCACAGCCGCAGCAGCCGGTCGTGCAGGTCCGGCGTGCGCAGCCCGGGCCGCTCACGCCAGGTCGCGGCGACGGTGCCGATCATGCCGCCCTCGCGGGGGAGCGCGGTGCCGCCGATGGCGACCCGCTCGTTCATCAGCGTCGTCTGCGCCACGCGCCAGCCGTCGCCGACCTCGCCCAGGCGGTGCGCGTCGGGGATCCGCACGTCCGTCAGGAAGACCTCGTTGAACTCGGCCTCACCCGTGATCTGCCGCAGCGGCCGCACCTCGACGCCCGGGTCCGTCATGTCGCACACGAAGTACGTGATGCCCTGGTGCTTGGGCACGTCCGGGTCGGTGCGGGCGATCAGGATCGCCCAGCGCGCGTTGTGGGCGTTGGACGTCCACACCTTCTGGCCGGTGACGATCCAGTCGTCGCCGTCGCGCACCGCCCTGGTGCGCAGGCCCGCCAGGTCCGAGCCTGCGCCGGGCTCGCTGAACAGCTGGCACCACACCTCCTCCCCGGTCCACAGCGGGCGCAGGAAGCGGGTCTTCTGCTCCTCGGTGCCGTACCGGAGGACGGTGGGGGCCGCCATCCCGAGGCCGATGCCGATCCGGCGCGGTTCGTTGTCCGGCGCCGCGACGGCGGCCAGTTCGGCGTCCACGACCCCCTGCAGGGCGCGGGGCGCGCCCAGTCCGCCGAGGCCCTCCGGGTAGTGCACCCACGCCAGGCCGGCGTCGAACCGGGCCCGCAGGAAGTCCATGCGGTCCGTCGCCGCCGGATCGTGAGAGGCCAGCAGCGCGCGCACGCGCCCGCGCAGCTCCTCCGGTGTGACCGTCATGCGAATGCGTCCCTCCGCGTGTGGGTAGCCTAAGCAAGCGCTTAGAAACTAACCCACCCGGCGCGCTTTCGTCACCCCCTGGTGCCGCGCGCCCCGAGTGCGGGCTTCGCGCCTGCGGCGGGCGTCCACCAGCGAACGGGCTCCGGACGGTGACGAAGGTCGCAGTCGCCGCGACCGCCCACGTGCCCGGCGGGTGCAGCACGTACCACGCGGTCCGGCAGCGGCCGCCGGCCCGGACGTCGAGGGCGCCCGCCGATGTGTGCTTCCATGACTCTCGCGCCTCCCCGGCGGCTGTGTGACAGCGGACACAGGAACTCGGCCGGGGCGGCGGAGGGTAATGAATGTGACGCAAATAGAGCCATCAGAGCCGTCGCGTGCGCGCATACGTGCAGGAGACCGTTCCGCGTTCGCCGACCTGTACGAAGAGAACGCGCGAGCGGTCTACAGTCACGCACTGCGGTTGACCGGGAGCTGGTCGGAGGCCGAGGACGTCATGTCCGAGACGTTCCTCGCCGCCTGGCGCGTGCGGGAGACCGTGGAGCCGGAGGGCGGCACACTCACCCCGTGGCTGCTGGGCATCGCCACGTACAAGGCGCACAACGCCAACCGTGGACTGCGGCGGAAGCTCGCCTTCCTCGCGCGCAGCCCGGAGCCCCGCCCCGTCGAGGACTTCGCGGACGAGACGGCCGGCCGGATCGACGACGCACGCCGCCTGGCCGCCGTGCACGACACGCTGCGCCGGCTGCGCCGCCAGGACCGGGAAGTGATCGCCCTGTGCGTGGCGGCCGGGCTGGACTACCAGCAAGCCGCCGAGGCTCTGAACATCCCGGTCGGCACCGTGCGCTCGCGGCTCTCGCGTGCCCGGAACCGACTGGCCGAGCTGAGTGCCGCACCAGCGCCCGGCGCGAAGGTGGAACCGGACGGCGCTTGCGGAGGGATAGAGAGCGAGGCCGCGTTCGCGGCGCTCTTTCTGCAGGAGGAAACCCCATGAACGCCGAATATCCGCACGGCACCGGCGCCGCCCGGAGTGACGCGGAAGAACTGCTGGCGACCTCGCCCGCTTGGGACCTCTCGCCGACTCGCCATCTCCACCACAAGGAAGTTCTGATGCAACAGATCGACCGGGACACCATCTCCGACGCACGGACGTCGACGGCACGACCCCGCCGCCGACTGCTCCGACCGGCGATGGTCCTGCCCGTGGCAGCCGCACTGACCGGCGTGCTGGTCGTCACCGCGTCCGGCGGTGACCACACCTCCGCCGCGCGTCGGCCCTCCGCCGCCGGGCCGGTGAAGGACAACGGCGCGTCCGTCACCCTCGACCGGATCGCCGCCGCCGCCATGTCACGGGACGTGAAGCCGGTGAAGGACGACCAGTTCGTGTACGTCGAGTTCCTGGGCCGCCAGAACACGGGCACCGTGGGCGGCCCGGTCCGGCTCGGTGCGCTGGGCAAGCACGAAGTGTGGACCGCCCAGGGCTCGGGCCCCACGACCAGGACGGGCTGGATCCGCGACACGGGCAAGGACGCTGTCATGCCCGGTGAGCTGGTCCCCATCGTGACCACCTCGCCCGTGCCCGCCGGCCTGGACCACCCCACCTACAAGTGGCTCGCCACGCTGCCCACGGACCCGGAGGCCCTGCGCGCCCTGCTCTACGACCAGACCGAGCCGTGGGGCGACCTGTCGCAGGACGAGACCGTCTTCAGGAACGTCGGCGAGCTGCTGCGCTCGACGATCATGCCGCCCGCCACCGCCTCCGCGCTGTACAAGGTCGTCGAGAAGATCCCCGGCGTCACCGTGGTGCCCGACGCCGTCGACGCGGCAGGCCGTCACGGCATCGGCATCACGCGTAAGGACCCCGCGTCCGCCACCCGCGACGAGTGGATCTTCGACAAGAAGACCTTCGCCTATCTCGGCTCGCGGTCCTACATGACCACGGACAAGGGAACCGGCGGAACCGCCGACACGCTCTACGGCGTCGACGCCGTCACGGCGAGCGGTGTCGTCGACAGCCCCGGTGAGGCCTCCGCCGACACCGAGGGCTGACCCCGGCAGCGCCGGTGGACTCCCCGCTCTCCGGAGCGGGGAGTCCGTGCCGTGCGCCGACCGGGAGCCGGCGACCCGGCCCTCCGGCGACACGGCCACATGACACCCTGGCCGCCTGTGACGCCGGCGCCGGTGCGGTTCATCGCGGTCTTCGCGGCGATCGCGGCGCGGACTTCCGGGGGGAGCGCCCGCGCCGACGGCGCGTCGATCGGGCCGGGCGCGACGGCGCTGACGCGGATGCCGAGCCGCGCGTACTCCACGGCCGCCGAGCGCGTGAGGCCGACGACGCCGTGCTTGGACCCGGCGTACGCCGCCCGCCCGGCGTGCGCCATGACCCCCGCGGTGGAGGCCATGTTGACGATGGCGCCGCCACTGTGGGCCACGAAGTGGGCCAGCTCGGCCTGCATGCACGCGAAGGCACCGGTCAGGTTGACGTCGATCACGCGCAGCCATTCCGCCGGCGCGATCTCGTGCGCGTCGACCGGTCGCGGGGTGACGCCGGCGTTGTTGAACGCGATGTCGAGGCGGCCGTAGGTGGCGACGGTGAACTCCACGAGCCGCCGGGTGTCCTCAAGGGACACGACGTCGACCTCGTACGGTGCGGCTTCACCTCCCGCGCGGTTGATCTCGTCGGCGACGCGCTGGGCGGCCGCCCCGTCGACATTGGCCACGACGATCCTGGCCTCCTCGCGGGCGAGCCGCCTGGCTCCCGCCTCGCCGAGCCCCGACCCCGCGCCGGTGACGACGGGGTCACCTCTGCGGCGACGGCGGTCGTGCACGGGGCATGCCGCGGCGAAGGCGCGTGGGGAGTTCATTCGGGTTCACGCGGGTCCAGGCGGCCGGGCGCCGGGACGCGGACGGTCAGGACAGGAGCCGGCGGTGGCCCCGCGGCAGTGACGCGCGATGACGGCAGGCTACGGCGCGTGCGGCGCCGTCATGTCCGCGCCGGCCCCGGGGAGCAGGCCGAGGCCGCGGCTGGGGCCCTGGCAGCCCTGGGCGGCGGCGATGCCGAGCGCGACGAGGAGGGTCACGGTGACGAAGACGATGAGCCGCTGCCGCAGCAGCCTGCGGTCGGCACCCACGGGGCGGCGGCCGGCGGGCGTGCGCGGGGCGGGGGTGCGGCCGGACGGGGTCCGGGCCGGGGTACGCGGCGTGGCGGGCGTACGGGGGGAGGCCGGGGTGCGCGGCGCCACGGGTGTGCCCGGCGCCGTCCGACGCTCGGTCTGCTGCTCCGCGTACACCTGTGCCCGCGGGCCCGTGGGCCGCTCGGGCCGCGGGCCGGACGCCTTGGGCACGATGTCGCGCCGACCCGGCGCCGCGCCGAGGCCGCGCGCCTCGCGGGCGGCGATCTCGGCCAGCCGCTCGGAGAGTTGGACCGTGCTGGGCCGCTGCTCCGGGTCCTTGGCGAGGCACGCGTACACCAGCGGGGCCAGCGAGTCCGGCACCCCGGCGAGGTCCGGCTCCTCGTGGACGACCCGGTAGAGCATGACCTCCGAACTGCCCTGCCCGAAGGGCGAGTCGCCCATCGCGGCGTACGCCAGCGTCGCGCCGAAGGCGAAGACGTCGGTGGCCGGGGTGACCGCCGCCCCGCGCACCTGCTCCGGCGCGAGGAAGCCGGGGGAGCCGACAGCGGTGCCCACATGGGTGAGGGTGCTCGCGCCGGTGGACCAGGCGATGCCGAAGTCGATGATCCGGGGGCCCTTGGGCGACAGCAGGATGTTGGAGGGCTTCAGGTCGCGGTGGACGACCCCGGCCTCGTGGACGGCCACCAGGCCCTCCGCCAGGGCGGCGCCGATGGACGCGGTCTCGGCGGCCGGGAGCATGCCGTCCCGGGCGACCTTGTCGTGCAGGGAGGGCCCGGGGACGTACTGCGTGGCGAACCACGGGCGGTCCGCCTCCAGGTCGGCGGCGACCAGCCGGGCCGTGCAGCCGCCGCGGATACGTCTCGCTGCGGACACCTCGCGGGCGAAGCGGGAGCGGAACTCCTGGTCCTCCGCCAGCTCGGGGCGGATCACCTTCAGTGCGACGCGCTGGCCGCGCTTGTCGGCGCCCAGGTAGACGACGCCCATGCCGCCCGCGCCCAGCCGCCGGTGCAGGCGGAACGAGCCGACGACACGCGGATCCTCGCGCCGGAGCCGCATCATCGCCATGTCGTCCATCCCCGCTGCCTGCCTGGCCAGTCTGACGCCGACAGCTTACGGACTGTCCACCCGTCGTGCCGCGAGGCCGCGCCCGCGCGGGGCGGCGGATTGTCAGTGCCGGATGGGATCCTTGAAGAGTGGGGAACATTCCGGCCGCTGACGGCACGGAATTTCGACATGCCGTCAACAGTCCATCGGACAAGGGGGATTGACGCCATGAAGGGTGACCGCGTGGAGATAGTCGTCGACGCGGGCGACACGACGAGGACCTACGAAGTGGTCGCCACCAGGGCGGGCCGCAGGGTCGAAACGGCGGTCCGCCGAGGGGTGGTGGAAGTGAGCGAAGTCACCCGGTCCGGCTCGGTGGTGCGCACCGCGCGCTTCATGGCCACCCGGGTCCTCGCCCTGGTGGAACAGCCCGTGCCGACCGGCGACGTGGAGGACGACGAGCGGGGCTGACGGGCCGCGTCCGCGCCCGCCCGGGGGATCCCCTCGGGGATGTCCCGGGGGTGCGGCCGGGTCCCTCCACCCAGGGGAGTACACGAGCGGTCCCCGAGTCATCCTCGGGGAGGCCAGGGAAGCGGTACGAAGGCATGACGACCGGCGCCGGAGCCGCGCCTAGTGTTGAGCTCAAGCGGCGGGCGGAGCACTCGTCCCCCGAGGTCAAACGCCCGCCGCCCCGACAACTGTGCATGAGCACGGACCACGACCCGGGAGAGGGCCATGGCGAACACGGTGAGCCGTACGGTGCGGCCGGCGCGCGGCAACAGGATCGCCGCCTTCGGCATACGCCCGTCGGGCACCCGGCATCCGCTGGTGGCGGTGGCGATGGTGCTGCCGCTCGCGGTGCTGCTCGCGGTGGCCTTCGGGGGCTGGGACGCGGTGGTCACACAGGCGTCGTCCGTAGCCGGTCTGATGGGGCGCTGACAGATCGCCCGGCGGCCCCGGAAGAGCGGTCCGGGGCCGCGAGGACCGGTGAACCAACCCCGTGGGGACGGGGGTACGGCGGACGGCACGAATGCCCGGGTACCCGTGGCGGTACCCGGGCATCACACCCGGCATTGCCAGTGAGCGGCGCGCTGCCGCACAGTGGGCCGGTGACACGTGCAGTGGGGGAGGAAGTGACCAGTAGCGGAACACCGCTGACGCACGCCCTGGGGGCGGTCGCGGCCGCGGCCTCACGGGTCCCCGCCCAGGTGCGGCCCGCCGTGCTCGCCGAACGGCCCGACGCCACCGTCGTCCGGGGCGGCCGGCTCGTCGCCAAGGCCCACGCCCCGGGCACCGATCCGGAAGAGCTCGCGCTGCGGCTGCGCGTGGCGGCGCATCCGCTGCTGGACGGTGTCCTGCTGCCCCCGGCGCCGCTGACCGACCACAAAGGCGCGCTGAGCATCGTACTCCTCGGTCGCACCGTGAGCCTGTGGCCCCTCGGCGAGCCGGTCGACCACGACGACCCCGACGCCGCGCCCTGGGCCGAGGCCGGCACGCTCCTGGCCCGTCTGCACACCGTGCCGCCGGCCGGGCTGCCCGGCCGGACGCCGCCGATGCGCGGCCCGGTCAGGGCGGCCGCCGCGGTCGCCAGGATGCTCGCCGCGGGCCCCGGCGACCCGGCGGTGCTCGCCGCCTGGCACGGACTGCCGGCCTGGGCGCGCGGCGAGGCTGCGCAGCCGCGGCAGGTGCTCTGCCACGGCGACCTGCACATGGGCCAACTGGTGCGCCACCCGGCGCCCGACGGGCCGTGGTGCCTCATCGACGTGGACGACCTCGGGCTCGGCGAGCCCACCTGGGACCTGGCCCGGCCGGCGATGTGGTTCGCCGCCGGGCTGCTCGACCCCGCCGACTGGGGCCGCTTCCTCGGCGCCTACCGCGCCGCGGGCGGCCCCGCCGTCCCCGAGGACGGCGACCCGTGGCCGCATCTCGACGTGGCGGCGCGGACGTTGGCGGTACAGACCGCGGCCGTCGCGGTCGCCAAGGCCGCGCAGGAGGGCCGCGCGCTGGACGGTACGGAACAGGCCGTCCTCGACACGTGCCGCCGGATCGCGGAAGTAAAGTGCAGTTCTACGCCGGGGGAAGACCTCCGGCAGGCGCGAGCGAGGAGATGAGCCGACGATGCTCTGTCCCAAGTGTCATGGCCCGATGCAGACGTACACCCGCAGCGGCGTCCAGATCGAGCAGTGCGGCAACTGCCGGGGGATCTTCCTGGACTACGGGGAGCTCGAGGCCCTGACCCGCATGGAGGGGCAGTATGCCCAGCCCGCCCCGCCGCCGGCTGGTTACCCGCAGGCCTACCCGCAGCAGCACGCCGCGCCGGCCTGGGGTGCCCCGCACGGGGGTCACCACGGCCACCACAAGCACCAGAGCTGGGCGCACATGCTCTTCTCGTCGTGACGACGAGCGAGGGCCGGAGCGATTGCTCCGGCCCTCGGCTGCTGGTGGACGATACTGGGATTGAACCAGTGACCTCTTCCGTGTCAGGGAAGCGCTCTCCCGCTGAGCTAATCGTCCTCGGTACTGCGGGTGGTGCTGGTACGGCGTGCGCGATACTGGGATTGAACCAGTGACCTCTTCCGTGTCAGGGAAGCGCTCTCCCGCTGAGCTAATCGCGCTCGGGTCCCCGTGCCGAAGCCCTGGGGAAGGCCCTCCCGGGCCCAGTGGACGATACTGGGATTGAACCAGTGACCTCTTCCGTGTCAGGGAAGCGCTCTCCCGCTGAGCTAATCGTCCTCAGAGGTGGAGACGGGATTTGAACCCGTGTAGACGGCTTTGCAGGCCGTTGCCTCGCCTCTCGGCCACTCCACCAGCGCGGGGGCGCCAACCCCCACTTCGAGCGGACGACGAGATTCGAACTCGCGACCCTCACCTTGGCAAGGTGATGCTCTACCAACTGAGCCACGTCCGCAGTGTCTCCCCGGAGCTCACACCCGGGTGGGACCGCCGCCGGTGCGCTTCCGCGTCCCGGCGACGAGTTGAACTCTAGCGGATTACGGCTCCGCCACCAAAACGCGTTTCCGCAGCGTGCCGGGTCGGTGACCAGCGCATCTCGTCCGTCGCCGCCGACCTAGACTCGCACTCGCCCCTCCGGACCGACCTGGGAAGCCCCGTGCCCGACCTCGAGCCCCTCGCCCGATTCGGCGGCCTCGTCGCCTCCGACCTGCGGGATGTCACCACGGACCCGGCCGCGCTGGACTCGTCCGGCTTCTGGGCGGTGGTCGCCGGCTTCGAGGGCGGAACGGTCTGCGCGCGCTTCGGGAACGTACGGCCGGAACCCGCCACGGCGGCCCCCCGCCGGCTCTGGAAAGGCCCCGCCCGCGCCGACTGGACGTCCTCACTGGACCGTGCCGGGTACACCGCGGGAGTGCGCCGCGTCCGCGAGTACATCGCGGCCGGCGAGGTCTACCAGGCCAACCTCTGCCGGGTCCTCACCGCGCCGCTGCCCGACCCGGACGCCGACATCGACGCCCTCGCGGCCGTCCTCGCCCGCGGCAACCCCGCCCCGCATGCGGGAACGGTCCGGCTGCCCGCGCACGGCATAGAGGTGGCCAGCGCCTCCCCCGAACTCTTCCTGCGCCGCCGCGGCAAGGTGGTCGAGTCCGGGCCCATCAAGGGCACCGGCCGCACCGAGGCCGACCTGCTGCCCAAGGACCACGCGGAGAACGTCATGATCGTCGACCTGGTTCGCAACGACCTCGGCCAGGTCTGCGCCACCGGCACGGTCACCGTCCCCGATCTCTGCGTCGTGGAGAAGCACCCCGGCCTGGTCCACCTCGTCTCCACCGTGCGCGGCGAACTGCGCGAGGGCGCCGGCTGGGCCGCACTGCTGGACGCCGCGTTCCCGCCGGGATCCGTCACCGGGGCGCCCAAGTCCAGCGCCCTGCGCATCATCGCCGAACTGGAGACCGCCCCGCGCGGCCCCTACTGCGGTGGCATCGGCTGGGTCGACGCCGACCGCGGCACCGGCGAGCTCGCCGTGGGCATCCGCACCTTCTGGATCGACCGCGCCGCCCCCGGCGCCCCCGTGCTGCGCTTCGGCACCGGCGCCGGGATCACCTGGGGCTCCGATCCGGAGCGGGAGTGGGACGAGACGGAACTGAAGGCCTCCCGGCTGCTGGCGGTAGCGTCGGGTACGTACGACTCGAACGAAGGCGAACGGAACCATGGGGCAGAGTGACACCGTGAGCACGACCACCCTGGGCCCGATCTGGGTCAACGGCGCGCTGCGCGAGACCGACGAGGCGTCCGTGTCCGTCATGGACCATGGCCTGACCGTCGGGGACGGCGTCTTCGAGACGCTCAAGGCGACCGGCGGCACCGCGTTCGCGATGGACCGCCACCTGCGCAGGCTGACCCGCTCCGCGCGCGGCCTCGGCCTGCCCGAGCCCGACCAGGACGAGGTGCGCCACGCCTGCGAGGCCGTACTCGCCGCCAACCCGGTTCCCCACGGCCGGCTCCGCGTCACGTACACCGGCGGCGCCTCGCCGCTCGGCTCCGAGCGCGGCACCACCGGCCCCACCCTGGTCGTCGCCCTCGGTGCCGCGACCGTCCGTCCGGACACGACCGCCGTCGTCACCGTCCCCTGGACCCGCAACGAGAAGGGCGCCCTCGCGGGGCTCAAGACCACCTCGTACGGGGAGAACGTCGTCGCCCTGGCCCGCGCCCACCAGCACGGCGCCTCCGAGGCGCTGTTCGCCAACACGCAAGGACGCCTCTGCGAAGGCACCGGCTCCAACGTCTTCGTCGTCCTCGGGGGCAAGCTGCTCACGCCGCCGCTCGCCTCGGGCTGCCTCGCCGGGATCACCCGCGAGCTCGTCATCGACTGGGCGGGCGCCGAGGAGGCCGACCTGCCGTTCGAGGCCCTCGCCGAAGCGGAGGAGATCTTCGTGACCTCCTCGCTCCGCGACGTCCAGGGCGTCCACCGGGTCGACGACCGTGACCTGGCCACCGGGTCCCACCCCGGCCCGGTCACGGCCAAGGCGATGCGGGTCTTCGCGGAGCGGTCGGCGGAGCACCCGAACCCCTGAGTCCGGGATGGTTGAACCCGTGACGTAACCGCGGCGACCCGGTACAACTCCACACCATGACCACCACCCTGCGCCCGGCCGAGCCCGAGCAGCGCTGGCGCGGCGGAGTACGCGCCCGCCGCTTCCATGTCTGCGTCAACGGGCGACCGGTGGGGGAGACCACCTTGTGCACCGACGCCCGGTTCGGGCCCGAGGCCGGCCGCATCGCCGCGCTGCGGATCGACCACGACCAGCAGCGCCGCGGCCGCGGCACGGTCGCCGCCCTCGCCGCGGAGGAGGTCCTGCGGGGGTGGGGCTGCCGCCGCATCGAGGTCTCGGTGCGGACGCAGGACACGGCCGCGCTCCGCCTCGCGGGCGTGCTGGGGTACGTCGTCCGCAACCGGAGCATGCGCAAGGCGCTGCCCGACGTGCCCCCGGCCCTGCCCGAGGGCAGCGTCGTGCGGCCCATGACGGAGGCGGAGTACCCGGGGTGGGTGGCCCGCAGACAGGACGACTACGTCCGGTCCTGGACGCGGCACGGCGTGCCCGAGGCGCAGGCTCGCGAGAAGGCCGAGGCGGACGACCGGACGGCCCTGCCCGAGGGGCTCGCGACGCCCGGTGCGGTGCTGAGGGTGCTGAGGGCACGGGAGGCCGGCAGGACCGGGGTGGGGGACCCGGTGGGGGAGCTGTGGGTGGGGCGGAGGGACGAGGACACGGGATTCGTCTTCGACGTCCGCGTCGCAGCGGGGCACCGGAAACGGGGCCACGGGCGCACGCTCATGCTCGTCGCGGAGCGGGAGTGCCTGGCGGCGGGACTGCGGTGGCTCGGCCTCAACGTCTTCGCCGGGAACGAGGCGGCGGAGGGGCTCTACGCTTCGCTGGGGTACGGGGTGACAGAGGTGCACTTGGCGAAGCCGCTTGTCTGAGTGTCCGGGGTTGGCCCCGCCGGCGGTGCGGCCGGTTCACCGGCGGCGCTGCCTTCACCCGGCCCACCCGACGTACCCCGCGAGGCGGTCACTGAGCGCGCAGGGCGATCGGGCGGGAGGGGGGCGCACCCACCGACCGGCGTGCGCTGGCGTGCGCACGCCGATGAGTGCGCGGTGCGTGATGGTCAGTGGGCCAGGGCGGCGTCTGCGAGTGATTCGATGCGGGTGCGCAGGCCGTCCTGGGACCTGCCGCCGTCGAGGCGCTCGCCGGAGATGACGTAGGTGGGGGTGCCGGTGACCCCGATGGCCTTGCCCTCGGCCTGGTCGGCGTCGACGACGAGGAGATGCCGCCCGTCGACGAGCGCCGTGTCGACCTCTTCCGCGTCGAGCCCGAGCTCGGCCGCGATCTCGACCAGCAGCGCCTCGCCCCGCTCGCTCAGCTCCTCCGTGCGGGCGAGGACCGCCTCGGCGTACTCCCAGCCGTGGCCCTGGGCGAAGGCCTCCTCCGCGGCCTGGGCGGCGGCGTAGGAGTGCTTGTGCTTCTCCAGCGGGAAGTGCCGCAGCTGGATCTCCAGGGCGGCGCCGTACCGCTCGCGCAGGGCGTGCAGGTCGGTGAGGGCGGCGGCGCAGTCGGGGCACTGGAGCTCGCACCAGTACTCGAGGACCACGGTGCGGGGGGTCGCTTCGTTCATGGGGCCAGTCTCCCACCGGGGGAGGAGCCGTCCCGGAGATCACCCTGAGGTTCCCGCCCGGCCGTGGCCCGCGGGCGCCGGGCGGGTGCACGATGGAGCGAACAGACCACTTCGGAGGAGCTCCGCATGCTGACCTCGACCGTGTGTGTCGCGCTGTCCGCGGCGGGCCTGGTGATCGCCCTGCTCACCGCCTACCGGCGCAGGTTCCGCAGGGCGACGATGATCGCGGCGGCGGCGCTGCTGCCCGTCGGCCTGTACATGACGGGCCTTGTCTCGCTGGCCGGGACCGTCGTCCGGGCCGTCGCCGACTGGGCGGCGGACCTGGTGTTCAAGCCGTCGGTGTGGGCGGGCTTCGGCGTGCTCGCCCTGTCGGTCGTGCTGTACGTCCTCGCGCGGGTCGGACGCAGCAAGGGCGTCGCGCAGGGGAGCGCGGGCCGGGCTGTCGCGCCGGGCGTGGGGGCGCCGGCTCTGGCGCAGGGGAAGAAACCGGTCCCGAAGGCGGCGAAGACCGATCCCGACCTGGCCGAATTCGGTGAGATCGAGGAGATCCTCAAGCGCAGGGGGATCTGAGCGGCGTGTTGGTGGCCGGGGGCGGCGGGGCTACGCCATCATCGCCCTGGCGGACCTCGACTACCGCCCCCTGAGCGGGATTTGGCGTGTCCGGGGGCGTACGGTTGTGCGAGTTCGCGTCCCTCCGAGCACACCGTAAGGGCATGGAAGCCGAAGCAGACGACGACGAGCCCCGCGGCTGCCTGTTCGCCCTCTCCCAGCCGCCGCTCATGCTGTTCCTGGCCGTGATCGGCAGTCTGCTCGCCTTGGGCGGGCTCTACGACCTCTGGCCGTTCTGAGCCGGGACGGCGACGGCCTCGCGGCGGCGCGCCCGGTAGGCGGCGACGTGGAGCCTGTTGCCGCAGGTGCGGCTGTCGCAGTAGCGGCGCGAGCGGTTCCGTGACAGGTCGACGAAGGCGCGTCGGCAGTCGGGGGCGTCGCATCGGCGCAGCCGCTCGCGCTCACCGGCGACGAGGAGGAACGCCAGGGCCATCCCGCAGTCGGCGGCCAGGTGCTCGGCAAGGGAGGCGCCCGGGGCGAAGTAGTGGACGTGCCAGTCGTAGCCGTCATGGTCGGTGAGCCTGGGCGTGGTGCCGGCCTCGGCGACGAGCGAGTTGATCAGGGCCGCGGCCTCGGCCGTGCCGGGCGCGGAGAAGACCTGGGCGAAGAGCTGCCGTACGGCACGCACCGCGACGAGGTCGTCCTCGTCGAGCGTGCCCACCTCGCTGACCTCGTTGCGCTCCACGAACGCGCGCAGCGCGGCGAGGTCGCTCAGACCCTCGCGGCCGTCACTCTCCGGTGTGGTGTTGATGAGATCCACCACGCAGTCGAGTGCGCACCTGGTGTCATGGTTGATCAGCACGGGATCGCTCTCTCCCTGGCCTGGTGGGTCGGGCGTTCCGGTGACTGTAGCGCGAGAGCCGTCGTCGTGGAGCGTGCTGCTCCCCGACGACGGCTCTGGCAGGTCGGGTCCGCGCCGTACCCCCGAGATGCGTACGGCGACGGACGGTCGGTGGACTCAGCTCTCGGCGAGGATGTGCGAGAGCTCCGTGTCCAGGTCGAAATGACGGTGTTCGGTGCCGGGGGGCACCGCGGCGTCGGTCCGCTTGAGGAACGACTCCAGGGCCCGCGCAGGGGCCTCGAGCAGCGCCTCCCCCTCCGGAGAGCTGAGGGCGATGCACACGACGCCCTGGCCGTGACTGCGGGACGGCCAGACCCGGACGTCGCCGGTGCCGGTGGGCCGGTGCAGACCTTCGGCGAGCAGGTCGCGGGCGAAAACCCATTCGACTGTCTCCTCGGCACCGGTGTGGAAGGTGGCGTGCACGGCGTAGGGATCGGCCGTGTCGTACCGCAAGCCCGCGGGTACGGGCAGTGACGATTCGCTCGACACAACGAGGCGCAGGTGCAGCTCGCAGCTGACCGTGGTGTTCATAAGCGCCAGGGCCTTTCGCTCAGTGTGCGCTCGGGGATTCGCACGTCGGCGAAATCGACATGCCACCTGCGGGGACGTTGTAAACCCCTCTGACGGGTTTGTGAGGGTTCCGGTACCTCGTCCGGCCGAGTTCTTTTCCTCCCCGGCGAGCCATTCCGGTGACGAAGCGGGGTCGGGTAAGTTTGGCGGCATGACTGCGGAGAGTGACGGGCGGGAGGCGGCTGTGGCCATGGATCCCGCGACCGTCGGCAAGGGGGGCGGCGGGGGCGAGGAGCCGCAGGGCTCCGAGCGCCCGCTGGGGTCGAGGGCGCCGCGTTTCATCCGGCGCTCCCGCGCGCTGCACGTGAGCTGGCAGGCCGGGGTCTTCCTGGTGGGTCTGGCGATCGTCGGGACGGGCGTGGTCCTGCTTCCGCTGCCGGGGCCCGGCTGGGTGGTGATCTTCGCCGGCATGGCGGTCTGGGCGACCGAGTTCGTCTGGGCCCAGCTGGTGCTGCGCTGGACCAAGCGGAAGGTCACCGAGGCGGCGCAGAAGGCGCTCGACCCGAAGGTGCGGCGGCGGAACCTGACGCTGACCGTCATCGGACTGGTGATCATCGGCGTCCTGATGGGCTACTACGTGTGGCGGTTCGGCCTCGTGATGCCGTGGAAGGCCGACCTCCACTGAGGGTGCGCCGTGCGCGATGGTCGGGGCACCCGCTGACATGCGGTAATGTTGTTCCCGCACCGGGGCGATTAGCTCAGCGGGAGAGCACTTCGTTCACACCGAAGGGGTCACTGGTTCGATCCCAGTATCGCCCACCCGGACCGAGGGCCCGGAAGCCGGCAGCGGCTTCCGGGCCCTCGTCGTGTGCCCGGCGATCGTGGTGTTCAGGCCTTCCGCGGGACGTGGGGTGGCGTCCGCCCGAAGGGCCTGTCGTGAGCGTTCGACGGAGTGCGCGCGGGACACGGGGCCTGAGGGCGGCCGGGGCCGCCCTCGCCACGCCGGCCCTGCCGGAGGCCCGCTGCGGTGCCGGTGGCGACCCGGACGGCGGGACGGTGACCATCCGCTACCCCCGGTAGCGCCCAGGGCCAGGTGAAGACGGCCGCTCTTTTCGCGAAGGACCGCCCGCCCATCCACCTGAACGCCCAGTCGGGCCGGCGAGGCCCATGGCAGGCTGCTCGGCGTCCCCGTCGGCGGGGACGCCTTCGCCGTCGTCCACAGCCCCGGAGGCTTTCCAACGCGTCGGCGTCCCCCCGCCCTGGCGGGAGTGGGACGAGTTCGACGCCGTGTCCACAAGATCAGCGCCGCCGAGGGCGACCTGTACGTGCCGGCGAAAACCACGGGGTGATGCACCTGAACGAACCTCTATCCCCGCGCCAGAACGGCAGCGCGGCTGTACGGGGCGGCGCAGGTCGGCGGGGGCGGGGCCTGGCGGCGGTTCCGTTCCTCACCCCGCCCCGATGATCTCCCCGGTGCGATTCCGGGCGTGCGCCTGCTGACCGCGGTGCTGTTCCGCGCGAGGTCGGACGGACGCCCGATGAACCTCCGCCGAAAGGGGCCCCCGCCGCACGGCGCGCACCCTCGCCCGGCACGCGGGCGCCCCGGCCCTGCTCGCGGTGATCCCTCCACCGGGGGTGTGGCTGGTCGGGGCCCGGTTCAAGCCCGGCGACGAGATCGTCGCCAGCCTGGAACTGCTGCCCCGGGCGACCCACCGCCGACGACTACCGGTGGCTGACCCGCGGCATCGCGGACATCCCCGTACCCGCCTTCTCCGCCAACTCGCCCGTACTGGCCGCCGGTTCGGTGGTGGGCGTGCTCATCTCCTGCTCGCTGGGCGGCCTACGCCTTCGCCAGGATCCGCCTCACCGGGCGCAACCTGCTCTTGGCCGTGATGATCTCGACGCGGCTGCCGGCCTTTTTGGTACGTGCTCTCGAAAACCGACCTGATCAACACTTACCTTCCGTTGCTGCTCGGGAAATACCTCGCCGCCGACGCGTTCTTCGTCTTTCCCATGGTGCAATTCATACGCAATCAAGCCGGGAATTGCCGAGGCGGCCCGTATCGACGGCTGCGCACATCCGCGCGTCTATGGAGCATCGTGCTCCCTTTGTGCCGGCCCGCTCTCATCACGAGTGCCCTCTTCACGTTCATCTGGGGGCGCTGCCCGGCGGGGAAGCTCTCACCGGCGTCAGTGTGCTCACCGCGGTCGCGCTCGGCGGCGGGGCTGCGGGCCTTCGTGCCGCCGGCCGCGCCGTGCGGTGCTGCTGCTCGCGGGCGGGCCGGCGGTGGTCGCGGTCGCGGCGTGGACGCTCGTGCCGCTTGCGGTGGTGGCGGCGGGGTGCCTGGTCGGGGCGGCGGTGGCGGCGGGGTGCCGTCCCGGAGGGCAGCCCGCGTGCGCGGCCGGTTGTTGTGTGCGGCTCGTTTGCGCCCGCGGCGGGCGGTTCTCCCGCCCGCCCTCCCCGGACTTCGGCCAGGGTGTCAGGGGCGTACGTGCCGACGCAGTCCGCAGGATGCGAGCACGAGGTGGAGGCGCTCCTCGGTGGCCTCGGCGAGTGGCGGGACCAGCAGTGTCGGGATGCCCGCCTCGACCGCCGCGCCGTCGTGACCGGAACGGTCCCCGACCATCAGCGCCTCGTCCGGGCCCACCCCGAGCACGTCCAGCGCCACTCGGAAGATGGCGGGATCGGGCTTGCAGACACCGTGCTCGAAGGAAAGCACGAACCGGTCGACGTGACCGTCGAGGCCCGCCTTCACGAACCAGGGGCGGATGTCGAAGTGGACGTCACTGACCACGGCCACCCCGACCCCGGCGGCCTTCAGCGTCGCAAGCGTCCGCTCCACGTCCGTCGCGAAGAGATCGGCGTCCGGCTGCGCGAGCTCGTCGTACAGGGCGCCCATCAAGGCCTCGTCGATGCCCGCGGCCGAGACCCACCGCGCGAAACCGGCGCGGTACGACCCCAAGGACGCGTCCGCGCCGGTCATCGCCCGCGCCACGGCAGGCTGCCCGATCGCCGTGTCGAGTGCCGCGCTGAGCCGCCTCACCTCCGCCGGCGAGGTGTCCCGGGCGAGGCGCCGCAACGCGCCCTCGATCCACGACCCGCCCTTCGGACCGGCGTGGTCAGGACCCCACTTGGGGACGATGAGCGTTCCCACCCAGTCCAGAAGGACGGCCTTGAAGGTGGACGGGTCTTCCCCGGGGCGAGGTTCGATCACGTCGCCGGTATACCAGGTGCGGTTCGGCCGGGCGGAGGGTGACTTCCCCCAACCCCCCGTCCCGCCGTCCTGTGCCCGAACCGGCGGGAGGGGGTGTGGCGGGGTGCGCCCGTGGGCGCACCTCCCAGCGTTGGCTGGGCGAGCCGAGCGGCGAACCCGGAGCCGAATGACGTAGGGCCGGACCGCGAGCCCTGTGGGGTCCCCTGGCCGATGGCTGGGGGAGGGGCGCAAGCAACCCGCACGCGACAACGGACCGCGACCACAACCCACCCACCCGCACGATTCCTACCGCAGGCGCCCCAGCGCGTCCCGCACGCGCCGCACGTCGCGCAGACGGTGCTCGTACGTCGCCCCGACCGCCAGCAGGAGGACGCCCGCCAGGGCGAGCGGCACCCAGCGGGGGAGCGCGCCGAGGGCCTGGGCGATGTAGGGCGCCAGTTCGTGCAGCGCGTCGAGTGCGAGCACGCCCGACCCCAGCAGGAGCGGCGCCGCCAGCCGGTGCCGGGCACCAAGGAGCATCACGGCGAGCGAGGCCGCGCCCAGGAACAGGGGGCGGACCCAGCCCGGGTCTCCCCAGGCGGCGGCGAGGCTCGGGAGCAGGGTCGCGGAGAGTCCGGGGGCGTAGGCGGCCCAGGAGGAGAACGCGGAGTCACGGCGCCGGCGCAGGGCGCCGACGCCCAGGGCGGCGACCGTGACGGGGAGCGTGTACGCCTCCGGGACGTGGACGTCGGACGCCGCGAGGCGCACCCAACCGGCCGCGACCATCAGGCAGGTCGCGACGTACCCGAGCCACCGCCGGTCGGCCCGCAGCGCCGCGACCGCCGCGGCGAGGACGCCCGCGAGGGCGAGCGCGAGGGCGAGCAGTGCGCGGTCGTCGGCGACGAGGACGACCCCGAGGAGGGCCGCCGCGTGGCCGGGGTGCTCGAAGAAGCGCCCGGGGGTGCGGAGGGCGGCTGCCTGGGCGGCCGCGGCAATCGCGAGGAGGGTGAACGCCGCCGCGTGCGCGGGCAGTCCGGTCCAGGCGAGGCCGGCCGCGCAGGCGACCACGGCGGCGGCGCTCACCACGCGGGTGTGCGACGCCACGGCGTACAGCGCGCCGAGGCAGGCCGTCAGCACGGCGAGCACGATGAGCGTCGTCGTGCGCTGCGGGTGGGCCCAGGCGACAGCCGTCGCGGCGAGCCCGCACGCTGTCGCCAGGGCGGTCCAGGTCAGGGCCCTGGCCGACAGCGCGAGCAGGGCGGCCACGACGACGAGCCGTACGGGCAGCGGGCCGGGCACGCACACCGCGAGCGCGGCCGACACCAGGGCGCCGGAGGCGGCGACCGGGCCGTACGGGGTGCCGCGGTGCAGCCGCGCCGCCGCGGCCAGTTCCGCGGCGAGCAGGCCGGCCACCGCGACCGCGCCGTACGCGCCGTCCCACGCGTCGGGCGTGAGGACGCCCACGACCAGCGAGGGCAGCGCCCACAGCAGTGCGAGGGCGTGCACCGTGGCGGCGCCGGCCGCGAGACCCGCGGCCACCGGGCGGAGGCGGGCCGGTACGGCGAGGGCCGCCGCACCCAGCACGACCGCCGCGCACACCAGGTACTCCGGGACGACCCAGTCGCCGGGCACGCCGGCCCGCACGAGCCCGCCTGCCGCGCCGACGACCGCGAGCGCCACGACCCCGGACAGGATCCCGGACACGGCGGCGGGCACGGCGGGCCGCAGCGCGACGGCGAGGGCGACCGCCGCCGCGCCCAGCAGCAGCGCGCCCGCGCGCAGTGCCGCACCCGTGTCGCCGGCCGACAGGGAGAGCCCGCCCGCGGTGAGCAGTCCGGCCGTCCCGAGCGCCGTCCCGGCGACCGCGGCGGTGATCCGCGTCCCGCGCCCGGCGGTGAGGAGGGCGGCCGCCGCGTCCAGGGCGGCCGTGACGAGCAGGGCGGTCGCCAGACCGTACGCCGACTGCGCGGCCGACGCCCACAGCGCCAGGGGGAGTTGACCGATCGCCACGGCGAAGGGCACGGGCAGCACGAGCCGCCCGAGCGCCTTTCCGTACCCGGCCCACAGCGCGGTGACGACGGCCAGGGACACCGCCGCGTAGCGCAGCCCGTCCGTGCCGGAGAACACCACGCGGTGGAGCGCGTACGCGTCGAGCAGCAGCAGGACGAGGCCGAGGCAGGCGACGACCTCGGCCGTGGCGGTCAGCGCGCGGCGCAGCAGCAGCGACGGGACGCCCGTCGCCGCGAGGGTCAGCGCGCCCAGCACGGCGGCCCGGCCGCCGATGCCGAGGTGGCCCCAGCTGATGACGGTGAACGCGATGGCCGCGACCGCCAGCAGCACACCGCCCAGGGCCAGCAGCAGGTTCTGCACCGCGCGCGGCGACGTCTCGCGGCGCGGCGGGCCACCCCGGGGCGGAGCCGGCCGCGTGCCCCACGGGGCCGGAGGGTACGGCGGCCGCAGTTGCGCCAGCAACTGCCCGCGCCGGGCGATGAGGCGGCCACGCTCGGCGTCCAGCCGCAGGAGCGCGCGGTCGGTCTCGCGCAGTTCCTCGGCGACCGGCCCGAGCAGGGGCAGCGCGCAGCGCGGACAGGCGGGCGGCGGCGTCGCGGGCAGGTAGGCGCCGCACGCGGGGCAGCGGTCGTGCGGCGGGGGCGTGGTGTCCATGGCTCGGAGTGTGGCGCGGCCCACGTGGCCGGGCATGCGCGCCGGTACTCAGATCCGCGCTGAGTACGCACACTGGCTGCATGGACTGGAGCCGTTACCGCTTCCGCAGTCTGTGGCGGATCGCCGCCTCGCCCGAGGCCGTGTACGACCTCCTGGAGCGCCCGCACGAGTACCCGGCCTGGTGGCCCCAGGTCCGCGAGGTGCGGCAGACCGGCGAGACCGCCGGCATGCTGCGCTTGCGCTCGGTCCTGCCGTACGACCTGTTCGTCACCGCGCAGCAGACCCGCCGCGACCCGGGGGCGCGGGTTCTTGAGGCGGCGATGTACGGGGACCTGGAGGGGTGGGTGCGGTGGACGGTCGGCGCGGACGGCGCGGACGGCGGCACCCGGCTGCTCTTCGAGGAGGAAGTGATCGTCAACAAGCCGCTGATGCGGCGGCTGGCCGTGCCGTGCCGGCCGCTGTTCCGGGCGAACCACGCCCTGATGATGCGGCAGGGGAGGCGCGGCATGGCCGCCCGGTTGCGCGCGGAGGGCGCACCCGGCCGGGAAGCCGTTTGAACGCAGCCGCCGGTGCCCTGTATTGTTCAGGTCGTCCCGGGCGATTAGCTCAGCGGGAGAGCACTTCGTTCACACCGAAGGGGTCACTGGTTCGATCCCAGTATCGCCCACCGTCACGAAGGGCCGGTCCATCTAGGACCGGCCCTTCGTCGTGCGCTGGGCCCTGTCGTCAAAGTAGCTCCCCCAGCTCCGCTGGGAGGTGCCGCGCCAGGTGCCGCGGGGTGGGGGCACCCCCGGGCGAAGGCCGGGGGAGGGACTTCGACGACAGGGCCTAGGCCGCCGGCTCCTCGGGTGTCCGAGCGGGCGACGGCCGCAGCGGCCATGCCGGGTCGACCTGCTCGTCCGTGCCGCTGCGGGCGAACCAGGCCTGCAGCCCGCGGGCCTGGCCGGCGTGCCAGACCGCCTGCCGGGCGTGCAGTTCGGCGGGCGGCACGCCGCCGATGCGCGTGGAGAAGCGGTGTCCCAGCACTCGTACGAGTGTGAGCGCGGCGAGGGCGTCCGCCGCGGCGTCGTGAGCGTCGGTCAGCACCACGCCGTAGTGCGCGCACAGGTCGGTGAGGGTGCGGCGGCCCTTGCGGTAGCGGTCGAGGTGCTTGTCCAGGACCCGGGGGTCGAGGACGCGCAGCGCGCCGCGGACCAGGTAGGCGTCGAGCGGCATGCCGCGGTGGCGTTTCAACTCCCGGTCGAGCAGCGTCAGGTCGAAGGGCGCGTTCATCACCACCAGCGGCACGCCGGCCGCGGCCTGCTCGGCCAGCGCGCGTGCCAGTTCCTCCATCACCGGGCCGGGGCGGCGTCCGTTCGCCCGGAGGTGGTCGTCGTCCAGCCCGTGTACCGCGCGGGCCCCTTCGGGCACCGGGACCCCCGGGTCCACCAGCCAGCGGGTCGTCCTGGCCGGTATGCCGGGGGCGTCCTCGACCACCAACGCGGCCGAGACGACCCGGTCGTGCTCCACGTCGACCCCCGTGGTCTCCGTGTCGAAGGCGGCCAGCGGGCCGTCGTACCAGTGCGGCATGGCGCACCTCCCGTGCGGATCGCAGGATTTGGGCGGCCGGAGGGGCGCCCTTACGGTACGTACCCGTGACCGCACGTCACCGAACCGCAACGGTTTGCGACTTGTCGCTGGTGGGGATGAAGATGGCAACGGGGGTCACCAGGATTCCCGCGCCCGGAAGGCACGGAGAGCGATGGCGCTCGAGCAGCCCGGCCCGGGTGGGCTGCTGTCCGAACGGAACGCACCGTTGCGCGGCGGACTCGCCACCACCAGCTGCATGGAAACCCTCCAAGTGGGATATCTGCACGCGGTGGCGGCGGCCGCCGGCTGTTCGCTCGCCCAGCCCTTCCCGGACAACGGCATCGACTGGCACATAAGCCACAGTTCGCACGGCCACAGCGTGGACGACGAAGTGACCATCAAGGTGCAGCTCAAGTGCACCTACCAGGTCGCCCCGCGGCCCGCTGGCCCGACCTTCGCCTTCACGCTCGAGAACGAGCACCTGGTGAAGCTGGCCCGGAACCCGGTCTCGGTACACAAGATCCTCGTGGTGATGCTCGTGCCCCGCACCCAGGAGGAGTGGCTGCGCGCCAGCCACGACCGGCTGGAGCTGCGGCACTGCTGCTACTGGACGAACCTCGCCGGTCACGCGGTGACCGGCAGGCGCAAGACCACCGTGCGGATACCCACCGCGCGGATATTCGACGACCGGGCCCTGTGCGAGATCATGACGCGGGTCGGGGCGGGAGGGAGGCCCTGATGAGCCCGACGGCCGACGACGCACTCGTCCCGCCCGACCCCGAGCGGGTCGACCCCGGCGTCCTCGTCGCCCTCCTCGCCCGCCACGGCTGGCGGCTGCGCGGCGGCGCCCCCGGACGCTACACACGCTGGACGCCCCCCGGCGAGCCGGCGTCCGCCGCCCGGACCAGCCTCCTGGTGCCCGATCGGCGTACCGCGGGCGCCCGCTACGCCGACCACGCCGAACTGCTGGGCGAGGCCCTCGACGCCCTCGCCCGCTGCGGCGAGCCGTCGGCGCGCGAGGTGCTGACCGCGCTTGCCGTCCCCGGCGACGAGATCCGCTGGCACCGCGAGCCGCCGCCGGCCGCCGGTGCGGCCGTGCCGTGGACGGCCGCGGAGCAGTTGCGCGCCGCCGCCCGCGCCATGCTCATGTCCGCAGCCCGTGCCGAACGCGACCGCTTCGGCTACTTCGGCGCGCGCCACACCGGGCACGCCGACGCCTTCCTGGAACAGGTGCTGGTCGGGGACGCGCCGGGGCACCAGCTCACGGCGTACGCGCCGGTGCCCGAGGGCCGCCGCATCGTGACCACGCTGCTGCGTGCCCTGCAGGCCGCCCGGGACGCCGTGGACTACCAGCGGACCACCGGCGGCATGGAGGCCTTCGACGCGGCCGTGGGCCTCGGCGTCTGCCACGAACTGGCCGACTCCCTGATCCGGATGGTGCGCGGCACCGAGGGCGTGGCGGTCACCCTGGCCTGGGCACCGGCGGCCGGGCCACCGGCGGGGTTCGCGACCGTGCCGGAGCCGGTCGAGTTCTCCCCTGGCGACCTCCCCGCGCTGGAGGCCGCCAGTGATCGTTACGTGCGCGGGGAACCCTCCGTCGACGTGCGGATCACCGGCACCGTCACCCGGCTGCGCCGGCCGCGTCCCTCCGGGGGCGGCACCGTCCGGCTGCGTGTGCTGGCCGGTGCCGACGTACGCCACGTACGCGTCCGCCTGCCGGAGGATGGGTACCGCATCGCGGCCCAGGCGCACCTGGTCGGGCTGCCCGTCCGGCTCTCCGGGCGGCTGGAACGGCGTACCGGCTTCCGTCACCTCACCCACGCGTCCGTGCTGACCCCCGTGCACGTCGACGAGGCCGACCGCGACCGGCTGATGAAAGCCCTGCACGGCGGCGTCGACACCTTCGAGGACTCCTTCGGCGGCTGACCGGGGTGCCCGCCGGGCGGCGGCCGCGCCGCCGGGGCCATCGCTTCGCGGGGCACCCGTGCGGCTCGGTAGGATTCAGCGGTGCAGCATTCCGCTGCCGGACCCAGTGGGACATACGTCAGGAGAGACCGGTGTCAGACGTCCGTGTGATCATCAAACGCGATTCCGAGGAGCAGGAAGAGCGGCTGGTCACCACGGGCACGACGGCGGCCGAGCTCTTCGACGGCGACCGCACCGTCGTCGCCGCGCGCGTGGGGGGCCAGCTCAAGGACCTCACCCACGAGGTCGCCGACGGCGACGAGGTCGAGCCCGTCGGGATCGCCAGCGAGGACGGCCTCAACATCCTGCGCCACTCCACCGCGCACGTGATGGCCCAGGCCGTGCAGGAGCTCTTCCCGGAGGCCAAGCTCGGCATCGGCCCGCCGATCAAGGACGGCTTCTACTACGACTTCGACGTCGACAAGCCCTTCCACCCCGACGACCTCAAGCGCATCGAGAAGAAGATGCAGGAGATCGTCAAGCGCGGTCAGCGCTTCTCCCGCCGTGCCGTCAGCGACGACGAGGCCCGCGAGGAACTCGCCGACGAGCCCTACAAGCTGGAGCTGATCGGCCTCAAGGGCTCCGCCGCCGAGGCCGCCGAGGGCGCCTCCGCGGAGGTCGGCGCCGGCGAACTGACCATCTACGACAACCTGGACGCCAAGACCGGCGAGCTGTGCTGGAAGGACCTCTGCCGCGGTCCCCACCTGCCCTCCACCCGGATCATCCCCGCGTTCAAGCTGATGCGCTCGGCCGCCGCCTACTGGCGCGGCAGCGAGAAGAACAAGCAGCTGCAGCGGATCTACGGCACCGCCTGGCCGTCCAGGGACGAGCTCAAGGCGTACCTGGACTTCCTCGTCGAGGCCGAGAAGCGCGACCACCGCAAGCTCGGCCAGGAACTCGACCTGTTCTCCATCCCGGAGCAGATCGGCTCGGGCCTGGCGGTCTTCCACCCCAAGGGCGGCATCATCCGCCGGGTCATGGAGGACTACTCGCGCCGCCGGCACGAGGAGGAGGGCTACGAGTTCGTCTATACCCCGCACGCCACCAAGGGGAAGCTCTTCGAGACCTCGGGCCACCTGGACTGGTACGCCGACGGCATGTACCCGCCCATGCAGCTCGACGAGGGCGTGGACTACTACCTCAAGCCCATGAACTGCCCGATGCACAATCTGGTCTTCGACGCGCGCGGTCGCTCGTACCGTGAACTGCCGCTGCGCCTGTTCGAGTTCGGCACCGTGTACCGGTACGAGAAGTCGGGTGTCGTGCACGGCCTCACCCGTGCCCGCGGCTTCACCCAGGACGACGCGCACATCTACTGCACCAGGGAGCAGATGGCGGACGAGCTCGACAAGACGCTCACCTTCGTCCTCAACCTGCTGCGCGACTACGGCCTGACCGACTTCTACCTGGAGCTGTCCACCAAGGACCCGGAGAAGTTCGTCGGCTCCGACGAGATCTGGGAGGAGGCCACCGAGACGCTGCGGCAGGTGGCCGAGAAGCAGGGCCTCCCGCTCGTCCCCGACCCGGGCGGCGCCGCCTTCTACGGTCCCAAGATCTCCGTCCAGGCCAAGGACGCCATCGGCCGCACGTGGCAGATGTCGACCGTGCAGCTCGACTTCAACCTGCCGGAGCGCTTCGACCTGGAGTACACGGCGGCCGACGGCTCCAAGCAGCGCCCGGTCATGATCCACCGCGCGCTCTTCGGCTCCATCGAGCGCTTCTTCGCGGTGCTGCTGGAGCACTACGCGGGTGCCTTCCCGGTCTGGCTGGCGCCGGTCCAGGCGGTCGGCATCCCGATCGGCGACGCGCACGTGCCCTACCTGCAGGAGTTCGCCGCCGAGGCGAAGAAGAAGGGCCTGCGGGTCGAGGTGGACGCCTCGGCGGACCGCATGCAGAAGAAGATCCGCAACGCCCAGCGGAGCAAGGTGCCGTTCATGGTCATCGTCGGCGACGAGGACATGGCGGCGGGCTCGGTCTCCTTCCGCTACCGGGACGGCTCGCAGAAGAACGGCATCCCGCGCGACGAGGCGATCGCCGAGATCGCCAAGGCCGTCGAGGACCGCGTCCAGGTCTGACCGCCGGTTCGCACGACCGGGGCCCCGGAGGCTATTCGCCCTCCGGGGGCCCCGGTACGTCCGACCGCTCCCCGGGCCGGCGGAAGCTCTTGACCAGCCAGGACGAGAACGACCCGACGACCGCGCCGATCAGGACCACGCCCAGGAACATCACGCCGACGGCGATCACCCGCCCGCGCACCGTGACGGGGACGAGGTCGCCGTACCCGGTCGTGGTGATCGTGGAGCAGAGCCACCACACCGACTGGCCGTAGGTCCGGATCTCCGCGCCGGGGGTGTACCGCTCGTACGCGTAGACCTGCAGGCTCGCCGCGAAGCCGAGCAGGAGGGCGCTGAGCCCCGCATAGGACATGACCCGGGCTTCCAGGGAGAGCCGCGGCTGCTGGTGGCGGTTCAGCATCTGCCCGTAGAGCTGCAGCATGCGCAGCGGACGCAGCAGCGGCAGGATCACCACCACGAGGTCGAGCCAACGCCGGCGGACGTACGTCCAGCGGTGCGGTGCGACGGCCACCCGAACCAGGTAGTCCAGTACGAAGAACCCCCAGGTCACGACGGTGATCAGCAGCAGTAGGTCCGACCAGTCGGGCGGCAGGTCCGGGACGAGCACGCGCACCGCGTACGTGACGAGGAACACCAGGGACCCGATGGACAGCGGCACGCTGCCCCAACGCTCCCACTCCCGCAGCCGCCGCTCGTCATCCATGGACATGGGGCCAGCATCGTGCCACGTGGCCGGGAGCGCCCCCGGCGACACGCAGGCCCGGGACGACGCCATATGCTGCAAGACATGACGAGTGAGCCGGAACTGCAGAACGGAGTGGGGACGCAGGACGCGTTCCAGCGCCTGTGGACGCCGCACCGCATGGCGTACATCCAGGGCGAGAACAAGCCGACCGGCCCCGGGGCCGGGGACGGCTGCCCCTTCTGCGCGATTCCGGAGATGAGTGACGAGGACGGGCTGGTCATCGCGCGCGGCGACGCCGTGTACGCGGTCCTCAACCTCTACCCGTACAACGGCGGCCACCTCATGGTGGTCCCCTACCGCCACGTCGCGGACTACACCGACCTCGACGGGCCGGAGACCACCGAGCTGGCCGAGTTCACCAAGCGCGCCATGGTCGCGCTGCGCTCGGCCTCCGGCGCCCACGGCTTCAACATCGGCATGAACCAGGGCACCGTGGCGGGCGCGGGGATCGCCGCGCACCTGCACCAGCACGTGGTGCCGCGCTGGGGTGGCGACACCAACTTCATGCCGGTGGTCGGCCACACCAAGGTGCTGCCGCAGCTCCTCGCCGACACCCGCAAGATGCTCGCCGACGCCTGGCCGGCCGGCTGACCCGGCCCGTCCCGCCGCCGGGCCGGGGCGGCACGGCGGCCGTCCGGCCCGGGGCCCGTCAGTAGACGTCGGCCTCGCTGGGCGACGCGTCCTGCACCGAGGTGCTCAGGAACAGCGAGCGTGCGGTGAACTTGGTGGTGTCCACGCCGTTCTCCTCCATGACGGCGATCGCCGCGGAGTGCACCGCGCGCAGCACCGGGGTGGCCGCGCGCAGCGCGTCGTCGGCCATGAAGCGGTGCTTCCAGGGCGGCGACGCCCAGGTGTGGCGCAGCCCGAAGGGCTCGGGCAGAACGATCTTGCCGCCGAGGTAGTCCAGCAGCTGCGGGAAGCGGGTGAACGGGGCCCGCGCGGCCAGCCGGACGACCTCGGCGCTCTCCACGAGCGGCAGCTGCACCTTCTTCGTCTCCCAGAACTTGACGGGGTGACTCGTCTCCTTCTCCTTGGCCTCCGGCGCCGTGGTGAACAGGGAGTGCACCGGCCCCAGGGCGTGCCCGGTCACCTCGACCCGCAGGGTGCTGGCCAGCACCGTCACGGTGACCATCAGGGTCATCACCAGCTGGCCGTCCCACAGCACGAACTGCACGCCCAGGTAGTGCCGGTTGCCCTTGCCGAACTGCTGCTCGTTGCAGATCCGCTGGATCTCGAAGTCGCGGACGGTGTACCCGTCGACGTCCGAGCCGGCCGGCCGGGCGATCTTCTTGGCGTCCTCGCCCACGGGGGCGACGACCCAGTGCTGTATCAGGGGCTTGGTGAAGCCGCCGGTGTGCAGCGGGCCGCGCTGCAGGTCGCGCAGCCGGCCGTGGATCGCCTTGATCACGTCCCAGCTGCGGAACGGGTGGATCTCGGCGAGGCCCTCGCGGGGCGTCAGCTCCTCGGCCATCTGCCAGATGCCCCAGCGGGTGCCCATACCGAGTATGCCCTTGGGGCCGGCGTAGAAGACCACGTTGCTCTGCTGCTCGGCGGAGAGCTTGGCCAGGCTCTGGCGCAGCTTCTCGGCCCGGGTCTCGTTGGGGTTGCGCGGCACGGCCTCGGGGATCTTGGCGCCGACGCCGCTGCCGGAGACCAGCCCCGCCCAGCGTTCGCGCAGGTCCTTGGCCGTCTGCTCACAGATCCGCTTCGCCCAGAACCAGCCGAGGACCGGGGCCGCCATCATCACCCGCAGGTACTGCGACCAGAAGCCGGCGAGCGGCGGGTCGAGGACGAACAGGACGGCGAAGAAGCCGACCACGACCAGGACCACCGAGCCGAGCAGCCCGGCCCTGGAGCCCTCGGACTTCGCCACGACGGCGCGCAGTTGGAAGGCGCCCAGCCAGATCAGCATCCCGGGCAGGAAGAGCAGGCCGAACACGACCATGACGGCCGTCAGCTTGTTGTCCCTTTCCTGGCGGATCCGGTTGGCGGCCAGGCAGTGCTCGACGACGGTCTGCGGCTCCGCGCCGAAGGACTGCACCAGTTCGTTGCGGGCGGCGCCCAGCATCCGGTTCTGCACGGCGCGGGCGAAGGCCTCGCCCAGGTTCGCCTGGAGCAGCCTGACCCGCGCTTCCTTGACCGAGGACTTGCCCTCGTCGGCCTTCGACAGGGCCTCCAGGGGGCTGTCCCGGTAGGCGGCCGACGCGAGCGCCTGGGTGGCCGCGGTCTGCCCGTCGACACCGCTCAGCGGTATCTGCGCGCCCGGGCTCAGGAAGTCGAAACCGTCGGTCACTGCCGCCCCCTTCTGGTCCCCGCCCGCGCGGAAGTGAACCCGCCCGGCCCTTTCCCCGGCCGCGGCACCGGCACACCTGCGACGCCGCCCACCCAGCGTATACGGGGCGTGTGACGTGCGTCATCGGCCCGGCGGAAGAAGATCGTTCCGCCGGGCCGCCAACCTCCCCCACCTGGGGGTTACTTGCCGGACTCCTGGGCGTGCTGCTCCCTCAGTTTCTGCGCCAGCTGGGGCGGCATCGGCTCGTGCCGGGCGTAGCTGCGGCCGTACCGGCCGGTGCCGTGCGACAGCGACCTGAGGTCGACCGCGTAGCGCCCGATCTCGATCTCCGGTACCTCGGCCCGCACCAATGTGCGTCCCAGGCCGACCGGTTCGGTGCCCAGCACCCGTCCGCGGCGCCCGGACAGGTCGCTCATGACCGGACCGACGTACTCGTCCGGCACCATCACCCGGATCTCGCTGACGGGTTCCAGCAGGTGGATGCGGCACTGGGTGGCCGCCTCGCGCAGGGCGAGCGCGCCCGCCGTCTGGAAGGCGGCGTCGGAGGAGTCCACCGAGTGCGCCTTGCCGTCGACCAGGGTGATGCGGATGTCCTCGACCGGGAAGCCGAGGGCCACGCCCTTGGCGGCCTGGGCGCGGACGCCCTTCTCCACCGAGGGGATGAACTGCCGCGGTACCGCGCCGCCGACGACCTTGTCGACGAACTCGATGCCGGAGCCGACCGGCAGCGGTTCCACCTCGATGTCGCAGATGGCGTACTGGCCGTGCCCGCCGGACTGCTTGACGTGCCGTCCGCGCGCCGCCGACTTCTCGCCGAAGGTCTCGCGCAGCGCCACCTTGTGCGGCACCGCGTCGACCTGCACGCCGTAGCGCGTGCGCAGCCGCTCCAGTGCCACGTCCATGTGGGCCTCGCCCAGGCACCACAGCACGACCTGCCGCGTGTCGGGGTTCTGCTCCAGCCGCATCGTGGGGTCCTCGGCGACGAGCCGGGACAGGCCGACGGACAGCTTGTCCTCGTCGGCCTTGCTGTGCGCCTGGATGGCGACCGGCAGCAGGGGGTCCGGCATCAGCCAGGGCTCCATGAGCAGCGGGTCGTCCTTGGCGGAGAGGGTGTCCCCGGTCTCCGCGCGGGTCAGTTTGGCGACGCAGGCCAGGTCGCCCGCGACACAGTGCGGCACCGTCCGCTGCTGCTTGCCGAACGGCGAGGACAGGGCGCCGACGCGCTCGTCGACGTCGTGGTCCTCGTGGCCGCGGTCCTCCAGACCGTGTCCGGAGACGTGGACCGTCTCGTCGGGGCGCAACGTGCCCGAGAAGACCCGCACGAGGCTGATCCGCCCCACGTACGGGTCGGAGGAGGTCTTCACGACCTCGGCGGCCAGCGGCCCGTCCGGATCGCAGCTGAGCTGCGCGTGCGCGGTGCCCTGAGGCGTGGTGACCCGCGGCACCTCGCGTTCCAGCGGCGTCGGGAAGCCACCGGTGATCAACTCCAGCAGCTCCACGGTGCCGATGCCCTGTCTGCAGCCCTCAGCGGCCGGCGCAGCGGCCAGCACGGGGTGGAAGGAGCCGCGTGCCACGGCCCGCTCCAGGTCCTGGATCAGCGTCTTGAGGTCGAGCTCCTCGCCGCCGAGGTAGCGGTCCATGAGGGTCTCGTCCTCGCTCTCGGCGATGATCCCCTCGATGAGCCGGGCGCGCGCCTCGTCCATCTCCGGCAGTTGCCCGTCGTCCGGTGCGCGCTCCTCGCGCTTGCCGGAGGAGTAGTCGTAGACCCGCTGCGACAGCAGACCGATGAGCCCGGTCACGGGTGTGTGGCCGTCCGCGGCCTCCTCGCCGTGCAGCGGGAGGTACAGCGGCAGCACCGCGTCGGGGGAGTCGCCCCCGAAGGCCTCGCGGCAGGTCTGCGTCATCTCGTCGAAGTCCGCCCGTGCCGCCTCCAGGTGCGTGACGACGACCGCGCGCGGCATGCCGACCGCCGCGCACTCCTCCCAGACCATCCGGGTGGCGCCGTCGACGCCGTCGGCCGCCGAGACGACGAAGAGGGCCGCGTCCGCTGCCCGCAGACCGGCCCTGAGTTCCCCCACGAAGTCGGCGTACCCGGGGGTGTCCAGCAGATTGATCTTGATCCCGTCCCACTCCACCGGTACGAGCGAGAGCTGTACCGAGCGCTGCTGACGGTGCTCGATCTCGTCGTGGTCGGAGACGGTCCCGCCGTCGGCCACGTGCCCGGCGCGGTTCACCGCCCCTGTCGCCAGCGCGAGCGCCTCGACCAGTGTCGTCTTCCCGGAGCCACTGTGGCCGACCAGCACCACGTTGCGTACGTCCTCGGGCCGGCCGGCCGCCAATGCCCTTCCGGCGGCTCCCGGACCTGCATCTCTCCTGTCGCCCATGTGCCTCGCCTCCCGGTCCGTCACGGCATGGGGACTGGCGCCACGGGAGACCACCCGCCCAGGGCGGTCTGCAATGACGCCCGCGGTAATTCGACCTTCCCACGCGCGTCACGGTGCGTCCATACGTCGTACGGGTCGCGGTAGGACGGGAGCCAGGCAGCTGCGGTGGAACGCGCCTGGCTACGATGGGCCAGCCGGGCGGCCGACGGGGCCGCGCCGGGGCACCCACGAACCCCTCCGGGAAGGCCATGCTGAACAAGTACGCGCGTGCTTTCTTCACGCGTGTCCTCACACCGTTCGCCGCGTTTCTGCTGCGCCGGGGCGTCAGCCCGGACACGGTCACGCTGATCGGCACCGGAGGAGTGGTCGCGGGAGCGCTGGTCTTCTACCCCAGGGGCGAGTTCTTCTGGGGCACGGTCGTCATCACCCTGTTCGTCTTCTCCGACCTGGTGGACGGCAACATGGCCCGGCAGGCGGGCGTCTCCAGCCGCTGGGGCGCCTTCCTGGACTCCACGCTGGACCGGGTCGCCGACGCGGCCATCTTCGGCGGGCTGGCCCTGTGGTACGCCGGGGGCGGGAACGACCTCGTGCTGTGCGCGGTGACGATCTTCTGCCTCGCCAGCGGCCAGGTGGTCTCGTACACCAAGGCGCGCGGTGAGAGCATCGGACTGCCGGTGGCGGTGAACGGCCTGGTCGAACGAGCCGAGCGACTGGTGATCTCACTGGTGGCCTGCGGTTTCGCCGGACTCCACAAGTTCGGCGTCCCCGGCATCCAGTGGCTGCTGCCGATCGCCCTGTGGATCGTGGCCGTCGGCAGCCTGGTGACGCTGGTGCAGCGGGTGATCACCGTGCGCCGCGAGGCCTTCGAGGCCGACGCGGCGGCGCACGAGGGGAGCGGGCGGGCGTGAAGGACGCGCTGACCGACGCGCTGTACGGACTGGGCTGGGGCGCGGTCAAACGGCTGCCGGAACCCGCCGCGGCGCGGCTCGGCCGGTCCATCGCCGACCTCGCCTGGAGCCGACGTGGCAAGGGCGTGCAGCGCCTGGAGTCCAACCTGGCCAGGGTCGTGCCCGGCGCCGACGAGGCGCGGCTGCGCGAGCTGTCGAAGGCCGGTATGCGCTCGTACCTGCGCTACTGGATGGAGTCCTTCCGGCTGCCGGCCTGGAGCGAGGACCGCATCCGCGGCGCGTTCGACCCCAAGGACCTGCACCACCTGGAGGAAGGCCTGGCCAGTGGCCGCGGGGTCGTCCTCGCCCTGCCGCACATGGCCAACTGGGACCTCGCGGGCGCCTGGGTCACCACCAGGCTCGGGGTGCCCTTCGCCACCGTCGCCGAGCGGCTCAAGCCCGAGACGCTGTACGACCGGTTCGTCGCCTACCGCGAGGGCCTGGGCATGGAGGTGCTGCCGCACACCGGCGGCGCCGCCTTCGGCGCGCTGGCCCGGCGGCTGCGCGGCGGCGGCCTGGTGTGCCTGGTCGCCGACCGCGACCTGTCCTCCTCCGGCGTCGAGGTGGACTTCTTCGGCGAGGCCACCCGCATGCCCGCGGGGCCGGCCCTCCTCGCCCAGCAGACCGGGGCGCTGCTGCTGCCGGTCACCCTCTGGTACGACGACTCGCCCAACCTCCAGGGCCAGGTGCACGCCCCGGTCGACGTGCCGCAGGACGGCACGCGGGCGGAGCGGACCGCCGTCATGACGCAGCGCCTGGCGGACGTCTTCGCCGCCGGCATCGCCGAGCACCCCGAGGACTGGCACATGCTGCAGCGGCTGTGGCTCGCCGACCTCGAACCGCGGGCGGACGCGTCGGGCGGGCAACCCGGTGGGCGGGCCACGGCGTCCTCCCCGGTGTCCGGGCCCTCCCCGGCGTCCGGGCCCTCCCCGGCGTCCGGGGACCCCACTGACCGCTCCGGAACGGAGAAGCCTTGAGGATCGGGATCGTCAGCCCGTACTCGTGGGACGTCCCCGGCGGCGTCCAGTTCCACATCCGTGACCTCGCCGAGCACCTGATCGCGCTCGGCCACGAGGTCTCCGTCCTGGCGCCGGCCGACGACGACACCCCGCTGCCGCCCTACGTCGTCTCCTCCGGCCGTGCCGTGCCCGTGCCGTACAACGGCTCGGTCGCGCGACTCAACTTCGGCTTCCTGTCGGCCGCGCGAGTGCGCCGCTGGCTCCACGAGGGCGCCTTCGACGTCATCCACGTCCACGAGCCGTCCTCGCCCTCCCTCGGCCTGCTGACCTGCTGGGCCGCGCAGGGGCCGATCGTGGCCACCTTCCACACCTCCAACCCGCGCTCCCGGGCGATGATCGCCGCCTACCCGATCCTGCAGGCCGCACTGGAGAAGATCAGCGCCCGCATCGCGGTCAGCGAGTACGCGCGGCGCACCCTGGTCGAGCACCTGGGCGGCGACGCCGTGGTCATCCCCAACGGCGTCGACGTGGGCTTCTTCGCCGGCGCCGAGCCCAAGACGGAGTGGCAGGGGCAGACCATCGGCTTCATCGGGCGGATCGACGAGCCCCGCAAGGGCCTGCCCGTGCTGATGAAGGCCCTGCCGGGGATCCTCGCCGAGCGGCCGGACACCCGGCTGCTGGTCGCCGGGCGCGGCGACGAGGCCGAGGCGGTGGAGGACCTGCCCAAGGAGATGCGCGACCGGGTCGAGTTCCTCGGCATGATCAGCGACGAGGACAAGGCGCGCCTGCTGCGCAGCGTCGACCTGTACGTGGCGCCCAACACCGGCGGCGAGAGCTTCGGGATCATTCTCGTGGAGGCCATGTCGGCCGGGGCGCCGGTGCTCGCCAGCGACCTGGACGCCTTCCGTCAGGTGCTCGACGGGGGCGCGGCCGGCGAGCTCTTCCCCAACGAGGACCCGGACGCCCTGGCGGGCACCGCGGTGCGGCTGCTCGGCGACCCCGAGCGTCGCGCGCAGCTGCGTGAGCTGGGCTCGCGGCATGTCCGGCGTTTCGACTGGTCGGTCGTCGCCGCCGACATCCTCGCGGTGTACGAGACGGTCGCCGCCGGGGCGGCGTCGGTCGCCGCCGACGAGCGGGTGGGGCTGCGGGCCCGCTTCGGCTTCGCCCGCGACTGAGGCGCACGACCGGCGCCCGGCGGCCCGTCGCCCCGATGGGCCGTACCGGGCGCACCGGTAGCCTTGCGGCCCGTGACCACCTTCATCTGGGTCCTCGTGGCGCTGGTCGTCATCGGCCTCTACCTGAGCTGGACCGCGGGCCGGCTGGACCGCCTGCACACCCGTATCGACGCCGCCCGGGCCGCACTGGACGCGCAGCTGCTGCGCAGGGCCTCCGTGGCGCAGGAGCTGGCCACCGCGGGGGTGCTGGACCCGGCGGCGAGCATCGTGCTCTACGAGGCGGCGCACTCCGCCCGGCAGGCCCGGGACGAACGGCGCGAGGTGGCCGAGAGCGAACTGAGCCAGGCGCTGCGCGCCGTCTTCGCCGAGTCCGACGCGGTCGACGCGGTGCGGGCCGCCCCCGGTGGCGACGCGGCCGCCCACGAGCTCACCCAGGCGGTGCGCCGGGTGCCGATGGCGCGGCGCTTCCACAACGACGCCGTACGCGCCGCCAGGGCGCTGCGCGAGCACCGCAAGGTGCGCTGGTTCCGGCTCGCCGGGCACGCGCCGCGGCCGGTGACCTTCGAGATGGACGACGAGCCGCCGGCCGTCCTGACGGTGGAGGGCGTGGCAGGCCACTGAGGGGCGATTGGCCCTTTTGCGGTCCACTTCGTGGGGTCCACCATGAAACACAGAGCAACCATCGGTGTTCCGCCGGTCGCCCGTGAGGAGGCCGGCAGACGCCGGGGGTTGCCGCCATTCCGCAGTTGAGTCTCCGAGTGAGGTCCCCGTGTCCACCACGCTTCCCAGCACCCCCGAGTCCCCCGAGACCGGCACCGCCCGCGTCAAGCGCGGCATGGCCGAGCAGCTCAAGGGCGGCGTGATCATGGACGTCGTCACCCCCGAGCAGGCCAAGATCGCCGAGGACGCGGGCGCCGTCGCCGTCATGGCGCTGGAGCGGGTCCCGGCCGACATCCGCAAGGACGGCGGCGTGGCCCGCATGTCCGACCCGGACATGATCGAGGGCATCATCGACGCCGTCTCGATCCCGGTCATGGCCAAGTCGCGCATCGGCCACTTCGTCGAGGCCCAGGTCCTGCAGTCGCTCGGCGTCGACTACATCGACGAGTCCGAGGTCCTCACCCCGGCCGACGAGGTCAACCACTCCGACAAGTGGGCCTTCACCACCCCCTTCGTCTGCGGTGCCACCAACCTGGGCGAGGCCCTGCGCCGCATCGCCGAGGGCGCGGCCATGATCCGCTCCAAGGGCGAGGCCGGCACCGGCAACGTGGTCGAGGCCGTCCGCCACCTGCGTCAGATCAAGAACGAGATCGCCCGCCTGCGCGGCTTCGACAACCACGAGCTGTACGCCGCCGCCAAGGAACTGCGCGCGCCGTACGAGCTCGTCAAGGAGGTCGCCGAGCTCGGCAAGCTGCCGGTGGTGCTGTTCTCCGCCGGTGGTGTCGCCACCCCGGCCGACGCGGCGCTGATGCGCCAGCTCGGCGCCGAGGGCGTCTTCGTCGGCTCCGGCATCTTCAAGTCCGGCGACCCGGCCAAGCGCGCCGCCGCCATCGTGAAGGCCACCACCTTCTACGACGACCCCAAGATCATCGCGGACGCCTCCCGCAACCTGGGCGAGGCCATGGTGGGCATCAACTGCGACACCCTCCCCGAGGCCGAGCGCTACGCCAACCGCGGCTGGTAAGCGCCCCGCGCCCCTCGATGGGCAGGCCGGCGCCGGCCTGCCCATCGATCGTTGCCCCACCCGACGTTCCGGAAGGTCCCAACCCCGTGTCCAGCAGCACCCCGACCATCGGAGTCCTCGCCCTGCAGGGCGACGTCCGCGAGCACCTCGTCGCGCTCGCCGAGGCCGACGCCCTGGCCCGCCCCGTGCGGCGGCCCGGCGAACTGGCGGAGGTGGACGGCCTGGTGGTCCCCGGCGGCGAGTCGACCACGATGTCCAAGCTCGCCACGCTCTTCGGCCTGATGGAACCGCTGCGCGACCGCATCAGGGACGGGCTCCCGGTCTACGGCACCTGCGCCGGCATGATCATGCTCGCCGACAAGATCCTGGACGGCAGGGACGACCAGGAGACCTTCGGCGGGATCGACATGATCGTGCGCCGCAACGCCTTCGGCCGGCAGAACGAGTCCTTCGAGACCGGGGTCGAGGTCGAGGGTGTGGAAGGCGGCCCGGTCGAGGGCGTCTTCATCCGCGCCCCCTGGGTCGAGTCCACCGGCAGCGAAGTCGCCACGCTGGCCCGTCTCGACGACGGCACGATCGTCGCCGTCCGCCAGGGCAACCTGCTGGCCACGTCGTTCCACCCCGAACTCACCGGGGACCACCGGGTGCACCGCTACTTCGTGGACATGGTGCGCGCCGCCCGGTGAGGTGATCCCGGTAGGATCGCAGTGTTCGTGAAGCAATCGGTGACGTGAAGGAGACAGGCTGATGTCCGGCCACTCTAAATGGGCTACGACGAAGCACAAGAAGGCCGTGATTGACGCCAAACGCGGCAAGCTCTTCGCGAAGCTGATCAAGAACATCGAGGTCGCCGCTCGTGCCGGCGGTGCCGACGTGTCCGGCAACCCGACCCTCTTCGACGCCATTCAGAAGGCGAAGAAGAGCTCGGTGCCCAACAAGAACATCGACAGCGCGGTCAAGCGCGGCGCCGGTCTCGAGGCGGGCGGTGCCGACTACGAGACGATCATGTACGAGGGCTACGGCCCCAACGGTGTCGCGGTGCTCATCGAGTGCCTCACCGACAACCGCAACCGCGCCGCCTCCGACGTGCGCGTCGCCATGACCCGCAACGGCGGCTCCATGGCCGACCCGGGCTCGGTGTCCTACCTGTTCAACCGCAAGGGCGTCGTGATCGTCCCCAAGGGCGAGCTCTCCGAGGACGACGTGCTCGGCGCCGTCCTGGACGCCGGTGCCGAGGAGGTCAACGACCTCGGCGAGTCCTTCGAGGTGCTCAGCGAGGCCACCGACCTCGTCGCGGTGCGCTCGGCGCTGCAGGAGGCCGGCATCGACTACGACTCCGCGGAGGCCAACTTCGTCCCCACCATGCAGGTGGAGCTCGACGAGGAGGGCGCCCGCAAGATCTTCAAGCTCATCGACGCGCTCGAGGACAGCGACGACGTGCAGAACGTCTTCGCCAACTTCGACGTCTCCGACGAGATCATGGAGAAGGTCGAGGCCTGACCCGTCCGGTACGACGCACGGCGGGACGGCGGCCCGTGGGGATGACACACCCCCACCGGGCCGCCGTCGTTGTCGGTGGCACCCGATAGCCTCCAGGAACCTGAACGGCTGTCCGAGGGAGGGAGGGGCGCGGTGCGTGTGCTGGGCGTGGACCCGGGGCTGACCCGGTGCGGCGTCGGCGTGGTGGACGGAGCCCCGGGGAAGCCGCTGCGCATGGCCGGGGTCGGTGTCGTCCGCACCTCGGCGGATGCCGACATCGGCCATCGCCTTGTGCTCGTCGAGCGCGGCATAGAGGCCTGGCTGGACGAGTACGCGCCCCAGGCGGTCGCCGTGGAGCGGGTTTTCAGCCAGCACAACGTGCGCACCGTGATGGGCACCGCCCAGGCCAGCGCGGTCGCCATCCTGTGCGCGTCCCGCCGCGGGCTGCCGGTCCACCTGCACACCCCCAGCGAGGTCAAGGCCGCCGTCACCGGCAGCGGCCGGGCCGACAAGGCGCAGGTCGGCGCCATGGTCACCCGGCTCCTGCGGCTCGACGCCCCGCCCAAGCCCGCCGACGCCGCCGACGCGCTGGCACTCGCCATCTGTCACATCTGGCGCGGCACCGCCACCAACCGACTCCAGCAGGCCGTCGCCCGCGCACGTATCCAGGAGCCCAGCACATGATCGCCTTCGTCAGCGGGCCGGTCGCCGCCCTCGCCCCCGACACGGCCGTGATCGAGGTCGGCGGCATCGGCATGGCCGTCCAGTGCTCCCCGGGCACCCTCGCCACACTGCGCCTGGGGGAGCAGGCCAGGCTCGCCACCTCCCTCGTCGTCCGCGAGGATTCCCTCACCCTCTACGGCTTCGCCGACGACGACGAGCGCCAGGTCTTCGAACTGCTCCAGACCGCCAGCGGCGTCGGCCCCCGGCTCGCCCAGGCCATGCTCGCGGTGCACAGCCCCGACGCGCTGCGCACGGCCGTCGCCACCGGCGACGAGAAGGCCCTCACCGCCGTCCCGGGCATCGGCAAGAAGGGCGCGCAGCGGCTGCTGCTGGAGCTCAAGGACCGCCTCGGCGCGCCCGTGGGCGCGGCGGGCGCCGCACGCCCCGCGGTGGCCGCAGGACCCGCCTCCTGGCGCGAGCAGCTGCACGCCGCGCTGATCGGCCTGGGCTACCAGCCGCGCGAGGCGGAGGAAGCCGTGGCCGCCGTGACGCCGCAGGCCGAGGCGAGCGCCGAGCCGCAGGTCGGGGCCCTCCTGCGGGCCGCCCTGCAGACCCTGAACCGAGCCCGCTGACCGTAGCCCGCCGAGCGTAAGGCGCACCGAAGTGAACTGGGACGACGAGTCCGTACCGACCACCGCCGACCGTCTCGTCGGCGCCGCCGCAGACGGCGAGGACCAGGCCGTCGAGGCGGCGCTGCGGCCCAAGGCGCTGGAGGAGTTCGTCGGCCAGGAGCGGGTCCGCGAGCAGCTCGACCTGGTGCTGAAGGCCGCGCGGCAGCGCGGCGGCACCGCGGACCACGTGCTGCTCTCCGGCGCCCCCGGGCTCGGCAAGACGACCCTGTCGATGATCATCGCGGCCGAGATGGGCGCCCCGATCCGTATCACCTCCGGCCCCGCCATCCAGCACGCCGGAGACCTCGCGGCGATCCTCTCCTCCCTCGCCGAGGGCGAGGTGCTCTTCCTCGACGAGATCCACCGGATGTCCCGGCCCGCCGAGGAGATGCTCTACATGGCGATGGAGGACTTCCGGGTCGACGTCATCGTCGGCAAGGGTCCAGGCGCCACCGCCATCCCCCTCGAACTGCCGCCGTTCACCCTGGTCGGCGCCACGACCCGGGCCGGCCTGCTGCCGCCGCCGCTGCGCGACCGCTTCGGCTTCACCGGCCACATGGAGTTCTACGCCCCGTCCGAGCTGGAACTGGTCATCCACCGCTCCGCGCGCCTGCTGGACGTCGAGATCGAGCCCGGGGGTGCCGCCGAGATCGCCGGCCGCTCTCGCGGCACCCCCCGTATCGCCAACCGACTCCTGCGCCGCGTACGGGACTTCGCGCAGGTGAAGGCCGACGGCGTGATCACGCGTGAGGTCGCCGGCCGGGCGCTGGAGGTGTACGAGGTCGACGGCCGCGGCCTGGACCGGCTGGACCGCGCCGTGCTGCGGGCCTTGCTGGGGCTCTTCGGCGGTGGCCCCGTGGGGCTGTCGACACTGGCGGTGGCCGTGGGGGAGGAGCGGGAGACGGTGGAGGAGGTGGCCGAGCCGTTCCTGGTGCGTGAGGGGCTCCTGGCGCGCACATCGCGTGGCCGTGTCGCCACACCCGCCGCGTGGGCACACCTTGGACTTGTGCCGCCACAGGGCGCCGGACCCGGGCAAGACGGGCTGTTCGTCCCTTGACGGCGGGGAGACTCGCCGCCGCAGGAACCTCGGTGTAATGCTTGGCGTTGTTCCACCGGCGAACGAACGCTTAGACTCCGCCGACGTCGTCCCTCCGGGACCGACACCCTCAATCCCGTAGACCAGGCCCGCAAGGCCGTGCGAAGGATCGTCAAGACACCATGAATCTGGTTCAAATCCTGCCTTTCGTCCTGATCATCGGTGTCATGCTGCTGATGACCCGCTCCGCGAAGAACCGGCAGCGCCAGGCCACGCAGATGCGTGACCAGATGGTCCCCGGTTCGGGCATCCGGACGATCGGCGGCATGTACGCCGTCGTCAAGGAGGTCAACGAGGACACGGTCCTGCTGGAGCTGGCCGACGGCGTCCACGCGCACTTCGCGAAGAACGCCATCGCCGCCGTCCTCGACCAGGCCGAGTACGACCGCGTCGTCCACGGCATCGAGCCGGAGCTCGACGCGCACGACGCCGAGGACGTCGAGAACGCCGACGAGCCGGCCGACGAGCCCGTCGACCTCAGCAAGACCGACGAGGGCGCGACCGAGGACGTCTCCAAGACGGACGGCACCGACAAGAAGTAACGGCCCGGCCGGTACGTTTGCAGGGTTCGGCAAGTCCGTACAACTCAACGTGCCGCCCTGCTGCGCGCGCAGGTCCGCAGGGCGGTTGGACAGGGAGAAACGAGAAGGTGGCAGCACCGAAGAGGGGCCGTAGGCCCTCGGGGAGCCAGGGATACCCCGGGCGGGCGCTGGCAGTGATCCTGCTGGCCATCGTGGCGCTCACCGGAGGGATGTTCCTCTCCGGCCACACCACCCCGCGGCTGGGCATCGACCTGGCCGGCGGTACGAGCATCACGCTGACGGCCAAGAGCGACCAGGCCGGCGCGATCAACAAGACCAACATGGAGACCGCCAAGTCGATCATCGACCGGCGGGTCAACGGTCTCGGTGTCTCGGAAGCCGAAAGCCAGATCCAGGGCGACCGGAACATCATCGTCAACATCCCCAAGGGCACCAACGCCGCGCAGGCCGAGCAGCAGGTCGGCACCACCGCCCAGCTCTACTTCCGGCCCGTGCTCGCCGAGGTGGCCAACACCCCGGCGACCCCGGCCTCGCCGAGCGGCAGCCCCTCGGGCTCGCCCTCGTCCACGGCCTCGCCGTCCGCGAGCGCCTCGACCGGGGCCAAGGCGTCCGGCTCCCCGTCCGACAGCGCCTCGACGCAGGGCCGCGCCGTCACCGACGCGCTGAAGGCATCCTCGACGCCGTCCGCCTCCGCCTCGGGCGCACCGTCGCCCAACCCGTCGCCCTCGGCGAGCACCGCGGCCCCCGGCAGCACGATGGACACCTCCATCCCCGCGGACCTGCAGGCCAAGCTCGCCGCGCTGGACTGCTCCGACGCCAAGGCGCGCGCCAACCTGAACCTCAAGGCCAAGCCGACCGACAAGATCGTCGCGTGCAGCCAGGACGGCGGCGCCAAGTACGCCCTCGGTCCCGCCGCGGTGGACGGCAAGAACGTCAGCAAGGCCGCCGCGCAGTTCGACACCCAGGGCGGCAACGGCTGGGTCGTCACCCTGGACTTCGACGGCACCGGCTCCAAGGCCTTCTCGAAGATCACCTCGCAGCTGTCCCAGCAGCAGCCGCCGAACAACCAGTTCGCGATCGTGCTGGACAACGAGGTCGTCTCCGCCCCCTCGGTGAACCAGACCCTCAGCGGCAGTGCCGAGATCTACGGCAGCTTCACCCAGGAGAGCTCCGAGGAACTGGCGAACGTCCTGTCCTACGGCTCCCTGCCCCTCACGTTCGACAAGTCCGACGTCACCAAGGTGTCGGCGGCGATCGGCGGCGAGCAGCTGCACGGTGGTCTCATCGCCGGCGGCGTCGGCCTCGCCCTGGTCGTGCTCTATCTGGTCGCCTACTACCGCGGCCTGAGCTTCGTGGCCATCCTGAGCCTCATCGTCTCGGCGATCCTCACCTACGCGATCATGACGCTGCTCGGCCCGGCCATCGGCTTCGCGCTGAACCTGCCCGCCGTCTGCGGCGCCATCGTCGCCATCGGCATCACCGCCGACTCGTTCATCGTCTTCTTCGAACGCATCCGTGACGAGTTGCGGGAGGGCCGCTCCCTGCAGCCGGCCGTCGCCCGCGGCTGGCCGCGCGCCCGTCGCACGATCCTCGTCTCGGACTTCGTGTCGTTCCTGTCCGCCGCCGTGCTCTTCATCGTCTCGGTCGGCAAGGTGCAGGGCTTCGCCTTCACCCTGGGCCTGACGACCCTGCTCGACGTGGCCGTGGTGTTCCTCTTCACCAAGCCGCTGATGACGATCCTGGCCCGCAAGAAGTTCTACGCCAGCGGACACCCCTGGTCCGGGCTCGACCCGCGTGCCCTGGGCGTCAACCCCCCGCTGCGCCGCACCCGCCGCCCCGCGGCCCGTACCGACGTCAAGGAGGCCTGATGTCCCGGCTCGGTAGCCTCGGGCACCGCCTGCACCGAGGCGAGATCGCCTACGACTTCGTCGGCAAGCGCAAGCTCTGGTACGGCGTCTCGGTCCTGATCACCCTCGCGGCGATCATCGGTCTCGCCGTCAACGGACTCAAGCTCGGCATCGAGTTCTCCGGCGGCGCGGTCTTCACCACCCCGAAGACCGAGATGTCGGTCAGCCAGGTCCAGGACAAGATCGCCGACAACACCGGCGGCCACCAGGCCATCGTGCAGAAGCTCGGCTCGGGCTCGGTCCGCATCCAGATCAGTGACATCTCGCTCACCGAGGCCAAGAAGATCCAGGGCGAGATCGCCACGGACCTGAACGTCAAGTCCAACGACATCGACCCGCAGATCATCGGTCCGAGCTGGGGCGACGAGATCTCCAAGAAGGCCTTCCAGGGCCTGGTGATCTTCATGGTCCTGGTGACGGTCTACCTGGCGATCGCCTTCGAGTGGCGCAAGGCCGTGGCCGCCCTGATCGCCCTCATCCACGACCTCACGATCACCATCGGCGTCTACGCGATCGTGGGCTTCGAGGTCACCCCGGGCACGGTGATCGGTCTGCTGACCGTCCTCGGTTACTCCCTCTACGACACCGTCGTCGTCTTCGACGGCCTGAAGGAGTCCACGAAGGACATCACCAAGCAGAACCGCTACACATACAGCGAGGTGGCCAACCGCAGCCTCAACCAGACCCTGGTGCGTTCGATCAACACCACGGTCGTGGCGCTGCTCCCGGTCGCGGGCCTGCTCTTCGTCGGTGGCGGTCTGCTGGGCGCGGGCATGCTCAACGACATCGCGCTGTCGCTCTTCGTCGGCCTCACCGCCGGTGCGTACTCCTCGATCTTCATCGCGACCCCGCTGGTCGCGGACCTCAAGGAGCGCGACCCGGAGATGAAGGCGCTGCGCAAGCGCGTGCTCGCCAAGCGCGCCGCCGACGCCCGCCGTGGCGGCGACGGCGCGGACGAGCCGCAGGACGCCTCCCCCGCGGACGCGGACGGCGACCCGGAGGAGGACGCCCACGCGGGCGCCGTCGTCGGCGGCCAGCGCACCCAGCCGGCCCGTAACAACCGTGGCCGCAACCGTCCCTCCGGCAAGCGCCGCTGAGGGCGGGCCGGACGATCGACGACACGCGGCGACGAAGCACCGAGGAACACAGGCGATGACCACGACGGACGCCACCCCGGAGGGGCTGCGCAGCCTGCTGCTCAGCCGTATCCGGGACGTGCCGGACTATCCGAAGCCGGGCGTGATGTTCAAGGACATCACCCCGCTGCTGGCCGACCCCGCGGCGTTCAACGCGCTGATCGACGCCCTGGCCGGGCTCTGCGCCCGGCACGGCGCCGACAAGGTCGTCGGCCTGGAGGCGCGTGGGTTCATCCTCGCCGCCCCGGCGGCCGCCCGCGCCGGGCTCGGGTTCGTGCCCGTGCGCAAGGCGGGCAAGCTGCCCGGGGCGACGCTGGGCCAGGCGTACGAGCTGGAGTACGGCACCGCCGAGATCGAGGTCCACCAGGACGCCTTCTCGGCCGGTGACCGGGTCCTGGTCATCGACGACGTGCTCGCCACCGGCGGCACGGCCGAGGCGTCCCTGGAGCTGATCCGCCGGAGCGGCGCGCAGGTCGCGGGCGTCGCGGTCCTCCTGGAACTGGGCTTTCTCGGCGGCCGCGCCCGCCTCGCCCCGTCCCTCGCCGGCGCTCCCCTGGAGGCGCTGATCGCGGTCTGAGCCCCTGGCTCGCCGGAGGCGGGTCCCGGCCGCGGAAGCGGTACGGGGCCCGCCTCCGGGCGTCACGGGGGGTCCACGGGGCGGACGGGACGCGGTTCACCCGATCAGATCGCTACCATGGTGTCTCGGAACCTCCCTCCTCGCCCGTCTCCGGCCGGGAGGGGACCAGAAGGAGTGCCCTTGCAAGAAGAGGCCAGGCAGGCTCAGCCGATGACCGCCGCAGACGGGAAGCAGGCGGCTTCCCTCTCCGCGGCTCCTCCTGTCGCGCCCGCCGCGCCCGCGGAGGGCAAGGCCGCCAAGCCCGCTCCCGCCGCCCCGGCGACTCCTGCCGCCCGGCCCGTACGCACTCCCGGCAGCGTGGCCCCGAACCGCCCCGCCACCTCCTCCAACCGGGTCCGCGCCCGCCTCGCCCGGCTCGGCGTCCAGCGGTCCAGTCCGTACAACCCGGTCCTGGAGCCCCTGCTGCGGATAGTCCGCAGCAACGACCCGAAGGGCGACCCGTCCCAGCTGCGCCAGATCGAGCGCGCCTACCAGGTCGCCGAGCGGTGGCACCGGGGCCAGAAGCGCAAGAGCGGCGATCCGTACATCACGCACCCGCTCGCGGTCACCACGATCCTGGCCGAGCTCGGTATGGATCCGGCGACGCTGATGGCCGGGCTGCTGCACGACACCGTCGAGGACACCGAGTACGGCCTCGACGCGCTCCGGCGCGACTTCGGTGACTCCGTCGCCCTGCTGGTGGACGGCGTCACCAAGCTGGACAAGGTCAAGTTCGGCGAGGCCGCGCAGGCCGAGACGGTGCGCAAGATGGTCGTCGCCATGGCCAAGGACCCACGGGTCCTGGTCATCAAGCTCGCCGACCGCCTGCACAACATGCGCACCATGCGGTACCTCAAGCGGGAGAAGCAGGAGAAGAAGGCCCGCGAGACGCTGGAGATCTACGCACCGCTGGCGCACCGGCTGGGCATGAACACCATCAAGTGGGAGCTGGAGGACCTCGCCTTCGCGATCCTCTACCCCAAGATGTACGACGAGATCGTCCGGCTCGTCGCCGAGCGCGCGCCCAAGCGGGACGAGTACCTGGCGGTCGTCACCGACCAGGTGCAGCAGGACCTGCGCGCCGCCCGCATCAAGGCGACCGTCACCGGCCGCCCCAAGCACTACTACAGCGTCTACCAGAAGATGATCGTGCGGGGCCGGGACTTCGCCGAGATCTACGACCTGGTCGGCATCCGCGTCCTCGTCGACACCGTCCGCGACTGCTACGCGGCGCTGGGCACCATCCACGCGCGGTGGAACCCGGTGCCGGGGCGGTTCAAGGACTACATCGCGATGCCCAAGTTCAACATGTACCAGTCGCTCCACACGACGGTCATCGGGCCCAGCGGCAAGCCGGTCGAGATCCAGATCCGCACCTTCGACATGCACCGCCGCGCCGAGTACGGCATCGCGGCGCACTGGAAGTACAAGCAGGAGGCCGTCGCCGGCGCCTCCAAGGTGCGCACCGACAGCCCCAAGTCCGCCAAGAAGGACGACGCCGTCAACGACATGGCGTGGCTGCGGCAGTTGCTCGACTGGCAGAAGGAGACCGAGGACCCTGGCGAGTTCCTGGAGTCGCTGCGCTTCGACCTGTCGCGCAACGAGGTCTTCGTCTTCACCCCCAAGGGTGATGTCATCGCGCTGCCCGCCGGCGCGACCCCCGTCGACTTCGCGTACGCCGTCCACACCGAGGTCGGCCATCGCACGATAGGGGCCCGGGTCAACGGCCGTCTGGTGCCGCTGGAGTCGACCCTGGACAACGGCGACACCGTGGAGGTCTTCACCTCCAAGGCGGCGGGCGCCGGCCCGTCCCGAGACTGGCTCGGCTTCGTCAAGTCCCCGCGTGCCCGTAACAAGATCCGCGCCTGGTTCTCCAAGGAGCGCCGCGAGGAGGCCGTCGAGCAGGGCAAGGAAGCCATCGCGCGCGCGATGCGCAAGCAGAACCTGCCGATCCAGCGGGTGCTCACCGGCGACTCCCTGGTCACGCTCGCGCACGAGATGCGCTACCCCGACATCTCCGCGCTCTACGCGGCGATCGGCGAGGGGCACATCACCGCGCAGTCCGTCGTGCACAAGCTCGTCGAGGCCCTGGGCGGCGAGGAGGGCGCGACCGAGGACATCGCCGAGGTCACGACCCCCTCGCGCAGCCGCACCAAGCGGCGTTCGGCCGCCGACCCGGGTGTCATCGTCAAGGGTGAGAAGGACGTCTGGGTCAAGCTGTCACGCTGCTGCACCCCGGTGCCGGGCGATCCGATCATCGGCTTCGTCACCCGCGGCAACGGCGTCTCCGTGCACCGGGCCGACTGCGTGAACGTCGAGTCGCTCTCGCAGCAGCCCGAGCGGATCATCGACGTCGAGTGGGCGCCGACCCAGTCCTCGGTCTTCCTGGTCGCCATCCAGGTCGAGGCGCTGGACCGGTCCCGCCTGCTGTCGGACGTCACGCGCGTGCTGTCCGACCAGCACGTCAACATCCTGTCCGCCGCCGTCCAGACCTCCCGCGACCGGGTGGCCACCTCGCGCTTCACCTTCGAGATGGGCGACCCCAAGCACCTCGGGCACGTCCTGAAGGCCGTCCGCGGCGTCGAGGGCGTCTACGACGTGTACCGCGTGACCTCGGCGCGCCAGCGCTAGGCCTGCCAGGCCTGACCCGGCACGACACGGCGAAGGGCCCGTACGCCTCGCGTACGGGCCCTTCGCCGTGGTCCGGGGAGGCCCCCGGACCACCACGTCAGCGTCTCAGCCGCCGAACTCGTCCAGGGACTTGAGCGCCTGGTCGAGCAGCACCTGCCGCCCGTCGAGTTCCCGCTGGAGCTTGTCGGCCTTGGAGGTGTTGCCCGCCGCCCGCGCCGCCTCGATCTGCTCACGCAGCTTGTCGACGGCCGCCTGGAGCTGCCCGGTCAGGCCCGCGGCACGCGCCCGCGCCTCGGGGTTGGTGCGGCGCCACTCGGACTCCTCGGCCTCCTGGATCGCGCGCTCCACCGCGTGCATGCGGCCCTCGATGCGCGGCCGGGCGTCGCGCGGCACGTGGCCGATCGCCTCCCAGCGCTCGTTGATGCCGCGGAAGGCCGCGCGCGCCGCCTTCAGGTCGGTGACCGGGAGCAGCTTCTCGGCCTCGATGGCCAGCTCCTCCTTCAGCGCGAGGTTCTCGCGCTGCTCGGTGTCCCGCTCGGCGAAGACCTCCGAGCGGGCCGCGAAGAAGACGTCCTGGGCACCGCGGAAGCGGTTCCACAGGTCCTCCTCCGCCTCGCGCTGGGCGCGGCCGGCGGCCTTCCAGTCCGCCATCAGCTCGCGGTAGCGCGCCGCCGTCGGGCCCCAGTCGGTGGAGCCGGACAGCGCCTGCGCCTCCTCGACCAGCTTCTCCTTGCGCCGGCGGGCGTCCTCGCGCTGCGCGTCGAGTGCCGCGAAGTGCGCCTTTCGCCGCTTGGAGAAGACCGAACGGGCGTGGCTGAAGCGGTGCCACAGCTCGTCGTCGGTCTTGCGGTCCAGCCGGGGCAGGCCCTTCCAGGTGTCGACCAGCGCGCGCAGCCGCTCGCCGGCGGCGCGCCACTGCTCGCTCTGCGCCAGCTGCTCGGCCTCGGTGACCAGGTCCTCCTTGGCCGTCCTGGCCTCCTCGGAGGCCTTGGCCTTGGCGACCTTGCGCTCCTCGCGGCGCGCGTCGACCTGCTCGGTCAGCGCGTCCAGCCGCTTGGCGAGGGCGGCCAGGTCGCCCACGGCGTGGGCCTCGGTCACCGTGGCGCGCAGGTGATCGATGGCGGTCAACGCGTCCTTGGGGGACAGGTCGGTGGTCTTCACCCGGCGTTCGAGGAGGCCGATCTCGACGACGAGGCCCTCGTATTTCCGCTCGAAGTAGGCCAGCGCCTCCTCAGGGGAGCCCGCCTGCCACGAGCCGACTTCACGCTCGCCATCGGCCGTACGCACGTACACGGTCCCCGTCTCGTCGACGCGGCCCCACGGGTCGCTGCTCACAGCGCCTCCTCCACGTGATGCCCGGCCGTCGCACGGCTCGCGGGCATCGTCCACAGTTCCATTCGGCCGGGCCGAGCCCTGACCGGTCCGACGGTCCGCTCACATCCATGGTGCAGCCGTCGGAGCAGGCACCCTACACAACGCCAACATAGGCGACCGGTGCCCCGGCTGTCCGCATCCCGCACCCGCGAAATTAACCCGCGGGTGCGGGACGCGGCGGTCAGGACGTACCGACCGTCGCCTTGTTGATCACCACGGTGGCGTTCGGGGCGCCGTCACCGGCGCCGGTCGTCTCGCCCGCGGCCGCGATCTTGTCCAGCACCTCCATGCCGGCCGCGCCGATCGTCCCGAACGGGGTGTAGTTCGGGGGCAGCGGGCTGTCCTTGTAGACCAGGAAGAACTGGCTGCCGCCGGTGTGCGCCTGGCCGGTGTTGGCCATGGCGACCGTGCCCGCCGGGTACGTGCCCCCGGCGATCTCCTTCGCCTTCAGGTTCTCGTCCGGGATGGTGTAGCCGGGACCGCCGGTGCCCTGGGCCGTCGGGTCGCCGCACTGCAGCACATAGATGCCGCTGGTGGTGAGCCGGTGGCACTTCGTGTGGTCGAAGTAGCCCTTGCCGGCCAGGAACGCGAAGGAGTTGACCGTGTGCGGGGCGTTCTTCGCGTCGAGGTCCAGCGCGATGTCACCGCAGGTCGTCTGGAGCGTGAGGGTGTACTTGGCCGCGGTGTCGATGGTGACCGCGGGCTCCTTCTTCCACTGCTCCGTGCCGGGGTTGCCCTCGGCGGGCTTGGCGCAGGGGTCGGGCGCCTTGCTCGGTTCCGCGGGGGTGGGGGAGACGTCCGCGGCCGCGGCGTCGTTGTTCTTGGAGTCCGGGCTGAAGGCACCCGCCGCCCAGGCCGTGGCACCGGCCGCCAGCACGACCGCGAGCACGGCGGCGACCACCGCGTTGCGCCGCACGGCCTTGCGCTGGGCCTGCACACGGCGCTCATGCTGCCGCTCGAACTTCTCCCGGGCGAGCTGGCGCCGCCGCTGATCCTTGGTGACCACTGAGCCGTCTCCCGATGACTTCTGCTCGTCGCGTCCGAATGTGAGTACGTCGCCGATCTTTGCGTCCGGCGCGCCCCCCGTCCAGCGACGTTACTGGTTCGCGATGGCCGCGTCGCCGCCGGTAGGCTCGTGGGGCCGCCACCGTGCGGTCACGACCTGCCGAGAACGACAGCCGACAGAAGGACGAACGTGCTCATTGCCGGGTTCCCCGCCGGGGCCTGGGGCACCAACTGCTACGTGGTCGCCCCCGCCGCCGGTGAGGAGTGCGTGATCATCGACCCGGGCCACGAAGCGGCCCAGGGCGTCGAGGACACGCTCGCCAGACACCGTCTCAAGCCCGTCGCCGTCATCCTCACCCACGGCCATCTCGACCACACGGCCTCGGTCGTCCCGGTCTGCGGGGCCCATGGCGTCCCTGCCTGGATCCACCCCAGGGACCGCTACATGCTGAACGACCCGGAGAAGGCCCTCGGCCGCTCGATCGGCGCGCAGCTGCTCGGCGAACTGGCCATCGGCGAGCCGGACGACGTGAAGGAGCTCGCCGACGGCAGCACGCTGGGACTCGCCGGTCTCGAGCTGTCCGTGGCGCACGCGCCCGGCCATACCGAGGGGTCGGTGACGTTCCGGCTCCCCGAGACCGCCGAGATCCCCTCGGTGTTCTTCTCGGGCGACCTGCTCTTCGCCGGCTCCGTAGGCCGCACCGATCTGCCCGGCGGTTCCATGGACGAGCTGTACGCCTCGCTGGCCCGTGTGTGCCTGCCGCTCGACGACTCGACCGTGGTGCTGTCCGGCCACGGACCCCAGACGACCATCGGCCGTGAGCGCGCCACCAACCCGTATCTGGCGGAGGTGGCCCGCGGCCTCGGAGGGGACGACCACCCCGCCCCTCCGCGACGAGGAATGTGACGAGAGACCTCACAGTGAGCACCTTCCAGGCCCCCAAGGGCACCTATGACCTCCTGCCGCCCGACTCCGCCGTGTTCCTGGCGGTGCGCGAGGCGCTCGCCGAGCCGCTGCGGCGGGCCGGCTACGGCTACGTCGAGACCCCCGGTTTCGAGCAGGTCGAACTCTTCTCCCGCGGCGTCGGCGAGTCCACCGACATCGTGACCAAGGAGATGTACACCCTCACCACCAAGGGCGGCACGAACCTCGCGCTGCGCCCCGAGGGCACCGCCTCCGTGCTGCGCGCCGCTCTGGAGGCCAACCTGCACAAGGCCGGCAACCTGCCGGTCAAGCTCTGGTACTCCGGCTCGTACTACCGCTACGAGCGCCCGCAGGCCGGGCGTTACCGCCACTTCTCCCAGGTCGGCGCGGAGGCGATCGGCGCCGAGGACCCGGCGCTCGACGCCGAGCTGATCATCCTCGCCGTGGACGCCTACCGTTCCCTGGGGCTGCGGAACTTCAGGCTGCTGCTCAACTCGCTCGGCGACCGCGAGTGCCGTCCGGTCTACCGGGCCGCCCTCCAGGACTTCCTGCGCGGACTCGACCTCGACGAGGACACCCGCCGGCGGATCGAGATCAACCCGCTGCGCGTCCTGGACGACAAGCGCGACAGCGTCCAGAAGCAGCTCGTCGGCGCCCCGATGATGCGCGACCACCTGTGCGAGGCCTGCAAGGCCTACCACGAGCAGGTGCGCGAGCTGCTGACGGCCGCGGGCGTGGAGTTCGAGGACGACCCGAAGCTGGTGCGCGGCCTGGACTACTACACCCGCACCACCTTCGAGTTCGTGCACGACGGCCTCGGCTCGCAGTCCGCGGTCGGTGGCGGCGGCCGCTACGACGGCCTGTCCGAGATGATCGGCGGCCCGGCGCTGCCGTCGGTCGGCTGGGCGCTGGGGGTGGACCGTACGGTGCTGGCCCTTCAGGCCGAGGGCATCGAGCTCGAACTGCCCGCGGCCACCCAGGTGTTCGCGGTGCCGATGGGCGAGGAGGCGCGCCGCGTGCTGTTCGCCGCGGTCACCGAGCTGCGCCGGGCGGGGATCGCCACCGACTTCGCCTTCGGCGGCAAGGGCCTGAAGAACGCCATGAAGTCCGCCAACCGGTCCGGTGCCCGCTTCGCGATCGTCGCCGGTGAGCGCGACCTCGCCGAGGGCGTCGTCCAGCTGAAGGACCTGGAGAGCGGCGAGCAGGACGCCGTGCCGCTCGACGGCGTCGTCGCGGCCGTGCGCGTGCGGCTCACCTGAACCGTCCGCGGGTCATCACGCGGCCGGCCGGTGCTGCCACCGGCCGGCCGCGCCGTCGGAGCACAGACCGCCGGTCGGCTGCCACCTGACCGCCGGTCAGTCCGGCCGTCCCCGCTCGATCCACCGGGCGATCCGCTCCGGCCGCATCGGCCGCCCGAAGTACCAGCCCTGGCCCCAGTCGCAGCCCAGCGAGCGCAGGCGCCGGGCGTGCTGGGAGCTCTCCACGCCCTCGGCGGTGACGGTGAGGCCGAGCGCGTGCGCCAGCGACACCAGTCCGCCGACGATCCGCCAGCCCACCGGGTCATCCGTCCCGGCGCGGTGGGGGTCGGTGACGAACGCTCCGGCGATCTTCAGCCCGGACACCGGAAGGTCCCTCAGATAGGCGAGGTTCGACCAGCCGGTGCCGAAGTCGTCGACGGCCAGTGAGACCCCTGCGTCGGCGATCGCCTGCAGGGCGCGCAGCGACTCGTCCTCGGGTCCGATCACGGCGCTCTCGGTGATCTCCAGCTCCAGCCGCCCCGGTTCGAGGCCGGTGCTGTCCAGGATCGACGTGACGTCGTTCACCAGGCCGGGGTTGCGGATCTGCCGTACCGCCAGGTTCACGTTGATCTGCGGGGCCGCCTCCCCGTAGCGCCGCACCCAGGCGGCCGCCTGACCGACCGCGCGCTCCAGGATCCACCGGCCCAGCGGCATGATCAGCCCGGTCTCCTCCGCCGTCCCCACGAACTCGTCCGGCCCCAGCACCCCGAACTGCGGGTGACGCCAGCGCACCAGGGCCTCCACCGCCACCAGGGAGCCGTCGGCGAGCGAGCACAGCGGCTGGTAGTCCACGAAGAACTCCCCGCGGTCCAGCGCCACCGGCAGCCGTACGGAGATGGCGTACCGGCTCACGGCACGCGCGTTGTGCGTGGGGTCGAAGAGCGTCCAGCGGCCCCTTCCGGCCTCCTTGGAGCGGTACAGCGTCAGATCCGCCGCCCGCACCGCCGCGCCGGGGGTCGTGGCGGCGATCCGCTGCGCCAGCACCCCCACGCTGGCGCCGATCGTCAGCTGCTGGCCGCCCACGAGGAAGGGCCGGGAGAGGGTGGCCAGGACGAGCTTGGCGACCGCCACCGCCTCCTGGTCGCCGCGGCACTCCTCCAGCAGCACCACGAACTCGTCGCCACCCAGCCGGGCCACCAGGTGCCCCAGCGGGGAGAGCGCGGCGTCCAGACGTTCGGCCACGGCGGTCAGCAACTGGTCCCCGGTCTCGTGACCGAGGCTGTCGTTGACGACCTTGAAGCCGTCGAGGTCGACGTAGCACAGGCCGAAGCGCGCGCCGGGCTGCGGCTGTTCGAAGAGGCCCTCCAGCCGCTCGAAGAACGCGGTGCGGTTGGGCAGCCCGGTCAGCGGGTCGTGGGTGGCCTGGTGGCGCAGGCGCTCCTGCAGCCGGTAGCGGTCGGTGATGTCCTCGACCATCGCCACCTGGTAGCGGGGTTCGCCGTGCTCGTCGCGGATCAGCGAGACCGTCAGGTGCGTCCACACCACCTCGCCGTCGCGCCGGTAGTACGGCTTGTCGCACTGGAACCGCTCGCGGCGTCCGTTGACCAGTTCGTCGTACGCCTCCCACACCCCCGGTGCGTCCTCGGGGTGCACCAGCTCGGTGACCCGGCGGCCCCGCAGATCCTCCTGGCGCGCCGCCCCGAGCAGGTCCCGGAGCGCCTGGTTGACCTGCACGATCGTGCCGTCCACGTCCGCGATGCCGATGCCGATGGCGGCGTGCTCGAACAGCGCGCGGAAGCGGGCCTCCGAGGCGCGCCGGGCCCGCTCGGCGTCCTCGCGGGCCCGGAACGCCGCGCGCTGGATCGCCTCCTGCTCCCGCAGCGTCCGCTCGCGCAGCGCGGCCGCCCAGCCGGAGGCGAAGGCGCCGGCCACGCCGGGTACCCGCTCGGGACCGGCCGGCTGGATCTGCAGCAGCGCCACGGCGGCCGCCAGGATCTCCGGATCGGTGAAGTGGGCCTCCACCAGCAGCGTGCCGGCCTGTTCCGCGAGGGAGGTGTCGCAGGTGCGGTCGCCGAGCGCCCGGCCGAGCAGGTCCGCGGTGGTGGCCGCCACCCGGCGCAGGGTCAGCGGGGGCAGCGCCAGCCCCGGGCCTGAACGCAGCAGGCGGGACCAGGCGTCCGCGAAGTCCGGGGCGGGCCCTGCGACGGTGGACGGCGACTCCCTCACGGCCGCCGTCCCACGCCGGCCAGGCCCGACAACCACTCGGGATGCGGCCCCACCGACTCCGGGTCCTCCGGGTGCCACTCGGGCAGCCAGACGACACCCGGCGGCAGGAGCCGCCAGCCGTCGAAGAAGGCCGTCACGTCCTTCCTTGTCCGCATGACCAGCGGCGTGGTGGTGCGCCGGGCGTACAGCTCGGCGAGCGAGTCCGCCTGCTCCGGGCGGCTCTCCCGGGAGGCGTGGGTGAGCACCAGATGGCTGCCGGGCGGCATGGCGTCGCGCAGCGCGCCCACGATCTTGCCGGGGTCCTCGGCGTCGGTGACGAAGTGGAGCATCGCCACCAGCAGCACCGCGACCGGTTCCCCGGGCGCGAGCAGGGCGGTGACCTCGGGCCGGGAGAGCAGATCGCCGGTGTCGGTCATGTCGGCCATGACCATGGCGCTCAGCGGGTCGTCCTGGAGCAGCAGACGGCTGTGCGCCACCGCGATCGGGTCCAGGTCCACGTACACCACGCGCGCCTCGGGGCGGACGGCCCGCGCGACCTCGTGCACGGCGCCGAAGGTCGGGATCCCGGAGCCGATGTCCAGGAAGCGGGTGATGCCCAGGGAGGCGAGGTACTGGACCGCGCGGCGGAGGAAGGCGCGGTTGGCCCGCATGATCACCGGCAGGTCGGGCCACAGCGCCATGGCCTGCCGCGCCATGTCGCGATCGGCCTCGAAGTTGTGGGATCCGCCCAGGTAGTAGTCGTAGACCCGGGCGGCGTTCGGAGTCTCCACGTCCGTCCCCGCGGGCACCCACTCCGGTCGACGCATGGGACACCTCTCCCCGTCTGAGGGAATCCTCGGATCCTCGGGTCCACTTAGAATCCTATATGCCTGATATCTGCGCATTCTCGGAGAGTGTGGCTTCACGTCGGTGTGCGACACGTCGATAGCACAGAGCGACACGGGGTACACGAAGCGCTCTCGAATTCCGCTCTTCCGCCCGGCCGTTGTCGCTCGGACGGGTGACACGGCACCATGGGAACCGGCACTTCCGGCGGGTCCGACGCGTTGGGCAGTGCGGCACATCCCCGACCCACGGAAACGGCGACATGGTGACTACGGCGGTTGACACGGCTCGCACCGACAGCGGGAGCCAGGAGTCCGCGGGCGGGCTCATCGGCGCGGGCAGGGCCTTCACCTGGCTGCTCGTGGTCTGCGGTGCGCTCGGCCTGCTCGCCTCGTGGGTCATCACGATCGACAAGTTCAAGCTGCTGGAGGACCCGAACTTCGTCCCCGGCTGCAGCCTGAACCCGATCATCTCCTGCGGCAACATCATGAAGAGCGAGCAGGCGCACGCCTTCGGCTTCCCCAACCCGATGATCGGCATGGTCGCCTACCCCGTCGTCATCGCCCTCGCCATGGGGATGTTCGCCGGCGCCCGCTACCGCCGCTGGTTCTGGCTCGGCCTGCAGGCCGGGACGCTCTTCGGCGTCTGCTTCGTCACGTGGCTGCAGTACCAGTCGCTGTACAGCATCGGCTCGCTGTGCCTGTGGTGCTCGCTGGCGTGGGTCGTCACCATCGCGCTGTTCTGGTACACCCTCGTGCACAACCTCAAGCACGAGATCATCCCGGCGCCCGCCCGCGTCCGCGACCTGGTCCTGGAGTTCCACTGGGTCGTCCCCGTCCTCTGGTACGGCGCGATCGCCGTGGCGATCCTGACCCGTTGGTGGACGTACTGGAGCACCCTGATCTGACGGCGGGGACGCGGTGTCAGTGCGGTGACATAGGCTTCCTTGCCGTGGAGCCCGACCTGTTCACCGCCGCCGCAGAGGAACGCCAGTCGAGGGAGCCCGGAGGCAGCCCCCTGGCCGTACGGATGCGCCCGCGCACCCTCGACGAGGTCGTGGGGCAGGGGCATCTGCTCCGGCCCGGGTCGCCCTTGCGACGCCTGGTCGGCGAGGGCGGCGGCGGACCGGCGGGACCGTCCTCGGTGATCCTCTGGGGCCCGCCGGGCATCGGCAAGACGACCCTCGCCTACGTCGTCAGCCACGCCACCAACAAGCGCTTCGTCGAGCTCTCGGCGATCACCGCGGGCGTCAAGGAGGTCCGCGCGGTCATCGAGAGCGCCAAGCGCGAGTCCGGTGGCTACGGCCGCGACACCGTGCTCTTCCTCGACGAGATCCACCGGTTCAGCAAGGCCCAGCAGGACTCCCTGCTCCCCGCCGTCGAGAACCGCTGGGTCACCCTGATTGCCGCCACCACCGAGAACCCGTACTTCTCGATCATCTCCCCGCTGCTGTCCCGGTCCCTGCTGCTCACCCTGGAGCCGCTGACCGACGACGACCTGCGCGGTCTGCTGCGCCGCGCGCTCACCGACGAGCGCGGCCTGAAGGGCGCGGTCACGCTGCCGGAGGACACCGAGGAGCACCTGCTGCGGATCGCCGGCGGAGACGCCCGCCGGGCGCTGACCGCCCTGGAGGCGGGCGCGGGCGCGGCCCTGGCGAAGGGCGAGCCGGAGATCTCCCTGGGCACCCTCGAGGAGACCGTCGACCGTGCCGCCGTGAAGTACGACCGTGACGGCGACCAGCACTACGACGTGGCCAGCGCGCTTATCAAGTCCATCCGCGGCTCGGACGTGGACGCCGCCCTGCACTACCTTGCCCGCATGATCGAGGCGGGGGAGGACCCGCGCTTCATCGCCCGCCGGCTGATGATCTCCGCGAGCGAGGACATCGGCCTGGCCGACCCGACCGCGCTGCCCACGGCGGTCGCCGCGGCACAGGCGGTTGCCATGATCGGCTTCCCGGAGGCAGCGCTCACCCTCAGCCACGCCACGATCGCGCTCGCCCTGGCGCCCAAGTCCAACGCGGCCACGACGGCCATCGGGGCCGCGCTCGCCGACGTACGGGCGGGCAAGGCGGGGCCGGTCCCGGCCCATCTGCGCGACAGCCATTACAAGGGCGCCGCGAAACTCGGCCACGGCAAGGGCTACCAGTACCCGCACGATCTGCCCGGCGCCATCGCAGCCCAGCAGTACGCGCCGGACGAGATCCACGGCCGGCGCTACTACGAGCCGACCCGCTACGGCGCCGAGGCCCGCTACGCCGACGTGCTGGAGCGGGTCAGGGAGCGGCTGGCGGGGGAGTAGCGCGCGGCACCCGGGTGGTCAGCGGTCCCGCACTTGTCGTCGCCTCCCGCGCGGCGTCGAAGAGCGTGTGCATGGCCCGGTGCAGGCCGGCGTGGCCGCGTACGGGCTCCGGGAACTCGAAGCGGGCGTCGAAGACGCCGTCCTCGCCGGTGAAGCGCACCCGCAGTCCGAAGCGGTCCAGCGCCAGCGGCACCGCGGTGGTCGGCGTGCTGCGGCTGTCGGCGCCGCCGCCGGCGAGGGCGCACAGCCAGCCCATCTGGTCGGCATGGGCGGCCGCCAGGTGCTGCAGCAGTTCCGCCTCGTGGTCGACGAGCGGGTCGGGGCGGGCGGAGGCGAACTCCTCCGGCTCCACCTGTCCGGCGCCCCACAGGTCGTCCAGCGACGCCTCGCCGACCTCCAGCCGCAGCCGCACCTTCCCGGCCGGGGCCGGCAGGTCGCGCGCTACGGTGATCCAGCCCGCGATCCAGGCGCGGCCTCGAATGCGTCCGGGCACCGCCACCGGGGCGACGTCAGTGATGTCGAGCACAGCCGTCAGGTCGTCGTCCTCGGCGTGCGTCGCGGCCCGAACGGCGGGCGACTGCGCGGGGAACAGCAGGAAGAGGTCGCCGTCGGTACCCACGATTCGCTCCTCGGGAACCATGAGCTCGGGGAGGCCGGGGGCCAGGCCGGGAATCACCAGGATGGCGGAGGCGGTACTCTGTACGAGAGTTCGTGTGCGCTCGGCTGCTGACGGCAGTCGGGCGATTTCATGCCCGCTGGGACGCGGCTGACCATGAGCTGATCGGACCTCCGTCAAGTCGGCGCCCGTGGTGGCGTCGGCGGCGCCCTGTGCGGCGTCCGTACCGTCCGTGATGCGCGTGGTGTTCCCAGGGCGAGACATACGATCTCCTTCGCTAAGGTAAGCCTTACCTAACTTACATGGAGGTCTGGGAAACGTGAACCAGTCGCGTCCCAAGGTCAAGAAGTCGCGTGCCCTCGGCATCGCCCTGACGCCGAAGGCTGTGAAGTACTTCGAGGCCCGTCCCTACCCGCCGGGCGAGCACGGCCGCGGCCGCAAGCAGAACAGTGACTACAAGGTCCGTCTGCTGGAGAAGCAGCGTCTGCGCGCGCAGTACGACATCTCCGAGCGCCAGATGGCCCGCGCCTACGACCGCGCCCGCAAGGTCAGCGGCAAGACCGGTGAGGCCCTGATCGTCGAGCTCGAGCGCCGCCTGGACGCCCTCGTCCTGCGCGCCGGTCTGGCCCGCACCATCTACCAGGCCCGCCAGATGGTCGTGCACGGCCACATCGAGGTCAACGGCCACAAGGTCGACAAGCCGTCCTTCCGCGTCACCCCCGACGACGTCGTGATGGTCCGCGAGCGCTCCCGCTCCAAGACCCCGTTCCAGGTCGCCCGTGAGGGCGGCTGGGCCGGCGACGGCGAGACCCCGAAGTACCTGCAGGTCAACCTGCAGGCGCTGGCCTTCCGCCTGGACCGTCTGCCGAACCGTCGTGAGGTCCCCGTGATCTGCGACGAGCAGCTCGTCGTCGAGTACTACGCTCGCTGACGCCTGCCGCACCCGGCACGCACGTCAGCCCCGGCGCCCCGCCCTTCCGGCGGGGCGCCGGGGCTTTCGCGTCCCCGGGTGCGCCCGCGCGCGGCGGTCAGTCCTGGGCGGCCCGGCCGAGCGGCGCACCGGCGCGCAGCGGGTCGGCCGGCGGCATGGGACCGCGGGGCGGACACGCGCCGGGACGCGTCGGGGGCAGCCCGGTCAGGGCCCGGGCGACCGCGGCGTCGAGGTCGAGGACGCCGCCCTCCTCGTACGCCCCCTCGTAGCCGACCCGGCCCAGTTCGGCGCGGGCCAGCTCCTCGCAGCGCTGGTGGGGGATGCCGAAGTGGCGCGAGCCGAACACCGGCAGCCCGACGAGCCCCCAGATGCCGCTCGCCGCGCCCTGCAGCACCGCCGCCTCGCGGGCGTCCCCCGGGACCCGCAGCAGCGCGAGCAGTTCGATGCCGAGCACGATGCCCACCATGTCGCGGAACGCGTGGTTGATTCGCACGCACTCGGCCGCGAGCTCGGCGGCGAGCACGGGGTCGTCCTGCCGCCAGGCGATGACCGCCCGGGTGTAGAGCGCGTACGCCAGGGCCCAGCGCTCCCCGTGGTCCTCGCAGACCTCGCGGATACGGTCGCACCGCTCGCTCCCGCCCTCCAGGTCCCCCTCGAAGGCCACCGCCATCGCCAGTTCGACCTCGGCCATGATCACGTTGCTGTTGAGTTCGCCCAGCGTCCGGTAATGGCCCAGCGCCTCCTCGAACAGCGCCCTGGCGCGCGGCAGGTCGTCGCTGAGCAGCGCCCCGCACCCCATGCGGTGCACCGCGTACGCCACCGCCGTCGCGTCGCCGGTGGCCAGCGCCTGCTCCCGGCACTCGTACAGCATGCCCAGCGCCGCGGTGCCGTCGCCCTGGAGGATCGAGACGTAACCGCACACCCACAGCGCCTTGGCCCGCTGGCCGGTGGGCTCGTGGCCGGCGGCCAGCGCGCGCTCCAGCCAGTACCGGCCCTCGGCGAGGCGGCCGCAGCCGACCCAGAAGAACCACAGGCTCGCCGCCAGGTACTGCCCGGTCCGCAGCTCCTCGGGGTGCCCCAGGGAGAACTCCAGCGCGGCCCGCAGGTTGGCCAGCTCCCGTTCGGTGCCGGCCGAGATCTCCTCCTGCCGCGCGCCGAACCACTCCATCTCGCCCCAGGTGGCGAAGCCCAGGTACCAGTCCCGGTGCCGGGTCCGCAGCCGCCGTTCCTCGCCCAGCTCGCGCAGCCAGCCCAGCCCGTACCCGCGCAGGGTGTCCAGCAGCAGGTAGCGCACCGCGCCGGCGACTTCACGGCGCAGCACCACCGACTTGTCCACCAGGTCCGCCAGCAGGTCCACCATCGCGTCGGCGCTCACCTCACCGCCCGCGCACACGTACTCGGCCGCGTCGAGGTCGAAGTCCCCGGCGAACACCGACAGCCGTGCCCACAGCAGTCGTTCGCGCGGGGAGCACAGCTCGTGGCTCCACCCGATCGTGGTGCGCAGCGCGCGGTGCCGGTCGGGACCGCCCGTGCCACCGCGCCGGGTCAGCAGCCGGAAGCGGTCGTCCAGCCGCCCGGTGATCTGCCGCACCGACAGTGCCCGCACCCGGCCCGCCGCCAGCTCGAGCGCCAGCGGGATGCCGTCCAGGCGGCGGCACAGCTCCTCCACCTCGGCCCGGTTGCCCGCGTCCACGGTGAAGCCCGGCAGCACGGCGGACGCCCGGTCGGCGAACAGCTCCACCGCGTCGTCGGCGTCGCCGAGCGGCTCCAGCGCCACGATGTGCTCTCCCGCCACCCCCAGCGGCTGCCGGCTGGTGGTCAGCAACCGCAGTCCCGGTGCCCGCCGCAGCATCGCGTCGGCGAGTTCCGCCGCCGCCTCCACCTGCGGTTCGCAGCAGTCCAGGACGAGCAGGAGCCGGCGGCGGGCCAGGAAGGCGCCGAGCGCGGCCCGGGGGCCGCGCGTGGTGTGGTCGGTGAGGCCGAGCGCGTCCGCCACGGAGTAATCCACCAGCGCCGGGTCCCTCACATCCCCCAGCCCGGCCAGCCAGACCCCGTCGGCGAACCCGGCGCGCAGCCCGGCCGCCGCGCGCAGCGCGAGCCGGGTCTTGCCGACCCCCCCGACGCCGGTCACCGTCACCATCCGGACCCTGTCCAGCAGGCGGGCCACCTCGTCGAGCTCGCGCCGCCGGCCGACGAAGTGGTTCAGCTCGCACGGCAGGTTGCCGGGCGTCGTCTCATGGCGCATGGGTCACGGAGGGTATCGTCAAATAAGCGGAACGTACAATCCGGGCCCGTGGTCAGGGGGCGGTCCCGGCCGGTACCGGCCCGCAATGCGGTACGGAGCGTGCTGCCCGTCGCGATAAGGTCGGTATCTGTATCGGTACCTGGTTGGCGCGGTGGATCCGAGGGAGTGGCAACGTGTCCGGTGGAGAGGTGGCCGGCCTCATCGTGGCCGTCTTCTGGGCGATCCTGGTGTCGTTCCTCGCCGTGGCACTCGTGCGGCTCGCCCAGGCGCTCCGTCAGGCCACCCGCCTCGTCGCGGAGGTGACCGACCAGGCCGTGCCGCTGCTCGGCGAGGCCTCCGAGGCGGTCCGCTCGGCCCACGCCCAGCTGGCCCGCGTGGACACCATCACCTCCGACGTCGCCGAGGTGACCGCCAACGCCTCCGCCCTGTCCACGACCGTCGCCTCGACCTTCGGAGGGCCCCTCGTGAAGGTCGCGGCCTTCGGCTACGGCGTGCGGCGCGCGGTCACCCTCCAGGCCAAGGGCACCGCCAAGAAGCGCACCGTGGTCGTCGGCCGGACGCTCCCGTCCGCCCGCCGCCGTAAGTCAAGGGGCTGACCTGCATGTTCCGCCGTGCCTTCTGGTTCACCGCCGGTGCCGCCGCCGGGGTGTGGGCCACCCACAAGGTCCATCGCAAGATCCGCAGCCTGACCCCCGAGAGTTTGGCGTCGAAGGCGGCCGACAAGGCCCTCGAGGCCGGGGACCGGCTGCGCACCTTCGCGCAGGACGTCCGCGCCGGCATGTCCGAGCGCGAGGAACAGCTCAACGACGCACTGGGCCGCTCGGCCCCCGATCTCGACATGCCGGCCCAGCGGCCGGCCATCTCGTACCACCACCGGAAGGACGAACACTGATGGAGTCGGCAGAAATCCGCCGCCGCTGGCTGCGCTTCTTCGAAGAGCGCGGGCACGCCGTCGTGCCGTCGGCGTCGCTCATCGCCGACGACCCGACCCTTCTTCTGGTGCCCGCGGGCATGGTCCCGTTCAAGCCCTACTTCCTGGGCGAGGTCAAGCCGCCCTTCCCGCGCGCCACCAGCGTGCAGAAGTGCGTCCGCACGCCCGACATCGAAGAGGTCGGCAAGACCACGCGCCACGGCACGTTCTTCCAGATGTGCGGCAACTTCTCCTTCGGCGACTACTTCAAGGAAGGCGCCATCAAGCTCGCCTGGGAGCTGCTCACCACTCCCGTGGCGGACGGCGGTTACGGCCTAGACCCCGAGCGGCTGTGGATCACCGTCTACAAGGACGACGACGAGGCCGAGCGGATCTGGCGCGACGTCGTGGGCGTGCCCGCCGAGCGCATCCAGCGCCTGGGCATGAAGGACAACTTCTGGTCCATGGGCGTCCCCGGCCCCTGTGGACCGTGCTCCGAGATCAACTACGACCGCGGCCCCGAGTTCGGCGCCCCGGGCGGCCCGGCCGTCAACGACGAGCGGTACGTGGAGATCTGGAACCTGGTCTTCATGCAGTACGAGCGCGGGGAGGGCTCCGGCAAGGAGGAGTTCCCGATCCTCGGCGACCTGCCCGCCAAGAACATCGACACCGGTCTCGGTCTCGAGCGTCTCGCCATGATCCTGCAGGACGTGCAGAACATGTACGAGACCGACACCCTGCGTGCCGTCATCGACAAGGCCACCGAGCTCACCGGCGTCGCCTACGGCTCGGACCACGAGTCCGACGTCTCGCTGCGCGTCGTCGCCGACCACATGCGCACCTCCGTGATGCTCATCGGCGACGGCGTCACCCCCGGCAACGAGGGCCGCGGCTACGTGCTGCGCCGCATCATGCGCCGCGCCATCCGCAAAATGCGGCTGCTCGGTGCCACGGAGGCCGTTGTCGGCGACCTCGTCGACACCGTCATCAAGACGATGGGCCAGCAGTACTCGGAGCTCGTCGAGGACCGCAAGCGCATCGAGACGGTCGCCCTCGCCGAGGAGGCCCGTTTCCTCAAGACGCTGAAGGCCGGCACCAATGTGCTGGACACCGCCGTCACCGAGGCCAAGGCCGCCGGCTCCGGCGTGCTCTCCGGCGACAAGGCCTTCCTGCTCCACGACACCTGGGGCTTCCCGATCGACCTCACCCTCGAAATGGCCGCCGAGCAGGGCCTGTCGGTGGACGAGGACGGCTTCCGCCGCCTGATGAAGGAGCAGCGGGACCGCGCCAAGGCCGACGCCCTGGTGAAGAAGAGCGGTCATGTCGACATGTCGGCGTACCGTGCCGTCGCCGACACGGCCGGCAGCACCGTCTTCACCGGCTACACCGACAACGAGGGCGAGGCCAGCGTCGTCGGCCTGCTGGTCGACGGCGTGCCCTCGCCCGCCGCCAACGAGGGCGACGAGGTCGAGGTCATCCTGGACCGCACCCCCTTCTACGCGGAGGGCGGCGGCCAGCTCGCCGACACCGGGCGGATCCGTACCGACTCGGGCGCCGTCATCGAGGTCCGGGACGTGCAGCAGCCCGTCCCGGGCGTCACCGTGCACAAGGGCAGCGTCCAGGTCGGCGAGGTGACCGTCGGCTCCGGCGTCTTCGCCAAGATCGACCTCGGCCGCCGCCGGGCCATCGCCCGCGCCCACAGCGCCACCCACCTGACCCACCAGGCGCTGCGCGACGCCCTCGGCCCCACGGCCGCCCAGGCCGGTTCGGAGAACTCCCCGGGCCGCTTCCGCTTCGACTTCGGCTCGCCGGCCGCCGTGCCGGGCACTGTGCTGACGGACGTCGAGCAGAAGATCAACGCGGTGCTCGCCCGTGAACTCGACGTCACCGCCGAGATCATGAGCATCGACGAGGCCAAGAAGCAGGGCGCCATCGCCGAGTTCGGCGAGAAGTACGGCGAGCGGGTGCGCGTCGTGACGATCGGCGACTACTCCAAGGAGCTCTGCGGCGGCACGCACGTCCACAACACCGCCCAGCTGGGCCTGGTGAAGCTGCTCGGCGAGTCCTCGATCGGCTCCGGCGTGCGCCGGGTCGAGGCTCTGGTCGGCGTGGACGCGTACAACTTCCTCGCCCGCGAGCACACGGTCGTCGCCCAGCTCCAGCAGCTGGTCAAGGGCCGGCCGGAGGAGCTCCCGGAGAAGATCTCCGGCATGCTCGCCAAGCTCAAGGACGCCGAGAAGGAGATCGAGCGCTTCCGCGCGGAGAAGGTCCTGCAGGCCGCCGCCGGGCTCGCCGACTCCGCCCAGGACGTCAAGGGCGTCGCCCTGGTCACCGGCCAGGTCCCGGACGGCACCGGCGCCGACGACCTGCGCAAGCTCGTGCTGGACGTCCGCCAGCGGATCGGCGGCGGCCGCGCCGCCGTCGTTGCCCTGTTCGCCGTGGCGAACGACCGCCCGCTGACCGTCATCGCCACCAACGAGGCGGCCCGCGAGCGCGGCCTGAAGGCCGGCGAGCTGGTCCGTACCGCCGCCAAGACCCTCGGCGGCGGCGGTGGCGGCAAGCCGGACGTCGCCCAGGGCGGCGGCCAGAACGCGGACGCGGTCGGCGAGGCCATCGCCGCCGTGCAGCGACTGGTCGCCGAGACGGCCTGAGGTCCGTGATGCGCAGGGGTCGCAGGATCGCGATCGACGTCGGGGACGCCCGCATCGGGGTCGCCTCGTGCGACCCCGACGGGCTGATCGCCACACCCGTCGAGACGGTGCCCGGCCGGGACGCCCCGGCCGCGCGCCGTCGCATCGCACAGATCGTCGAGGAGTACGAGCCGATCGAGGTGCTGGTCGGCCTGCCCCGCTCGCTCAACGGGCGGGAGGGGCAGGCCGCGGCCAAGGCCCGCGGCTTCGCCCAGGATGTGGCGAAGATCATCTCCCCCGTCCCGGTGCGCCTGGTGGACGAGCGGATGACCACCGTCACGGCGACGCAGGGCCTGCGCGCATCAGGCGTCAAGGCCAAGAAGGGACGTTCCGTCGTCGACCAGGCCGCTGCGGTGGTCATCCTGCAGAGCGCCCTCGAGACCGAACGGGTGTCTGGTAAAGAGCCGGGCGAGAGCGTCGAACCGTTTATCTGATCGCGGTACGGTAACGTTCCGCGCAGCACGGCGGCTCCACAGCGGGATCTGTGGGTGCCGACGGGTCGGGACCCCCCGCCCGCGCCACAAGCGCCGGCCTGCTGCCGCCGCGCGAACCGAACCGTAGGGGATCGATGACTGACTATGGCCGGAGCCCTGGCTCCGATGCATGGCACCCCGAAGACCCTCTCTTCGGCGACCAATGGGGACAGCCGCAGCATTCCCAGGAACAGCAGCACCAGCAGCACCAGCAGTATTCCCAGTACCAGCAAAATCCCCAGTATCAACAGCATCAGCAGCATCAGCAGCATCAGCAGCATCAGCAGCCACAGCAGCACCAGCAGCAGAACCCTCAGTACCAGCAGCAGGGTGGCTGGGACCCCTACGGCAACACCGGTCAGCAGCAGCAGTACCCGTACGACCCCCAGCAGCAGTACGACTCCTGGGGCGCCCCGGCGGGCTACGGCCACGACGGCTACGGCGGCCGGCAGCAGCCCGACTACTACGGGCAGGACGGCTACCCGCCCCCGCAGCGGCCCGACCAGCGCTACCCGCAGCAGCAGCCCCAGTACCAGCAGCAGCCCCCACAGCAACCGCAGCCGCAGCCGCAGCAGCAGCGCCCCCGGCCGGCCGGGCAGGACGCCCCGCTCTGGGACGACGAGGCGGGTGCCGCCGACGACCACTCCTTCTTCTCCGGCGCGGACGACGACGAGGACGACGAGCCGCAGTCGGACCGCAACGACCGGCGCGGCCGCGCGGGCAGGGGCGGCCAGGCGGGCAAGGGCGGCAAGAAGCGCCGCTCCGGCATGGCGTGCCTGGTCGTGATGGTCGTCCTCGGCGGCGGCATCGCGGGCGTCGGCTACTTCGGCTACCGGTACTACCAGAGCAACTTCGGCCCGCCGCCGGACTTCGCGGGGCAAGGCAGCGGCGAGGTCCAGGTCGAGATCCCGCAGGGCGCCACCGGCATCCAGATCGGCAACATCCTGAAGAAGGCGGGTGTGGTCAAGAGCGTCGACGCCTTCACCGCCGCCACCAACCAGAACCCCAAGGGCAAGCTCATCCAGCCCGGCGTCTACGTCCTGCACAAGGAGATGTCGGCGTCCAGCGCCGTCACGATGATGCTCGACCCGAAGTCGCAGAACGTCCTGATCATCGCAGAGGGCCTGCGTGACGCCCAGATCTACTCGATCATCGACGCCAAGCTGAATCTCGAGGACGGCACCACCAAGAAGGTCGCGAAGAACGAGGCCGACAGCCTCGACCTGCCCGACTGGGCCGACGAGGGTGAAGCCATAGTGGATCCGCTGGAGGGCTTCCTCTTCCCTTCCCGCTACAGCATCGGCAAGGAAACCAAACCCCTCGACCTGCTCAAGCAGATGGTCAAGCGCGCCAATGCGGAGTACACCAAGGACGACCTGGTGGGGCAGGCGAAGAAGGTCGGCATGACGCCGCACGAGGTCGTCACCATCGCCAGTCTGGTGCAGGCCGAGGCGAAGGAGGACGACGAGTTCGGCAAGGTCTCGCGGGTCATCTACAACCGTCTCGACAAGTACATGCCCCTGGGCTTCGACTCGACGATCAACTACGCCAAGGGCCGCAGTACGCTCAACACGTCGAAGGCCGACACCATGGACCCGTCGCCCTACAACACCTACAACCACAAGGGCCTGCCTCCGGGTCCGATCGGCAACCCCGGCCATCAGGCCATCGAGGCGGCCCTGCAGCCCACCAAGGGCAACTGGTTGTTCTTCGTCACGGTCAAGCCGGGTGACACACGCTTCACGGACAGCCAGGCGCAGCATGACCGGAATGTCGCGGAGTTCAACAAGTACCAGCGGGAGCACGGCGGCGGATGAGTGACGGCAAGCGGGCTGCGGTCCTCGGGTCGCCGATCGCGCACTCGCTCTCCCCGGTGCTGCACCGGGCCGCCTACGCGGAACTCGGCCTGACCGACTGGGCCTACGACCGCTTCGAGGTCGACGAGGCCGCCCTGCCCGGTTTCCTGGCAGGGCTGGCCGAGCTGCCGGGCGGCGGGCGCTGGGCGGGGCTGTCGCTGACCATGCCGCTCAAGCGGGCGGTCATCCCGCTGCTGGACGAGGTCAGCGACACCGCCTCCGCCGTCGAGGCCGTCAACACGGTGGTCTTCGCCGAGGACGGACGCCGGCTGGGCGACAACACCGACATCCCCGGGATGGTGGCGGCGCTGCGCGAGCGCGGCGTCGGACGCGTCGGCTCCGCCGCCGTCCTCGGCGCGGGGGCGACCGCCTCCTCCGCGCTGGCCGCGCTGGCGCAGATCTGCGACGGCACGGTCACCGCGTACGTGCGCAGCGACACCCGCGCCGCGCAGATGCGGCAGTGGGGCGAGCGGCTCGGCGTGGCCGTGCGGACGGCCGCCTGGAAGGACGCCGCCGAGGCCCTCTCCGCGCCCCTGGTGATCTCCACGACGCCGGCCGGCACCGCGGACGCGCTCGCCGCCGCCGTGCCGGAGCGGGCAGGGACCCTCTTCGACGTGCTGTACGACCCGTGGCCGACCGCCCTGGCGTCCGCCTGGGCGACGCGGGGCGGGGCCGTCGTCGGGGGGCTGGACCTCCTGGTGCACCAGGCGGTGCTGCAGGTGGAGCTGATGACCGGCCGCAAACCCGCCCCGCTGGCGGCCATGCGGGCCGCCGGCGAGGCGGCGCTGCACCGTTCCTGAACACTCCGCAGGCGTCCACGAAGCTGTCCGCCCAGCGGACCGCGCCCCGCCTTCGCCGCCGGACGTGAAAGGATCGGTTTACGCACGGATGGTCCGGTCCGCCTCGCCGCGGTCCGGGCGATGATGAAGGAGCGAGCACCGTTGAGCAGGTTGCGCTGGCTGACCGCGGGGGAGTCGCACGGCCCCGCACTCGTCGCGACACTGGAGGGTCTGCCCTCCGGTGTGCCGATCACCACCGGGATGGTGGCGGACCACCTCGCGCGGCGGCGGCTCGGCTATGGCCGCGGTGCCCGGATGAAGTTCGAGCAGGACCAGGTCACCTTCCTCGGCGGCGTGCGTCACGGGCTCACCCTCGGCTCCCCGGTCGCGATCATGGTGGGGAACACCGAGTGGCCCAAGTGGGAGCAGGTCATGGCGGCCGACCCGGTGGATCCGGAGATCCTCGACGGGCTCGCCCGCAACGCCCCGCTGACCCGGCCGCGCCCCGGCCACGCCGACCTCGCCGGCATGCAGAAGTACGGCTTCGACGAGGCCCGGCCGATCCTGGAGCGCGCCTCCGCCCGTGAGACCGCCGCCCGCGTCGCGCTCGGCGCCGTGGCCCGCTCCTACCTCAAGGAGACGGCCGGCATCGAGATCGTCTCCCATGTCGTGGAGCTCGCCGCGGCCAAGGCCCCGTACGGTGTCCACCCGACCCCCGCCGACGTCGAGAAGCTCGACGCCGACCCCGTGCGCTGCCTCGACGCCGACGCGAGCAAGCGGATGGTCGCCGAGATCGACCAGGCTCACAAGGACGGCGACACCCTCGGCGGCGTCGTCGAGGTGCTCGCCTACGGTGTGCCGGTCGGCCTCGGCAGCCATGTGCACTGGGACCGCCGGCTGGACGCGCGGCTGGCCGCCGCCCTGATGGGCATCCAGGCCATCAAGGGCGTCGAGGTCGGCGACGGCTTCGAACTGGCCCGCGTCCCCGGCTCCAAGGCGCACGACGAGATCGTCGCCACCGAGGACGGCATCCGCCGCTCCACCGGCCGCTCCGGTGGCACCGAGGGCGGCCTCAGCACCGGCGAGCTGCTGCGGGTGCGGGCCGCGATGAAGCCCATCGCCACCGTGCCGCGCGCCCTGGCCACCGTGGACGTGGCCACCGGCGAGGCCACCCAGGCCCACCACCAGCGTTCCGACGTCTGCGCCGTCCCGGCCGCGGGCATCGTCGCCGAGGCGATGGTCGCCCTGGTCCTGGCGGACGCGGTCGCGGAGAAGTTCGGCGGCGACAGCGTCACCGAGACCCGCCGCAACGTGCGCGGCTACCTCGACAACCTGGCGATCCGATGAGCGGCCCGGTCGTCGTCCTGGTCGGCCCGATGGGCGTCGGTAAGACCACCGTCGGCGAGCTGCTCGCCCAGCGGCTCGGCACTACCTGCCGCGACACCGACGCCGACATCGTCGAGGCCGAGGGCCGGCCGATCGCGGACATCTTCGTCGAGGACGGCGAGGAGCACTTCCGCGCGCTGGAGGCCCTGGCCGTCCGCGCCGCGCTCGCCGAGCACCCGGGTGTGCTCGCGCTCGGCGGCGGCTCGATCCTCGACGAGGACACCCGCAAGCTGCTCGCCGGCCTGCCCGTGGTCTTCCTCGACATGGACGTCGCCGAGGCGGTCAAGCGTGTCGGCCTCGACACGGCCCGCCCGCTGCTCGCCGTCAACCCGCGACGGCAGTGGCGCGAGCTGATGGAGGCCCGCCGCCCGCTGTACACCGAGGTCGCCCGTGCCGTGGTCAGCACGGAGGGCCGGACCCCCGAGGACGTCGCCGACGCCGTCCTGGACGCACTGGAGCTGAAGAACGCATGACGAAGCACGCCGCCCACACCCCCATCCGCATCCGGGTCGGGGGGAGTGAGGGCACCGAGCCGTACGAGGTGCTGGTCGGCCGGCAGCTGCTCGGCGAGCTTCCCGGCCTGATCGGCGACAAGGACCCGTCGCCCACCACCACCCTCAGGGGAGGCGCTCCGCGCCGCAGCGATGTCCAAAGGGTCGCCGTCATCCACCCCGAGGCACTGGAGGCCACCGGCCAGGCGCTGCGCGAGGACCTGGCCGAGCAGGGCTACGAGGCCGTCGCCATCCAGGTGCCCAACGCCGAGGAGGCCAAGACCACCGAGGTCGCGGCGTACTGCTGGCGGGCGCTCGGGCAGTCCGGCTTCACCCGTACGGATGTCATCGTCGGCGTCGGCGGCGGTGCCACCACCGACCTCGCCGGGTTCGTCGCGGCGACGTGGCTGCGCGGGGTCCGCTGGGTCGCCGTGCCGACCACCGTGCTCGGCATGGTGGACGCGGCGGTCGGCGGCAAGACCGGCATCAACACCGCCGAGGGCAAGAACCTCGTCGGCGCCTTCCACCCGCCCGCCGGGGTGCTCTGCGACCTCGCGGCACTGGAGTCGCTGCCGGTCAACGACTACGTCAGCGGCCTCGCCGAGATCATCAAGGCCGGCTTCATCGCCGACCCCGTGATCCTGGACCTGATCGAGCAGGACCCGGCCGCCGCCCGCGGCCCCGCGGGCCCGCACACCGCCGAGCTCATCGAGCGCGCCATCCGCGTCAAGGCCGAGGTGGTCTCCGCGGACCTCAAGGAGTCCGGGCTGCGCGAGATCCTCAACTACGGCCACACCCTCGGCCACGCCATCGAGAAGAACGAGCGCTACAACTGGCGGCACGGCGCGGCCGTCTCCATCGGCATGGTCTTCGCCGCCGAACTCGGCCGTCTCGCCGGCCGCCTGGACGACGCCACCGCCGACCGCCACCGCTCCGTCCTGGAGTCCGTCGGCCTGCCGCTGACCTACCGCGGCGACCAGTGGCCGCGGCTGCTGGAGACGATGAAGGTGGACAAGAAGTCGCGCGCCGACCGGCTGCGCTTCATCGTGCTGGACGGCCTCGCCAAGCCGACCGTCCTGGAGGCCCCCGACCCCGGGGTGCTCCTCGCCGCCTACGCGGAGATCTCCAAGTAGCCGCGCACGCGCACGGGACCGCGGATCCCGAACGGCCGGGCACCCCGTGGGCTGCCCGGCCGTTCACACAACTGCGGCCGCCCACGGTACCGTTCGGTCGAACCCGAAAGCTCTTGTACGGACGGAGTGGCCTCGATGCAGCATGCCGTGGGTGCGCCGCTGCCACCGCCGCACGGTGGGCAGCAGGCCGGGCAGCCAGGGCCGCCGCCGCAGCACCCGGGCACCACCGGCCACTTCCCGATGGCCCAGGGAGCCCCCGTCCAGCACCCGGTCCAGCCGCCCCCGCAGCCCGCCGCCGGCAGCGGCGCCCCGCTCCCGCACACCACGCACGGCCCCGTCGCGGTCCTGCTGATCGGCGCGGCCGGCGCGGGCAAGACAACCATCGCCCGGCACTGGGCCGACCACCGGGGTGTGCCGACCGCCCACATCAGCCTGGACGACGTCCGCGAGTGGGTCCGCTCCGGCTTCGCCGACCCGCAGTCCGGCTGGAACGACAACTCCGAGGCGCAGTACCGCCTCGCCCGCCGCACCTGCGGCTTCGCGGCCCGCAATTTCCTGGCGAACGGCATCTCCTGCATCATCGATGACGCGGTCTTCCCCGACCGCCCGGTCGTGGGCCTCGGCGGCTGGAAGCGTCACGTCGGGCCCGGCCTGCTGCCCGTCGTCCTCCTGCCCGGCCTCGACATCGTCCTGGCCCGCAACGCGCAGCGCAGCGGGAACCGGCGGCTGTCGGACGAGGAGGTCGCCCGCATCCACGGCCGCATGGCCGGCTGGTACGGCTCCGGGCTGCCCATCATCGACAACTCCCACCTCGACGTCCCCGCGGCCGCCGCCGCGCTCGACAGTGTCGTCACCCGCAGCCTCCAGGGCCCGCCCGCCTGGTAGCCGCCCGGCAGCTCTCGACAGGCCGACCGGCGGCACGCGACGTACGCTCGCCACATGTCCGAGGTGCACGCTGCCCGCAGGGAACGCCTCCGGGACCGCTGCGCGGCGGCCGGTGCGGCGGCGGCGCTCGTCTCCCGCCCCGCCAACGTCCGCTACCTGACGGGCTGCGCCCCGCCGGGGACCGTCCTGCTGGTGGGGCCGGGCCCCGAGGACGTGCTGGTCCACCACCGTCATCCGTCCGGCGACCTGGCCGAGGGCCGGCTTCCGGACGACGTACGGGGCGTCGTGCTGTCCGGCCCCGAGGGCGACCCGGCCGTCACCGCCGCCGCGCTGGCCGCGGACCGCAAGGCCGGGGCCCTGGCGGTCGAGGAGCACCACCTCACCGTCGCGCGGCACCGTGCCTTGGGCAGCGCGGCGCCGGGCGTACGGCTGTCCGACCTCGGCTCGGCCGTGGAACAGCTCCGGCTGGTCAAGGACGAGCAGGAGATCTCCGCGCTGCGGATCGCCGCCGAGATCGCCGACCAGGCGCTCAGCGAGCTCCTGGAGTCGATCCTGGTGGGCCGCACCGAACGCCACCTCGCCCTGGAGCTGGAGCGCCGCCTCATCGACCACGGGGCCGACGGGCCGGCCTTCCCGACCTGCGTGGGCACGGGCCCCCACTCCGGTGCGGCGCGCCACCTGCCCACCGACCGGCGTGTCGAGGAGGGCGACTTCCTCACCGTCTGCCTGGGCGCCTGCTACCGCGGCTACCGCTGCGAGGTGGGGCGCACCTTCGTCATCGGCACCACGCCCGCTGATTGGCAGATCGAGCTGTACGACCTGGTCTTCGCGGCGCAGCGGGCCGGCCGCGAGGCCCTCGCACCCGGCGCCGCCTGCCGCGAGGTGGACCACGCGGCGCGCCACGTGCTGGAGTCCGGGGGCCACGGCGAGGCGCTGGGGGAGACCACCGGACACGGCGTCGGACTGGAGATCGGCGAGGACCCTCGGTTGTCCCCCTCGGCCATGGGTAAACTGGACGCTTGCGTGCCGGTCACCGTCGAACCGGGAGTCCACATCCCGGGCCGCGGCGGTGTCCGCATCGACGACACACTCGTCGTGCGTCCCCCGACGGACGGCGGGCCCGAGCTACTCACCATCACGACCAAGGAGCTGCTCGCCCTGTAGAGGGCGGCCGCGGCTCCGGGTCCCCGAAGCAGCAGTGCAGGAGATTCCGCAACCGTGGCCACCACGAACGACCTCAAGAACGGCCTCGTGCTCAAGCTCGACGGCGGCCAGCTCTGGTCCGTCGTCGAGTTCCAGCACGTCAAGCCCGGCAAGGGCCCCGCCTTCGTCCGTACGAAGCTCAAGAACGTGCTCTCCGGAAAGGTCGTCGACAAGACCTTCAACGCCGGCGTGAAGGTCGAGACGGCCAACGTCGACAAGCGCGGGATGCAGTTCTCCTACAAGGACGGCGAGAGCTTCGTGTTCATGGACATGGACACGTACGACCAGGTCTACATCACCCCCGAGGTCGTCGGCGACGCCGCCCACTTCCTTCTGGAGGGCTTCGAGGCCGTCGTCGCCATGTACGAGGGCTCCCCCCTCTACATCGAGCTCCCGGCCGCCGTCGAGCTGGTCATCGAGTACACCGAGCCCGGCGTCCAGGGCGACCGCTCCACCGGTGGCACCAAGCCCGCCAAGCTGGAGACCGGCTACGAGATCGGCGTCCCGCTCTTCATCACCACCGGTGAGAAGATCAAGGTCGACACCCGCTCGGGTGAGTACCTCGGCCGGGTGACCAGCTAACCGTGGCCGCACGTAACAAGGCCCGCAAGCGCGCCTTCCAGATCCTCTTCGAGGCGGAGCAGCGGGGTGTCGACCCCAAGACCGCCATGGCGGACTGGATCAGGCTCGCCCGGACCGACGACCGGCAGCCGCCGGTCAGCGAATACACGATGCAGCTCGTCGAGGGCTACGCCGAGCGGGCGAGGCGCATCGACGAACTGCTGTCGAAGCACGCCGTGGGCTGGACCCTCGACCGGATGCCGGTGACCGACCGGAACATCCTGCGGCTCGGCGCCTACGAGCTGATCTGGGAGGACGACGTCCCCGACGCCGTCGTCCTGGACGAGGCCGTGCAGCTGGCCAAGGAGTTCTCCACGGACGAGTCCCCCTCGTTCGTGAACGGCCTGCTCGCCCGGCTCAAGGAGCTGAAGCCCAGCCTCCGGGAGGACTAGCCCCTGGACGGCTCACCGGGCCCGGAACGCAGCGCGTTCCGGGCCCGTGGCATGTCCGGACGACGCGCGGTGCGGCCGGCCGGGGCAGGAAAAGACAACCGCCCCTCAGACGCGGCCTTCGCGGCCGTGCCCAAGGGGCGGGACGTTTCTGCTTCCCGAGGGCGTCAGCCCTCCTCGTGCTGCACCGCGCGCCGGGCGTCCGCGTCGAGGACGCCCCAGCCGATCAGCTGCTCGGTCAGGACCGAGGGCGACTGGTCGTAGATGACGGCGAGGGTGCGCAGGTCGTCCTGGCGGATCGACAGCACCTTGCCGTTGTAGTCGCCGCGCTGGCTCTGGATGGTGGCGGCGTAGCGCTGCAGCGGACCGGCCTTGTCGGAGGGCACCTGGCTCAGCCGCTCAAGGTCGAGGACGAGCTTCGGCGGCGGCTCGGCGGCACCGCCCGGCGCGGAACCGGGCAGCAGCTCCTGGACCGGAACGCCGTAGAAGTCGGCGAGCTCGGCGAGGCGCTGCACGGTCACGGCGCGGTCGCCGCGCTCGTAGGAACCGACCACCACGGCCTTCCAGCGGCCCTGGGACTTCTCCTCGACGCCGTGGAGGGAGAGTCCCTGCTGCGTGCGGATGGCGCGGAGCTTTGCTCCGAGCTGCTTGGCGTAATCGCTGGACATATGGCTCCCCGGACGGAAACTCAGTAACTCACTGTGAGGTTACGCAGCGTAATTGGAATCCGTCAAGCCGAATGGTCCACACCGGTCCCCCGGAAGAGCGAGGAATGGCCGGTCACCGGCCTTTCGGCCGGGATCCGAGGTCGATCGTGGTACGGACGGCGGACCCGCCCCGAGACCCGCGCCAGGCGGCCGCCAGGGCCCGCCATGGAGCACGCCAGGGTGCCTGATACGGTGGAACCGTTCGTTTTGGCGTCCTTTAAGGCCCGTCCAGTGAGGCGGGGAAGGAGGTCCTTTTTCCATGGCCAGCATCGGCTCCGATCCGGCCCGGCCCGTACTCGAGGCGCCGGATATCGCGCGGGTCCTGACCCGCATCGCCCACGAGATCGTCGAACGCGCCAAGGGCGCTGACGACGTGGTGCTCCTGGGCATCCCGACCCGCGGCGTCCACCTGGCCCGCAGGCTCGCCGACAAGCTCGACGAGATCACCGGCGGCAAGGTCCCGGTCGGCTCGCTCGACATCACCATGTACCGCGACGACCTGCGGCTGCGCCCGGCGCGGGCGCTCGCCCGCACCGAGATCCCGGCCGACGGGGTGGACGGCCGGCTGGTCGTCCTCGTCGACGACGTGCTCTTCTCCGGCCGCACGATCCGCGCCGCGCTCGACGCGCTGGGCGACATCGGCCGCCCCCGCGCCGTGCAGCTGGCGGTCCTGGTCGACCGGGGCCACCGCGAACTGCCGATCAGGGCCGACTACGTGGGCAAGAACATCCCCACCTCGCTGCGCGAGACCGTCAAGGTCCACCTGACCGAGGAGGACGGGCGCGACTGCGTCCTGCTCGGCGTACGCGACGGCTCCCCGGCGGACGAGTAGCCCGGGCGCGCCCCCGTTTCCCGGGGCAGCGCCCCGCCCGCCCGTCCCCGCCCCCCGGCCTGCCCGGGAGACGTGGCGTGCCGCCACCCAGTCCGCCCCCGCACGCATCCTTCGGAGTGACCCGATGAAGCGCCACCTGATCTCGGCCGCCGACCTCACCCGCGACGACGCCCTCCTCGTGCTCGACACGGCGGAGGAGATGGCCCGCGTCGCAGACCGCCCCATCAAGAAGCTGCCGACCCTGCGCGGCCGCACGGTCGTCAACCTGTTCTTCGAGGACTCGACCCGCACGCGCATCTCCTTCGAGGCCGCCGCCAAGCGCCTGTCGGCCGACGTCATCAACTTCTCAGCCAAGGGCTCCTCGGTGTCCAAGGGCGAGTCCCTCAAGGACACCGCCCTCACCCTGGAGGCCATGGGCGCCGACGCCGTCGTCATCCGCCACCACATGTCCGGCGCCCCGCACCGGCTGGCGTACTCCGACTGGATCGGCGGCAGTGTCGTCAACGCCGGCGACGGCACCCACGAGCACCCCACGCAGGCCCTGCTGGACGCCTTCACCATGCGCCGCCACCTGTCCGGCCCCGGCCGCGACCTGGCCGGCCGCCGCATCACGATCGTCGGCGACGTGCTGCACAGCCGGGTGGCCCGCTCCAATGTGCTGCTGCTGGGCGCGCTCGGCGCCGAGGTCACCTTGGTGGCGCCGCCCACCCTGCTGCCCATCGGGGTCGAGAACTGGCCCTGCGAGGTCTCCTACGACCTGGACGCGGTGCTCGCCAAGTCCGACGGCGTGATGATGCTGCGCGTCCAGCGCGAGCGCATGAACGCCGCCTTCTTCCCCACCGAGCGCGAGTACTCGCGCCGCTACGGTCTGGACGGCCTCCGCATGGCCGCGCTGCCCGAGCACGCCATCGTCATGCACCCCGGCCCGATGAACCGAGGCATGGAGATCACCGCCGAGGTCGCCGATTCGCCGCGCTGCACCGCCGTCGAGCAGGTGAAGAACGGCGTCAGCATCCGCATGGCCGTCCTGTACCTGCTGCTCGGCGGCGCCGAGCCCGCCGTCTCCGCCCCCGCCCGCACCGAGGAGAACAACCAAGCATGAGCGCGACCCCGAAGACGCTGATCCGCGGCGCGAGGATCCTCGGCGGCGAGCCGCGGGACGTCCTGATCGACGGCGAGACCATCGCCGAGGTCGGCCAGGACCTGACCACCCCCGAGGGCACCACGGTGGTGGAGGCCGAGGGCAAGGTCCTCCTGCCGGGCCTGGTCGACCTCCACACCCACCTGCGCGAGCCCGGCCGCGAGGACTCCGAGACCGTTCTCACCGGCACCCGGTCCGCCGCCGCGGGCGGGTACACCGCCGTCCACGCGATGGCCAACACCTTCCCCGTCGCAGACACCGCCGGCGTGGTCGAGCAGGTGTGGCGCCTCGGCCGCGAGCACGGCTACTGCGACGTCCAGCCGGTCGGCGCCGTCACCGTGGGCCTGGAGGGCAGGAAGCTCGCCGAGCTCGGCGCGATGGCCGACTCCGCCGCAGGTGTGCGGGTCTTCTCCGACGACGGCAAGTGCGTCGACGACGCCGTGATCATGCGCCGCGCCCTGGAGTACGTGAAGGCCTTCGACGGCGTCGTCGCCCAGCACGCCCAGGAGCCCCGGCTGACCGAGGGCGCCCAGATGAACGAGGGCGTCGTCTCCGGCGAGCTGGGCCTGACCGGCTGGCCGGCCGTCGCCGAGGAGTCGATCATCGCCCGCGACGTGCTGCTCGCCGCCCACGTCGGCTCCCGCGTGCACATCTGCCACCTGTCCACGGCCGGCTCGGTCGAGATCGTCCGCTGGGCCAAGTCCAAGGGCTGGGACGTCACCGCCGAGGTCACCCCGCACCACCTGCTCCTCACCGACGAGCTGGTGCGCACCTACAACCCGGTCTACAAGGTCAATCCGCCGCTGCGCACGGAGGCCGACGTCATGGCGCTGCGCGAGGCGCTCGCCGACGGCACGATCGACTGCGTCGCCACCGACCACGCCCCGCACCCGCACGAGGACAAGGACTGCGAGTGGGGCGCGGCGGCCATGGGCATGATCGGCCTGGAGACCGCGCTGTCGGTCGTCCAGCACGCCATGGTGGACACCGGCCTGCTCGACTGGGCGGGCGTCGCCGACCGGATGTCGTTCCGGCCCGCGGCGATCGGCCGCCTCTCCGGCCACGGACGGCCCGTCTCGGCTGGTGAGCCCGCGAACCTCACGCTGGTCGATCCGGCATACCGTGGTGAGGTGAATCCCGCGGGCTTCGCCTCCCGCAGCCGCAACACCCCCTACGAGGGTCTGGAGCTGCCGGGCCAGGTGTTCGCCACCTTCCTGCGGGGCAAGGCGACGGTCATGGACGGGAAGCTCTCGTGACACCTCTGGTACTCATCGCGGCGGAGGGGAAGCACTCCGCCGAGGTCACCGACTGGTCGGCCCGCATCGGCTGGGTCGTCGGGCTGCTGCTGTTCATCGCCCTCGTCTACTGGCTGATGCGCCAGGGCTGGAAGTGGCGCGGCACCCTCCAGAGCGACCTGCCCGCCCTCCCCACCGCCCCCGAGGAGCCCGGCGAGCCCCGGCTCGCGACGATGAGTGGCCGCTACCACGGCAGCACCACCGCCGGTCAGTGGCTGGACCGCATCGTCGCCCACGGGCTGGGCGTGCGCAGCCGGGCCGAGCTCACCCTCACCGACCTGGGGCTGGACGTCGAGCGCACCGGCGCGCCGAGCTTCTTCGTCCCCGCCGCAGACCTGCGCGGCGCCCGGCTCGACAAGGGAATCGCCGGCAAGGTCCTCACCGAGGGCGGCCTGCTGGTGGTCACCTGGGCGCACGGCGACCGGCTGATCGACTCCGGCTTCCGCTCGGACCACGCCGCCGAGCACGCCGCGTGGGTCGAGGCCCTGAACACTCTCACGCACGACCAGGAAGGCGCACGATGACGACCTCCGCCCAGCGGCCCGCGAGGGTCCCTGCCGTACTCGTCCTGGAGGACGGCCGCACCTTCCGCGGCCGGGCCTACGGGGCCATGGGGGAGACTTTCGGCGAGGCCGTCTTCTCCACCGGCATGACCGGCTACCAGGAGACCCTGACGGACCCGTCGTACCACCGCCAGGTCGTCGTCATGACCGCCCCACACGTCGGCAACACCGGCGTCAACGACGAGGACCCGGAGTCCTCCCGCATCTGGGTGGCCGGCTACGTCGTCCGCGACCCCGCCCGCGTGCCGTCCAACTGGCGCTCCCGCCGCACCCTGGACGAGGAGCTGACCCGCCAGGGCGTCGTCGGCATCAGCGGCATCGACACCCGGGCGCTGACCCGTCACCTGCGCGAGCGCGGCGCGATGCGGGTCGGCATCTTCTCCGGCGACAAGGCGCAGGCCGACGAGGCCACGCTCCTTGCCGCGGTGCAGGCCAGCCCCCAGATGAAGGGCGCCGACCTGTCCGCCGAGGTCGCCACCGAGCAGCCGTACGTCGTCCCGGCGATCGGTGAGAAGAAGTTCACCGTCGCCGCGATCGACCTCGGCATCAAGGGGATGACCCCGCAGCGCATGGCCGAGCGCGGCATCGAGGTGCACGTGCTGCCCGCCGGCGCCACCCTGGACGAGGTATACGCGGTCAACCCCGACGGCGTCTTCCTCTCCAACGGCCCCGGCGACCCGGCCACCGCCGACCTGACCGTCATCCAGGGCGTCCTGGAGCGCAGGACGCCGCTGTTCGGCATCTGCTTCGGCAACCAGCTGCTCGGCCGCGCCGTCGGCTTCGGCACCTACAAGCTGAAGTACGGCCACCGCGGCATCAACCAGCCGGTGCAGGACCGTTCCACCGGCAAGGTCGAGGTCACCGCCCACAACCACGGCTTCGCCGTGGACGCGCCGCTCGACCAGGTCACCGACACCCCGTACGGGCGGGCCGAGGTCTCCCACGTGTGCCTCAACGACAACGTGGTCGAGGGCCTGCGGCTGCTCGACACCCCCGCCTTCAGCGTCCAGTACCACCCCGAGGCCGCCGCAGGTCCGCACGACGCCGCGTACCTGTTCGACCGCTTCGTGAAGCTCATGGAGGGCCAGCGTGCCTAAGCGCACCGATATCCAGTCCGTCCTGGTCATCGGCTCCGGCCCGATCGTCATCGGCCAGGCCGCCGAGTTCGACTACTCCGGCACCCAGGCATGCCGCGTGCTGCGCGCCGAAGGCCTGCGCGTGGTCCTGGTCAACTCCAACCCGGCCACGATCATGACCGACCCGGAGATCGCCGACGCCACCTATGTCGAGCCGATCACCCCCGAGTTCGTCGAGAAGATCATCGCCAAGGAGCGCCCCGACGCGCTCCTGCCCACCCTGGGCGGCCAGACCGCGCTCAACACCGCGATCTCGCTGCACAAGGCCGGCGTCCTCGACAAGTACGGGGTCGAGCTGATCGGCGCGAACGTCGAGGCCATCAACAAGGGCGAGGACCGCGACCTGTTCAAGGAGGTCGTCGAGGCGGTCAACGCCAAGATCGGTCACGGCGAGTCCGCGCGCTCGGTCATCTGCCACACCATGGACGAGGTCATCGCGGGTGTCGACACACTCGGCGGCTATCCCGTCGTCGTCCGCCCCTCCTTCACCATGGGCGGCGCCGGCTCCGGCTTCGCCCACGACGAGGAGGAGCTGCGCCGCATCGCCGGCCAGGGCCTGACGCTCTCGCCGACCACCGAGGTGCTCCTGGAGGAGTCCATCCTCGGCTGGAAGGAGTACGAGCTGGAGCTGATGCGCGACAAGCACGACAACGTCGTGGTCGTCTGCTCCATCGAGAACTTCGACCCCATGGGCGTGCACACCGGCGACTCCATCACCGTCGCGCCCGCGATGACGCTGACCGACCGTGAGTACCAGATCCTGCGCGACATCGGCATCGCCGTCATCCGCGAGGTCGGCGTCGACACCGGTGGCTGCAACATCCAGTTCGCGGTCAACCCCGAGGACGGCCGGGTCATCGTCATCGAGATGAACCCGCGCGTCTCCCGCTCCTCCGCGCTCGCCTCCAAGGCGACCGGCTTTCCGATCGCCAAGATCGCCGCCAAACTCGCCGTCGGCTACACCCTCGACGAGATCCCCAACGACATCACCGAGCAGACCCCGGCCTCCTTCGAGCCGACGCTCGACTACGTCGTCGTCAAGGTGCCGCGCTTCGCCTTCGAGAAGTTCCCGGTCGCCGACGCCACCCTCACCACCACCATGAAGTCGGTCGGCGAGGCCATGGCCATCGGCCGCAACTTCCCCGAGGCGCTGCAGAAGGCGCTGCGTTCCCTGGAGAAGAAGGGCAGCCAGTTCGCCTTCACCGGCGACCCGGGCGACAAGGGAGAACTGCTGCTCGCGGCCCGGCGCCCCACCGACGGCCGCATCAACACCGTCATGGAGGCGATCCGGGCCGGCGCCACCCCGCAGGAGGTCTTCGAGTCCACGAAGATCGACCCCTGGTTCGTCGACCAGCTCTTCCTGATCAAGGAGATCGCCGACGAGCTCGCGGCCGCCGACAAGCTCGACCCCGAGCTGCTCGCCGAGGCCAAGCGGTACGGCTTCTCCGACGCCCAGCTCGCCGCGATCCGCGGCCTGCGCGAGGACGTCGTCCGCGAGGTCCGGCACGCGCTTGGGGTCCGGCCGGTGTACAAGACGGTCGACACCTGCGCCGCCGAGTTCGCCGCCCGCACCCCGTACTTCTACTCGTCCTACGACGAGGAGAGCGAGGTCGCGCCGCGCGAGAAGCCCGCGGTGATCATCCTGGGCTCCGGCCCGAACCGCATCGGCCAGGGCATCGAGTTCGACTACTCGTGCGTCCACGCCTCCTTCGCGCTGAGCGACGCGGGCTACGAGACCGTCATGGTCAACTGCAACCCGGAGACCGTCTCCACCGACTACGACACCTCCGACCGGCTCTACTTCGAGCCGCTCACCCTGGAGGACGTCCTGGAGATCGTCCACGCCGAGCAGCAGGCCGGCCCCGTTGCGGGCGTCGTCGTCCAGCTCGGCGGCCAGACCCCGCTCGGCCTCGCCCAGGCCCTGAAGGACAACGGGGTGCCCGTCGTCGGCACCTCGCCCGAGGCCATCCACCTCGCCGAGGACCGCGGCGCCTTCGGCCGCGTCCTGGCCCGGGCGGGCCTGCCCGCCCCCAAGCACGGCACGGCCACCACCTTCGAGGAGGCCAAGGCCATCGCCGACGAGATCGGCTACCCGGTCCTCGTCCGGCCCTCCTATGTGCTCGGCGGACGCGGCATGGAGATCGTCTACGACGAGACCCGCCTCGCCTCGTACATCGCCGAGTCCACCGAGATCGGCCCGGACCGCCCGGTGCTGGTCGACCGATTCCTCGACGACGCCATCGAGATCGACGTCGACGCGCTCTACGACGGCCACGAGCTCTACCTCGGCGGCGTCATGGAGCACATCGAGGAGGCCGGCATCCACTCCGGCGACTCCGCGTGCGCCCTGCCGCCGATCACCCTCGGCGGCCACGACGTCAAGCGGCTGCGCGCCTCCACCGAGGCCATCGCCAAGGGCGTCGGCGTCCAGGGTCTGATCAACATCCAGTTCGCCCTGGCCGGGGACATCCTCTACGTGCTGGAGGCCAACCCGCGCGCCTCCCGCACCGTCCCCTTCACCTCCAAGGCGACGGCTGTCCCGCTGGCCAAGGCGGCGGCCCGCATCTCGCTCGGCGCCACCATCGCCGAGCTGCGCGCCGAGGGCCTGCTCCCGGCCCACGGCGACGGCGGCACCCTGCCGCTGGACGCGCCGATCTCCGTCAAGGAGGCCGTGCTCCCCTGGAGCCGCTTCCGCGACGTGCACGGCCGGGGCGTCGACACCGTCCTCGGCCCGGAGATGCGCTCCACCGGCGAGGTCATGGGCATCGACTCGGTCTTCGGCACGGCGTACGCCAAGTCGCAGGCCGCCGCCTACGGCGCGCTGCCGACCAAGGGCCGCGCCTTCGTCTCGGTCGCCAACCGCGACAAGCGCGCGCTGATCTTCCCGGCCCGCGCGCTGGTCGAGCACGGCTTCGAGCTGCTGGCCACCTCCGGCACCGCCGAGGTGCTGAGGCGCAACGGCATCGGGGCCACCGTGGTGCGCAAGAAGAGCGAGGGCACCGGCCCCAACGGTGAGCCCACCATCATCGAGCTCATCCACGAGGGCGCCATCGACCTCATCGTCAACACCCCGTTCGGCACCGGCGGCCGCCTCGACGGCTACGACATCCGCACCGCGGCCGTCGCCCGCGGCGTGCCGTGCCTGACGACGGTGCAGGCGCTCGCCGCCGCCGTCCAGGGCGTCGACGCGCTGGGCCGCGGCGACGTCGGGGTCCGCTCACTGCAGGAACACGCGCAGCACCTGACCGCCGCCCGCGAGGCGTAGGCGAAGGAGGGGGACACCGGACCGGTGTCCCCCTCTTCACGAGTCCCCGCCCCGTCGACCGCCGGAAGGCCCCGCATGTACTCCGTCCTGTTCAACCTGTTCTTCAAACGCCTCGACCCCGAGCGGGCCCATCACCTCGCCTTCGGCTGGATCCGGCTCGCCGCCCGAATCCCGGTCCTGCGCACCTTCGCCGCCGCGCTGCTCGCGCCGCGGTACCCCGTACTGCGCACCGAGGCACTGGGCCGCCGGATGCACGGCCCCTTCGGGCTCGCCGCCGGCTTCGACAAGAACGCCGTCGGCATCGACGGGCTCACCATGCTCGGCTTCGACCACGTCGAGATCGGCACCGTCACCGCCCAGCCGCAGCCGGGCAACCCCGGACAGCGGCTCTTCCGCCTTGTCGCCGACCGCGCCCTGATCAACCGCATGGGCTTCAACAACGAGGGCTCGGCCGCGGTCGCCGCGCGCCTGGCCGACCGCAAGGCGGTCTTCCCGACCACGGTCGGCGTCAACATCGGCAAGACCAAGGTCGTCCCGGAGGAGGAGGCGGTCGCCGACTACGTCACCTCCACCGAGCGGCTCGCCCGCCACGCCGACTACCTCGTCGTCAACGTCTCCTCGCCCAACACTCCCGGACTGCGGAACCTGCAGGCCGTCGACCACCTCCGTCCACTGCTCAGCGCCGTGCGCGCGGCCGCCGACCGCACCGTCACCGGCCGCCGCGTCCCGCTCCTGGTCAAGATCGCCCCCGACCTCGCCGACGAGGACGTGGACGCCGTCGCCGACCTCGCTCTCGAACTCGGCCTGGACGGCATCATCGCCACCAACACCACCATCGCCCGCGACGGCCTCGGCCTGCGCTCGGACGCCGACCTGGTCAAGGAGACCGGCGGGCTGTCCGGCGCCCCCCTCAAGGAACGCTCCCTGGAGGTGCTGCGCCGCCTGTACGCCCGCGTCGGCGACCGCGTCACCCTCGTCGGGGTGGGCGGGGTCGAGACCGCCGCGGACGTCTGGCAGCGCATCCTGGCCGGTGCCACCCTCGTCCAGGGCTACAGCGCCTTCGTCTACCGGGGTCCCTTCTGGTGCCGCACGATCCACCGGGACCTCGCCGCGCTGCTGCAGGCCAGCCCGTACGACACCCTCGCCGACGCCGTCGGCGCCGAGACCCGGAAGGCAGCCACCCCGCGATGAACCCCGAGCCCTTCGGCGCCCGGTTGCGCCGCGCCATGGACACCCGTGGGCCGCTCTGCGTCGGCATCGACCCGCACTCCTCCCTGCTGACCGCCTGGGGGCTGCAGGACGACGTCGCCGGCCTGGAGCGCTTCACCCGCACCGTAGTGGAGGCGCTGGCCGACCGGGTCGCCGTCCTCAAGCCGCAGAGCGCCTTCTTCGAGCGGTTCGGCTCGCGCGGCATCGCGGTCCTGGAGACGGCCGTCGCCGAGGCGCGTGCGGCCGGCGCCCTGGTGCTGATGGACGCCAAGCGCGGCGACATCGGCTCCACCATGGCCGCGTACGCCGCCACCTACCTGGACCCCGCCTCGCCGCTGTTCTCGGACGCGGTCACCCTCAGCCCGTACCTGGGGTTCGGCTCGCTGCGCCCCGCCCTGGACGCCGCCCGGGCGAGCGGCAGCGGCGTCTTCGTGCTCGTCCTGACCTCCAATCCGGAGGGCGCGGAGGTGCAGCGGTCAACCGCGGCGAGCGGCGCGTCCCTCGCCCAGGTGATGCTGAACCACATCGCGGCGGAGAACGAGGGCGACCTGCCGCTGGGATCGGTCGGCGCGGTCGTGGGCGCGACGCTCGATCAGGCGGGTGTGGACCTGGCCGTCAACGGGCCCCTCCTGGCCCCCGGCATCGGCGCCCAGGGCGCCACGGCGGCCGACCTCCCCAGGGTGTTCGGGGGTGCCGTGCGCAACGTCGTGCCGAGCGTCAGCAGGGGTGTGCTGAGGCTCGGACCGTCCGTCCCGGCGCTGCGCGAAGCGGCCGAAAGGGAGGTCGCGCAGCTGGCCTCGGTCGTCAAGTAGCGGTCAAGACGTCCGGAAACCTGCGCAGATTTGTCCCAAAAGTCCTGGTCGGTTGACGCTGACCAGGACTTTTCTTCTTGTTTGCGCTGACTGTGGCCGCTGGGGCCGCTAGTCTCCGACGAGAGCGCGCAAGGTGCGCGTTTCACGTTGCCCCTGCAGGTGGGGGGCGACTAGGTTCCACACCGGTCCGTATCCGACAGTTCTACTTCCGAGGTGACGTAGGCGTGGCTCTTCCGCCCCTTACCCCTGAACAGCGCGCTGCCGCGCTCGAGAAGGCCGCCGCGGCTCGCCGGGAGCGCGCCGAGGTCAAGAATCGGCTCAAGCACTCCGGCGCCTCGCTGCACGAGGTCATCAAGCAGGGCCAGGAGAACGACGTCATCGGCAAGATGAAGGTCTCCGCCCTCCTGGAGTCCCTGCCCGGCGTGGGCAAGGTCCGCGCCAAGCAGATCATGGAGCGGCTCGGCATCTCCGAGAGCCGCCGGGTCCGTGGGCTCGGCTCCAACCAGATCGCTTCCCTCGAGCGCGAGTTCGGCAGCCCCGCTGCCTGACGTTCCCAGCACCCTCCGGGAACCGGGATAATCGCTCCATGAGTGAACGTCCGCGGCTGACCGTGCTCTCCGGCCCCTCGGGGGTCGGCAAGAGCACGGTCGTCGCTCATATGCGCACAGTCCACCCCGAGGTGTGGCTCTCCGTCTCGGCCACCACCCGCAAGCCCCGCCCCGGTGAGAAGCACGGGGTGCACTACTACTTCGTCGAGAACGACGAGTTCGACAAGCTCGTCGCCAACGGCGAACTGCTGGAGTGGGCCGAGTTCGCGGGGAACCGGTACGGCACGCCTCGCCAGGCGGTGCTGGAGCGCCTGGAGGCCGGCGAGCCGGTCCTGCTGGAGATCGACCTGCAGGGCGCCCGCCAGGTCCGGGAGTCGATGCCCGAGGCGCGGCTGGTCTTCCTCGCACCGCCGAGCTGGGACGAGCTGGTCCGCCGGCTCACCGGCCGGGGCACCGAGGCCCCCGAGGTCATCGAGCGCCGCCTGGGGGCCGCGCGGGTCGAGCTGGCGGCCGAGCCGGAGTTCGACACCACCCTGGTGAACACCTCCGTCGAGGACGTCGCCCGCGAGCTGCTAGCCTTGATGGCTGTAGTCTGATCTTTTTGCACACCCAATCGGAAGGTAGAGCGTGTCCTCTTCCATCACCACGCCCGAGGGCATCATCAACCCGCCGATCGACGAGCTGCTCGAGGCCACCGACTCGAAGTACAGCCTCGTGATCTACGCGGCCAAGCGTGCCCGTCAGATCAACGCCTACTACTCGCAGCTCGGCGAGGGCCTGCTCGAGTACGTCGGCCCGCTCGTGGACACCCACGTGCACGAGAAGCCGCTGTCGATCGCGCTGCGCGAGATCAACGCGGGTCTGCTGACCTCCGAGGCCGTCGAGGGCCCGGCTCAGTAACCGCGCCCACGCGTCACACCACGGGCCCGGCGGCACGACCGCCGGGCCCGTGGTGTGTCATGGGTAGTACGCACCACGGTCCAACACAGCGCGGGAGAGGTCGATGGGGAAGCCACAGGTCGTCCTGGGCGTGAGCGGCGGGATCGCCGCCTACAAGGCGTGCGAGCTGCTGCGCCGGTTCACGGAGTCGGGCCACGAGGTACGCGTCGTGCCCACGGCCTCGGCGCTGCACTTCGTCGGTGAGGCCACCTGGTCGGCGCTGTCGGGCAACCCCGTCTCGACCGAGGTGTGGGAGAGCGTCCACGAGGTGCCGCACGTGCGCATCGGGCAGGGCGCCGACCTCGTCGTGGTCGCCCCGGCCACCGCCGACGTGCTCGCCAAGGCCGCCCATGGGCTCGCCGACGACCTGCTCACCAACACCCTGCTCACCGCGCGCTGTCCCGTGGTGTTCGCGCCCGCGATGCACACCGAGATGTGGGAGCACGCCGCCACCCAGGAGAACGTGGCGACGCTGCGCCGCCGCGGCGCCATCGTCCTCGAGCCCGCGGTCGGCCGCCTCACCGGGGTCGACACCGGCAAGGGCCGGCTGCCCGAACCCGCCGAGATCTTCGAGGCCTGCCGCCGTGTGCTGCTGCGCGGACCCCGCGCGCTGGAGAACGACCTGGCCGGACGCCACGTCGTCATCAGCGCCGGCGGCACCCGCGAGCCCCTCGACCCCGTCCGCTACCTGGGGAACCGCTCCTCCGGCAAGCAGGGCTACGCCCTGGCGCGCACGGCCCTGGCGCGGGGCGCCCGGGTCACCCTGGTCTCCGCCAACACCGGCCTCGCCGACCCGGCGGGGGCGGACGTGGTGCGCGTGGGCACGGCGGTGCAGCTGCGCGAGGCCGTACTGAAGGCCGCGTCCGGCGCCGACGTGGTGGTGATGGCGGCCGCCGTCGCGGACTTCCGTCCGGCCCGGTACGCCGAGGGCAAGATCAAGAAGAAGGACGGCGAGGAGCCCGCGCCGCTGGAGCTGGTGCGCAACCCCGACGTCCTCGCCGAGCTGTCAGCCGAACGGCCGCACCCCGCCCAAATCGTCGTGGGCTTCGCCGCCGAGACCGACGACGTCCTGGCCAACGGTCGCGCCAAGCTCGCCCGCAAGGGCTGCGACCTGCTGGTCGTCAACGAGGTGGGGGACCACAAGGCCTTCGGGTCCGAGGAGAACGAGGCCGTGGTGCTCGGCGCCGACGGCAGTGAGACCGCCGTGCCGTACGGGCCCAAGGAGGCGCTGGCCGAGCAGGTCTGGGATCTGGTCGCGGCCCGTCTGACCTGACGACACTTCAAGGCGGTACGTGTGCGCTACTGGCGTTCCGTCCCGAGGTGATGCACAGTGTCGCAGGTCACGGCATATCCAAGGTGCGAGATGCCGTGTCCCTGTGCATGAGCCGGACGATAAACTGACCCATGGCCCGCCGGGCGCAGCCCCGCGCGAGCCGCCAATGATCAGCCAGCAGCCGCTGCAACCCCAGGGAGCGATGTGTCCCGCCGCCTGTTCACCTCGGAGTCCGTGACCGAGGGCCACCCCGACAAGATCGCTGACCAGATCAGCGACACGATCCTCGACGCCCTGCTCAAGGAGGACCCCTCCTCGCGCGTCGCCGTCGAGACGTTGATCACCACCGGTCTGGTGCACGTCGCCGGAGAGGTCACCACCAAGGGGTACGCGGACATCGCGACCCTGGTGCGGAACAAGATCCTCGACATCGGCTACGACTCGTCGAAGAAGGGCTTCGACGGCGCTTCCTGCGGTGTCTCGGTCTCCATCGGTGCGCAGTCCCCGGACATCGCGCAGGGTGTCGACACGGCCTACGAGAGCCGGGTCGAGGGCGACGACGACGAGCTCGACCGGCAGGGCGCGGGCGACCAGGGTCTGATGTTCGGCTACGCCTGCGACGAGACCCCCGAGCTGATGCCGCTCCCGATCACGCTGGCGCACCGGCTCTCCCGGCGGCTCACCGAGGTCCGCAAGAACGGGACCATCCCCTACCTGCGGCCCGACGGCAAGACCCAGGTCACCATCGAGTACAACGACGACAAGGCCGTGCGCCTCGACACCGTCGTCGTCTCCTCGCAGCACGCCAGCGACATCGACCTCGAGTCGCTGCTCGCCCCCGACATCCGTGAGTTCGTCGTGGAGCCGGAGCTGAAGGCGCTGCTCGACGACGGCATCAAGATCGACACGGATGGGTACCGGTTGCTGGTCAACCCCACCGGACGCTTCGAGATCGGCGGCCCGATGGGTGACGCCGGCCTCACCGGCCGCAAGATCATCATCGACACCTACGGCGGTATGGCCCGCCACGGCGGCGGCGCCTTCTCCGGCAAGGACCCGTCCAAGGTGGACCGCTCCGCCGCCTACGCCATGCGCTGGGTCGCCAAGAACGTCGTCGCCGCGGGCCTCGCCTCGCGCTGCGAGGTCCAGGTCGCCTATGCGATCGGCAAGGCCGAGCCCGTCGGCCTGTTCGTGGAGACCTTCGGCACCCACACCGTGGACCACGAGAAGATCGAGCAGGCCATCGGCCGGGTCTTCGACCTCCGCCCGGCCGCGATCATCCGCGACCTCGACCTCCTGCGGCCGATCTACGCGCAGACCGCGGCCTACGGCCACTTCGGCCGCGAGCTGCCGGACTTCACCTGGGAGCGCACCGACCGTGTCGAGGCGCTGCGCCAGGCGGCCGGCCTCTAGGCCTCGCGCCCGCACAGCCGGCGACGGCCCCGGACCCCCGGTCCGGGGCCGTCGGCGTGCGTGGACGCGGCATCGGGGCGCCAGCAGCGTCGCAAGGCGGCGGCCGTCCGGATGCCGACGCAGCGCCGACGCGTCCGCCCGCATCCCCTACTCGGCCGGCTCACCCATCCGCCGCGACGGCACCAGCGCCTCCGCGCCAGGCCGGCCAGCTCCTGACCCAGGATCTCCGACACCACGGCGCATGGCTCGGCCTGCGGCGGCAGCGGCACCTGGTACCGACGGCCTCGACGGGGCTCCACGCAGTGTCCGCCGTGGGCAGGAGGGCGTGCGCCGCCCCGTGCCCGGGCCCGGGGCGGGGCCGGCTGTCCGAGGCGTCTGGTAACACTGAGGCTGTGAGCAGCGAGGACGACCGGCAGGTGTCCCCGGCGGCGGAGCCGCACGGGGGAGAGCAGCTCGCGCTCATCCGGGAGGCGGTGCGCAAGGCCAACGAGCCCCGTGCCAAGCCGCGCACCTGGCGGGGCGCGGCGCTGGCCGAAGGGCTCCCCGTGGCCCGCGTCCTGGTCGACAAGGGCCTCCTCCACCTGGACCAGTACTTCGACTACGCGGTTCCCGCCGCCATGGACGCCGACGCGCAGCCCGGCGTGCGCGTCCGCGTGCGGTTCGGCGGCCGGGTGGGAAAGGGCGGCCGCCGCGAGGGCGGGGAGCTGCACGACGGCTTCATCGTCGACCGGCTGACCGAGAGCGACTACCGCGGCCCCCTCGCTCCGCTCGCCCAGGTCCTGTCGCCCGAGAAGGTGCTGACCCCCGGCCTGCTCCGGCTGTGCCGGGCCGTCGCCGACCGCTACGCGGGCGCCCTCGCCGACATCGTGCAGCTCGCGGTGCCGCCGCGCCGGGCCAAGGTCGAGGCGGAGCCGGTACGGGATCCGCTGCCGGCGCCCCGGGCGCCCGAGCCCGGGCCCTGGCGGCGCTATCCGACCGGGCCGGCGTTCCTGCAGGCGCTGGCCCGCGGGGACACCCCGCGGGCGGTGTGGACGGCGCTGCCCGGGCCGTACTGGCCCGAGGAGATCGCCCGCGCCATGGCGGCGGCGCTCGCGTCGGGGCGCGGGGCGCTGGCCGTCCTGCCGGACGGCCGCGCCGCCGCTCGCGTCGACGAGGCCCTGACCGCGATCGTCGGCGAGGGCCGCCATGTGCTGCTGACCGCCGACGCCGGGCCGGAGGAGCGCTACCGCCGCTGGCTCGGGGTGAGCCGGGGCAGCGTACGCGCCGTCGTCGGCACCCGGGCCGCGATGTTCGCGCCGGTGGCGGACCTCGGGCTGACCGTGCTCTGGGACGACGGCGACTCCAGCCACGCCGAGCAGCACGCACCGCAGCCGCACGCCCGGGACGTCCTGCTGCTGCGGGCCGCCGAGGAGCGGACGGGCTTCCTGCTCGGCGGCCTCACCTGCACCGTGGAGGGCGCGCAGCTGGTCGACACCCAGTGGGCGCTCCCACTGACCGCACCGCGCGAGCGGGTACGCGCGGCCGCGCCCCTGGTCCGTACCGTCGGAGAGGGCGACGAGGCGCGGGACGCCGCCGCGCGGGCGGCACGGCTGCCGTCGGTTGCGTGGCAGGTGACGCGGGACGCGCTGCAGCGCGGTCCGGTGCTGGTGCAGGTGCCCCGGCGGGGCTATGTGCCGCGGCTGGCCTGCGAGCGCTGCCGCGAGCCCGCCCGGTGCGCGCACTGCGCGGGGCCGCTGCAGCTCGGCGACGGGGAGAGCGCGCCGCACTGCGGCTGGTGCGGGCGGCCCGAGGCGGCCTGGCACTGCAAGGAGTGCGGCGGCTTCCGGCTGCGCGCCCAGGTCGTCGGTGCCCGGCGCACCGCCGACGAACTGGGGCGGGCCTTCCCCAAGGTGCCGGTCCGGACCTCCGGGCGCGACGGCGTGCTGGCCTCGGTGCCGGGTGCCCCCGCGCTGGTGATCTCGACCCCTGGCGCGGAACCCGTCGCCGACGGCGGCTACGCGGCGGCCTTGCTGCTGGACGGCTGGGCCCTGCTGGGCCGCCCGGACCTGCGGGCGGGGGAGGAGACCCTGCGCCGATGGGCCGCCGCGGCGGCGCTGGTGCGCCCGGCCGGCGAGGGCGGCACGGTGGTCGTCCTCGCGGAGCCCACGCTGCGACCCGTACAGGCACTCGTGCGCTGGGACCCGGTCGGCCACGCCGTGCGCGAGCTTGCCGAACGGGCCGAACTGGGCTTCCCCCCGGTCTCCCGGATGGCCGCGGTCAGCGGTCGCCCCGCCGCCGTGGCCGACCTGCTGGCCACGGTCCGGCTCCCGGAGGGCACCGACGTACTCGGCCCGGTGCCACTGCCGATCACCGACCCCGCTCGGCCCCGCCGCTCCGGGGACACCCCGCCCGGGGAGCGATGGGAGCGCGTGCTGCTGCGCGTGCCGCCGGGCAACGGCGCCGCCCTGGCGGCCGCGCTGAAGTCCGCGCAGACCGCCCGCATCGCCCGCAAGGAGCCCGATCCGGTCCGGGTCCGTATCGACCCGCCCGACATCGGCTAGCCGGCGACCGGGAGAACGGGGGAACGGGGGAACGGAGTGAATGGGGAAAGGCGCTTGACGCACCGGCCTATGGTTCCGGTTATGACCAGCACGCTCCGTCTGGAGAAGATCACCCCTGACAACGTCGACGCCGCGATCGCCCTCAAGGTGCGTCCCGACCAGGAACACCTGGTGGCGCCAGTCGTGAAGTCCCTCGCCGAGGCGTACGCCCACGGGGAGACGGCCTGGCCCCGGCTGATCCTCGACGGCGACCGGATCGTCGGCTTCCTCATGGCCTTCTTCGACATCGACTTCGCGGCCGGCGGAAGCGGCACCGACCTCCGCTCGGGCCTGTGGCGCCTCGCCGTCGCGGCGGGTGAACAGGGCCGCGGCTACGGCAGGTTCGCCGTCGAGTCGGTGGCGGAGGAGATCCGGCGCCGCGGCGGCACCCGCCTCACGACCACCTGGCATCCCGGCGAGGGCGGCCCGGAACGCTTCTACCTGGGGCTCGGCTTCCGGCCGACGGGGGAGTCCAGCGGCGGCCAGACCGTGGGGGAGCTGGAACTGGATCTGGGGCGGCTGCCCGCGGAGCCCCGGCGGCCCTGACCGCGGTGTGCCCGTACCGGTGCCCGTACCCGTGTGCGCCCGTACGCGCCCGCCCCGGCGGCCGTCCTGTCGGCGTGGCGGGCGGCGGGGCGGGCGTGCCCGGGGAGCCGCAGGATCAGCCCGTGCGCGGGGAGGGGACCGCGCCGGGGACGGCCTCCTCGCGGGCGGTGGGGGCGGCGTGCGCGGGCATCGCGCGGGCCGCGGGCACGGAGGGCACGACGGCCGGGGGCTCGGCGTGCACCTCTGCCGCGGCCGCTCCGGACGGCGCGGAGCGCCGGTTGCCGTACCGCCGGTGGACGGCCTGCTTGGTGACGCCCAGCGCGGAGCCGACGGCGTCCCAGCTGAAGCCCAGGGAGCGGTCGAACTCGACGGCGGCGGTCACCAGGGTCTCGACGCTGTCCCGCAGCTCCTGGGCGAGCCGGACGGTCGGGGCGGGGGCGCGGCCGTAGACCACGAATCCCGCGGACGGCCCGCCCCGGCGAGGACGGTAGACATTGCCCAGCTGGGTGGTGAGGGTGCGCAGCGCGTCGACCTGTCGGCGGACCCGCTCGATGTCCCGCACCAGCAGGTGAAGGCTCGCCCTGGCCTGGGCGTCATGAGTTGCGTGTTCGGGCATCAACTGGCCTCTCGAACCGGCTCTTGTGGGTCAAACTCCTTTGACCAACGCGCCAGACTCCCGTGGAGTCACGCATAAGGGGCGCATCGAACCCTCTGGGGGGCGTGCGCAAGGGTGCGCGCCCCCACTCCAGCGGCCCATAGACTGGGGCGGTTGCCCTGTCACCGTCCGACCACGGAGCCACGCGTGTCCATCCAGCCGATCCGCCTCTTCGGCGACCCCGTGCTGCGCATGAAGGCGCAGCCCGTGACCGTCTTCGACAAGGAGCTGCGCACCCTCGTCAAGGACCTCGAGGAGACCATGAGGAACGCCCCCGGCGCCGGCCTGGCGGCCCCTCAGATCGGCGTCTCGCTGCGGGTGTTCACCTACCACGTCGACGGCGAGCTGGGCCATCTGGTCAACCCCGACCTCAGCCTGAGCGAGGAGGAGCAGGACGGCCCCGAGGGCTGCCTGTCCCTGCCCGGGCTGCGCTTCGACACCAAGCGGGCCCACGGCGTCGTCGCCCGGGGCTTCAACATGCACGGCGACCCGGTGACCATCGAGGGCACCCGGCTGCTCGCCCGCTGCATCCAGCACGAGACCGACCACCTCGACGGCATCATCTTCATCGACCGCCTCGACCGCGAGCAGCGCAAGGCCGCGATGAAGGCGATACGCGAGGCCGAGTGGGCCGGTCAGGCCGCGCCCCAGGTCCGCGTCTCCCCGCACAGCACGTTCGGCCGCGCACTGTAGAGCCGCGCACTGCAGAAAGGCACCCCGCACGCATGAGGCTCGTCTTCGCCGGCACCCCCGAGGTCGCCGTTCCCGCCCTCGACGCCCTGATCGCCTCCGGCCGGCACGAGGTCGTCGCCGTCGTCACCCGTCCGGACGCCACGGCGGGGCGCGGGCGCAGGCTCGTCGCCAGCCCGGTGGCCCAGCGCGCGGAGGAGGCCGGCATCGAGGTCCTCAAGCCCGCCAGGCCCCGTGACGAGGACTTCCTCGCCCGGCTCCGCGAGATCGCCCCCGACTGCTGCCCGGTCGTCGCCTACGGAGCGCTGCTGCCCCGCGTCGCCCTCGACGTGCCCGCCCGCGGCTGGGTCAACCTGCACTTCTCCCTGCTGCCCGCCTGGCGCGGCGCTGCCCCGGTGCAGCACGCCGTCATGGCGGGCGACGAGGTCACCGGGGCCGCGACCTTCCTCATCGAGGAGGGCCTGGACTCCGGGCCGGTGTACGGCGTCGTCACCGAGGACGTCCGCCCCCGCGACACCAGCGGCGACCTGCTCACCCGGCTCTCGCACAGCGGGGCGAAGCTGCTCGCCGCCACCATGGACGGCATCGAGGACGGCACGCTGGTCGCCCGGCCGCAGCCCGCCGAGGGCGTCAGCCTGGCCCCCAAGATCACCGTCGACGACGCCCGCGTCGACTGGAACGCCCCGGCGCTGCGCGTGGACCGGGTGATCCGCGGCTGCACCCCGGCGCCCGGCGCCTGGACCCTGTTCGGCGGCGAACGCCTCAAGGTCGGCCCCGTCACCCTGCTGCCCGAGCGCACCGACCTGGCGCCCGGCGTGCTGGAGGTCACCAAGCGCGCCGTGTACGTGGGCACCGGCAGCCACGCCGTGGAGCTCGGCGAGGTGCGCCCGCAGGGCAAGAAGCCGATGCCCGCCGCCGACTGGGCGCGCGGCGTCCGCGTCCCCTCCGGCGAACGGCTCGGCGCCTGACCGCGCCTTCCACGTACGCTCGAAGCGGGGCGCCACCGCGCCCCGCCGTACCACCGACACTCCCGGAGCACCTTCCACGTGAGCGAACCGTCACGCCGCCGACCGCGCCCCGCCACCCGCGGGGGGCACCACCAGGGAGGGCCCCCGCAGGGCGGCCGGCCCTACCGCAAGCCCCAGCGCGACCCCGTGCGCATCCTGGCGTTCGAGGCGCTGCGGGCCGTCGACGAGCGCGACGCCTACGCCAACCTCGTCCTGCCGTCGCTGCTGCGCGAGGCCGAGACCGAGGCGGCGCGCAAGGGCCGCGAGTTCGACCGGCGCGACGCCGCCCTCGCCACGGAGCTGGTCTACGGCACCCTGCGCCGCCAGGGCACGTACGACGCCGTCATCGCCGCCTGCGTCGACCGGCCGCTGCGGGAGGTCGACCCGCCCGTGCTGGACGTGCTGTCGCTCGGTGCCCACCAGCTGCTGGGCACCCGCATCCCCACCCACGCCGCCGTCTCCGCCACCGTCGAGCTGGCGCGCGTGGTCCTCGGCGACGGCCGGGCGAAGTTCGTCAACGCGGTCCTGCGCCGGATCGCGGCGCAGGACCTGGACGCCTGGCTGGACGAGGTGGCGCCGCCCTACGACGAGGACCCCGAGGACCACCTCGCCGTCGTCCACTCGCACCCGCGCTGGATCGTCTCGGCCCTGTGGGACGCCCTCGGCGGGGGCCGCGCGGGCATGGAGGAGCTGCTCGCGGCCGACAACGAGCGCCCCGAGGTCACCCTCGTCGCGCGCCCCGGCCGCGTCACCCCGCAGGACCTCGCCGCCGCGCTCCCCGCGGACGCCACCCTCCCCGGCCGCTGGTCGCCCTACGCCGTCCGGCTCGCCGAGGGCGGCGACCCCGCGTCCATCGAGGCCGTCCGCGAGGGACGCGCCGGCGTCCAGGACGAGGGCAGCCAACTCGTCGCCGCCGCCCTGGCCGCGGCCCCGCTGGGCGACGGCCCCGACCGGCTCTGGCTGGACGGCTGCGCCGGCCCCGGCGGCAAGGCGGCCCTGCTCGGCGCCCTCGCCGCGGAGCGCGGGGCTGCCCTGATCGCCTCCGAGAAGCAGCCGCACCGGGCCCGGCTCGTCGCCCGCGCCCTGGCGGGCAACCCCGGGCCGTACGGGGTGATCGTCGCCGACGGCACCCGCCCCGCCTGGCGTCCCGGCGCCTTCGACCGCGTCCTGGTCGATGTGCCCTGCACCGGTCTCGGCGCCCTGCGCCGCCGTCCCGAGGCGCGCTGGCGCCGGCGCGCCGAGGACGTCCCGGGCTTCGCGCCCCTGCAGCGCGGCCTCCTGGAGTCCGCCCTGAGCGCGGTGCGCGTCGGGGGGGTCGTCGGCTACGCGACCTGTTCCCCGCACCCGGCCGAGACCCGTGCGGTCGTGGAGGACGTCCTGGGCCGCCCGGGCGCCGTACCGGCCGAATGGGTGGACGCCCGCCCCCTCATGCCCGGGGTCCCCGGCCTCGGCGACGGCCCCGACGTCCAGCTCTGGCCCCACCTGCACGGCACCGACGCGATGTACCTCGCCGTGCTGCGCCGCACCGGGGAATGACCGCGCGGGTGCGGCCCGGACGTCCGGGCCGCACCCACGCGGCGGAGGTGCGGCTGGCGGG
>NZ_JBYIQW010000070.1:0-33827 GCF_057707815.1 Actinacidiphila sp. bgisy160
CCTCCCCCCCCCCGGCCCCCGGGAGACCTCCCGGGGGCCGGTCGGCCCGGTGAATCACCACGGCGGGGTCGGCGTGTTCGGCCAAGAGGAACGCGCCTGGCCTGTTGATGCTTCCTTCCGGCGCTTGCGGGAGCTACTGGTCTTCGTCGCCGAGGCGGAGGAGGGCGGCATGTCCGCCGTGGCGCGACGGCCACACGGTGAGCCAGCGGCGCTGTCGCAGACCGTCACCGCGCCGGAGCGTCAACTCGGCGGCGACGGAGGCCGGGGCGGTCTCGTTCTCCGAGGCGGGCGCCGTGCTCGCGCACCACGACCAGGCGGTCTGGACGTGGCTCCCGAGGCGGGCGAGGGGAGCCGCTGATCGCGGAGGTGAAGCCGGCGGCCGTCATCACCGGGCGGGCGTTCGTGCTCGCCCCGCCGAACTGGGCGCAGCCGATCCCCGACACCGTCGTGCGGTCGCCCCTGGCCGGAGATCCGCCGGTCCGCAGGACCTGCCGTGTGGCCGGCCGGTTCCCGCCGGCGCGATATCGGCCATTTCATCGCCGCCTTCGATCAGCCGGCGTCGCCGTAGGCGGGTCGGCCTCCGCGTGAGCCGAGGCGCGCTCCCGGTGCCGGGCGGCCTTGGCGTTGTTGCCGCAGCGCTCCATGGAGCACCACTTGCGAGGCTTCGCGTTGCCGGGGTCCAGGTAGACCATGCCGCAGATCTCCGCCGCGCAGGTGCGCAGCCGGTCCCGCAGGCGGGGCTCGGTGACCAGCGCGATCAGGTCGCGGGCGACGGTGGAGAGCAGCTGGGCGGCCGACAGCGGTTCCGTCCCGGAGCTCGGGCGTCCGTCCGTGCCGATGCGCAGACGGGGCGCGGGCGGCTGGACACGGGCCAGTTCGTTGACCAGGCGGACGGACTCCGTTCGCGGTGTGCGGCCGTCGACGACCGCGGTGACGACGTCGGTGGCGGCGGAGCGCAGCTGGTGGAGGGCCCCGAGCAGGGCGGTCTCGTCCTCCCCGTCCCGTGGGGTGAGGCCGACGCCGCGGCACCAGGCGCGCAGCCGGTCGCGATCGCCGAGCCGCTCCACGGGGGTGCTCGGGCGGCGGCCCACGGTGGCGACGAGGTCGAGCGCCGGCGAGCCCGCGTCGAAGCGCAGTTCACGGACCTTGGCCGTGATGCGGGTGCGGGGAGTGGCCGGTGCACGCTCGCGCATGTGACAATAATAACCCTGGAAACGGTTACTAGGCCATCGGCCGGACCGGGAAGGGAGCGCGCCGTGCGCATAGCGGTTGTGGGAGCGGGCGGAGTCGGGGGCTACTTCGGCACCCGCCTCGCGGAGGCGGGCAACGAGGTCACCTTCGTCGCCCGCGGCCGGCATCTGGAGGCGATCCGCGCCAACGGCGGGCTGGCCGTCCGCAGCCCGCTGGGGGAGTTCCGGGCACCGGCCGACCGGTTCGTGCCGGACATCGGCGACGTCGGCCCAGCCGACATCGTGCTGGTCGCGGTCAAGCTGTGGGACACCGAGGGCGTCGCCGCCGGGCTGCGCGGCCTCGCCGAGGCCGGCGCGCGGGTGATCTCCCTGCAGAACGGCGTCCAGAAGGACGCCGTCCTGCGCCGGCACCTGCCGCCCGAGGCCGTGTGGGGCGGGGTCTGCTACATCTCCGCCGTCATCGAGGAGCCCGGCGTCGTGTCGCACCGCGGGACGATGCAGAAACTGGTCTTCGGCCCGTACGACGGGGAGGCGACGGCCCGGGCGGAGGAGTTCCGCGAGGTGTGCGAGAAGGCGGGCGTCGACGCCGAGGTCAGCGCCGACATCGCGCGGATCGTCTGGCAGAAGTTCGTGTTCCTCACGGCCCTGTCGGGCACCACCTCGGCCGTGCGCCAGCCGATCGGCGTCGTCCGCGCCGATCCCGCGACGCGCGGTCTGCTGCGCGACGTCATGGCGGAAGCCGTCGCCGTCGGCCGGGCCTCGGGCGTACACCTCGACGAGTCCTTCGTCGACGAGCAACTGGCCTTCTGCGACACGCTGCCCGCCACGATGACCTCCTCCATGCACAACGACCTGGAGCAGGGCAACCGCCTGGAACTGCCCTGGCTGAGCGGAGGCGTCGTCGACCTCGGCCGGGAACTGGGCGTCCCCACGCCGCGCAACCGCACCGTTGCCGACATCCTCGCGCCCTATGTGACGGGCCGTCCGCAGGTGTCGTGACCGCCGCCAGGCGCGGGAGGAGATCACGGCTCGCCGTCAGCGCACCGAGAGCGTGTCCGGGACGCGGCGGCCCGGGGCGCGGCGTTGCCGCCCATGCTCAGCCCGGTCAGGGGCGATCCGGCCGGGGTCTCTCCCGCGTGCCGGGAGGCGACTCCGGCCCGGGTCAGTCCGCGTGGACGCGGATTTTCGACTGCCCGTGGCCGAGCAGTTCCCAGTCCTCCATGAAGCGGGCGCTCAGCTCGTGCCTGGCGGCCAGGTCCACCAGCGTCTGGGTGCGGTAGTAGAAGTCCTCCCGCAGCACGTGGTGTTCCCTCCCCTCGGTGCGGTCGAACGTGAAGTCGAACCACCCGCCCGGGGCCAGGATCCGCGCCACGTGGGCCAGGCACTCGTCGATGACCTCCAGCGGCGAGTGGGAGAAGACGCTGTGCGCGTGGACCACGTCGAAGTGGCGCTCCGGCAGGAAGTCGAAGGTCAGGTCGCGGGTGAGGGTGAGGTACGGCAGCTTGCGCTGCAGGCCCTGCGCGGTCACGGTGCGCTTGGCCGCGATCAGGATGTCGGGGGAGATGTCGATGCCGTAGTAGTGGCCGGTGTCGAGGTAGTCGATGAGCAGCCGGCCCGCGCGCAGGTTGCCGCACCCGATGTCCAGCAGCCGGTGCCGCGGCGACAGGCCGTGCTCGCGCAGGTAGTCGAACTGCATCGCGCCCAGCGCCAGCCAGCGTTCGTGGCTGCCGCTGCCGACGGCGGCCTCGGGGTCCCGCGCGGTGTCGCTGGCCATGACGGCCCGGTAGTACGCCACGTGGTCACGGTGCCGGTGCGCGAGCCAGCGGTCCCGGGCGGCCCGGCGCGCGTACGCGGCGACCCGCGTCGGGTGCCGGACGGCGTAGCCGACCTTGTGGGCGAGGCTCGTCCGGTCGACCTGGAGGTTCTTCCTGGTGGCCATGGCGGGTGTACTCCCTGGGAGGGTCACGGGGCGCGTGCTCTTTCGTCCCCCCTCGGGAGGCTGCCACGCGGCGCCCCCGTCGTCTCCCTCCGAACGGGTGGTTGCCGCCGTGCGGGGCGCCCCGGCCGGGACACCCCGCACAGCCCTGCCCGGCTCAGCCGGTGAGGCGGTTGATCTGGCGGAGCTTGTTGGTGGCGTCGAGGGCGGCCACCTTGTACGACTCGGCGAGGGTCGGATAGTTGAACACCGCGTCGACCAGATAGTCGACCGTGCCGCCGCAGCCCATCACCGCCTGGCCGATGTGCAGCAGCTCCGTGGCGCCGGTGCCGAAGCAGTGGACGCCCAGCAGGGTGCGGTCCTCCGTGGACACCAGCAGCTTCAGCATGCCGTGCGAGTCGCCGATGATCTGGCCGCGGGCCAGCTCGCGGTAGCGCGAGACGCCCACCTCGAAGGGCACGTTGTCGTCGGTGAGCTGGTCCTCCGTACGGCCGACGAAGCTGATCTCCGGGATCGTGTAGATGCCGATCGGCTGCAGGTCGTGCATCGCGTTCACCGGTTCGCCGCAGGCGTGGTAGGCGGCGAGCCTGCCCTGCTCCATGGAGGTCGCCGCGAGCGCCGGGAAGCCGATGACGTCGCCGACGGCGTAGATGTGCGGCACGGAGGTGCGGTAGTGCTCGTCCACGGATATGCGGCCCCGCTTGTCGGCGGCGAGGCCCGCCTTGCCGAGCTCGAGGCCGTCGGTGAGGCCCTGCCGTCCGGCCGAGTACATGACGGCGTCCGCGGGGATCTTCTTGCCGCTCTGCAGGACGGTCAGCGCGCCCGTCGGATGCCGCTCCACGGCCGCCACGGTCTCGCCGAAGCGGAAGGTGACGGCGAGGTCCCGCAGGTGGTACTTGAGCGCCTCGACCACCTCGACGTCGCAGAAGTCCAGTATCCCCTCACGCTGTTCGACCACCGTCACCTTGCTGCCCAGCGCGGCGAACATCGAGGCGTACTCGATGCCGATGACGCCGGCGCCGACGATCACCATGGAGCGCGGCACCCGGTCCAGGTTGAGCACACTGTCGGAGTCCATCACCGTGCGGTCGTCGAACTCGACCGTCGACGGCCGGGCCGGACGCGTTCCGGTGGCGATGACGATGTTCTCGGCGGTCACCAGCACCTCGCGGCCGGACGGATCCTCCACGGCGACGGTGTGTTCGTCGGTGAAGCGGCCGGTCCCGGTCAGCATGGTGACGCGGTTGCGGGAGAGCTGACTGCGGATCACGTCCACCTCGCGGCTCACCACGTGCTGGGTGCGCGCGGTCAGGTCCGCGATGGTGATGTCCTCCTTGAGGCGGTAACTCTGGCCGTACAGATCCCGCTGGGTGAGCCCGGTCAGGTAGAGCACGGCCTCGCGAAGCGTCTTCGACGGGATGGTGCCGGTGTGGATGGAGACCCCGCCGACCATGTCGGGGCGGTCGACGACGGCGACCCGGCGGCCCAGCTTGGCCGCGGCGATGGCGGCCTTCTGGCCACCCGGGCCGGATCCGATGACGAGCAGGTCGAATTCGGTCACCGGACGAGTCTGTCAGTCCTCGGCGTCCCCGGGAAAGGGCTGCCGGCGATGCGGCCGGGAGCGTCCCCGAGCCCCCCGGCACGGGTACGGGACCCGTGCCCGGGGGCCCGCCGGGGGACGGGGCGCGGGAGGCTCAGCGGGCCTGGGCGGGTGTGACGACCTCGGTGATGCCGCGGGCGGCCAGATGCGCCGTGTCCGCGGCCAGCTCGGCGAGCACCAGGGCGGGCCGTACACCTTGGGCGGTCAGCGCGGCCCACGCCTCGAACACCTCGCCGCCGGGGGCGCAGCAGGCCCGGTGGGGGGCCGTCAGGCCGTCGCCCACGTCGACGACGAGCGCGGTCGTCCGGGGCCGCGGCGCGTACCCGCGGTCGCGCAGCTCCGCCACGGCGCGGGCAACGGCGGCGCCCGCCGGCTTGACCTCGCGGTCGTTGGTGAGGAGCCCGAGGGTGTACTCGAGTTCGGGGAAGTCGGCGAGGGACCGGGCGACGTCGTGCGAGCACCACCAGGTCACCCCCCACACGTCCGCGCAGTCCAGGGCGCCCGCGATGGTGGCGCGGGCGAACGCCGCCGCGTGCTCGGGCGGCACCACCGGCGCCGGGGCGCCGACCTCCTGCAGCCAGACCGGGCGGTGCGGATCGACGGCCCAGGCCTTGGACAGCTCGATCATGTACGCCGCGTGGTGCTCGGTGGCGACCCCCGCGTGGCCGTGGCGCTGGGCCGTTCCGTTGAAGACCCAGGAGTGGACCGCGGTCGCGAAGCCGAGCCGGGCGGCCTGCGCGGGGGTGAAGGCGTGGTCGTCCTGGTACCAGGCGGCGTCGTACTCGGCGTGCAGGTGAAGCTTGCCGGGGGCGCCGCGCTCGCACGCGTCGAGCATGAGGCGCAGCCAGGACTCCGCCTCGGCCGGGCCGATCGGGTCCGGGTCGGGGTGCGGCGGGCCGGAGAACTGGTTGATCTCGTTGCCGACGGTCATGCCGAGGAAGTTGGGCCGGTCGGCGAGCGCGGCGGCGAGCGTGCGCAGGTACTCGGCCTCGGCGGCGACGACGTCCGGGTCGGTGAAGATGTTCCGGCGGTGCCAGGTGGCCGTCCAGGACGGCAGGAAGTCGAAGCTCGACAGGTGGCCCTGCAGACCGTCCACGTTGACGTCCAGGCCGCGCTCCGCGGCGGCGTCGACCAGCGCGACCAGCTGCTCGACGGCGCGCGGCCGGATCAGGGTGCGGTTGGGCTGGAACAGCGGCCACAACGGGAAGACCCGGACGTGGTCCAGGCCGAGATCCGCGATGGAGTCCAGGTCGGCGCGCACGGCGTCGAGGTCGAAGTCGAGCCAGTGATGGAACCAGCCTTGGCTGGGCGTGTAGTTGACGCCGAAGCGCGGTGTCATGGCGGTTCCCGTGATCTCGTACGAGCTGAGGTGGGCGCGCGGCGGCGGAACCGGTGGTCGCGGGGCGGTCGGGGGATGTCCGTCCCGTGATCGGCGCGGCTGGGGAGTCGCCGCCGGCGCCCACGACAAGGTGACACCGCGCCCCGGGAAAGTCAACTCGCGGCTCTCATTTGTGTCTTGGGGTTGCCAAGCCGCAGGTCAACGGCGTGTGACAGGAATTCAGGTGTGAACACTAATGCGCTTTAGAGCCGTGCCGCTCAAGCGCTTTAGTGCGCGCCCCGCCTGGCTGGGGGATACTGTCCCTCGCGCCGCGCCGTCCGGGGCCCGGCGCGTACGACGTCAGGCGGACGATCCGAGGGGGCCCACGATCGCGGCGCAGGAGCCACCGGTGGAGCCGCCGGCCGCTGCCCGGACCGGCCGCCGCGTCCCGGCCAGGCGCCCCACGATGAAGGACATCGCCCGGCGGGCCGGCGTCTCGGAGAGCGCCGTGTCCTTCGCCCTCAACGACCGCCCCGGGGTCTCCGAGAGCACCCGCCGGCGCGTGCGCCGGGTCGCCGACCAGCTCGGCTGGCGGGCCAGCACCGCCGCGCGGGCCCTGTCGGGCGAGGGCGCCGCGACGGTGGGCCTGGTGCTCGCCCGCCCGGCGAGCTCGCTGGGCATCGAGTCGTTCTTCCTTCAACTGGTCTCGGGCATCCAGGAGGTACTGTCGGAACGCCACCTGGGCCTGCTCTTCCGGGTGGTGGCGGGCGCCGAGGAGGAGTGCGCCGTCTACCGCAGTTGGTGGGCCGAGCAGCGGGTCGACGGGGTCATCGTCGTGGACCCGCGGATCGACGACCCCCGACCGGCCCTGCTGGACTCCCTGGGTCTGCCCACCGTCGTGGTCGGCGGGCGCGAGGTGGACCGTGAGCGGCGGTCAGCCGTCCCGTACCCGCTGATCTCCAGCGTCCGGGTGGACGACGCGGCCGCGATGGGCGCGATCGTGGAGCACCTCGCGGGGCTGGGGCACCGCCGTGTCGCGCACGTCGCGGGTCTGGCCGGCCTGGCGCACACCACGCGCCGCATCGCCTCGCTGCGGGCGGGGGCCGCGCGCCTGGGGATGGCCGGTGTGCGCTCGATCACCACCGACTACTCCGAGGGCCAGGGCGCCGAGGCCACCCGCCTCGCGCTGGCGGCGCCCGAGCCGCCCACGGCGATCATCTACGACAACGACGTGATGGCGGTCGCGGGCGCCGGTGTGGCCCTCGGCATGGGCCTGTCCGTACCGCGCGACCTGTCGGTCGTCACCTGGGAGGACTCGGCGCTCTGCCGCGCCACGCATCCCCGCCTGACCGCCCTGGACCGCGACGCGACGGCCTTCGGCCGGCGCGCGGCGACGGAACTGACCGGTCTGCTCGCCGGCCGCCCCGCCCGTGACGTGGCCCAGCCGACGCCGCAACTCGTCGTCCGCGACAGCACGGCGCCGCCGCGCGGCTGAGCGCCCTGGAGGCATGGACGGCCCTGGGCGGCCGGCCGGCGGCCGTGACGTCGCCGTGAGCCGTGGGTGGCTCTCCCGTAACCGGTGGTCGCCAACGGGTGGTCCCCGCCGTCCGGACGGGCTCACGCCGTGGCGCCCGGGGCGGGGCGGGGCCGGGCGCTGGGTCCGGGGCTGCGGTCGACCTCTTCGGGGGCGCCGATCACATGGCCCACGTCGCACACCAGCCGGGCCCGGACGGTCGCGCCGCAGTGGTGGTGGGTGGCCAGCAGCGCGGGGCCCTCGGGGTCGGCGAGGTACTTGTCGCCCCACTGCCGCAGCGAGGTGAGCAGCGGGTACAGATCGCGGCCCTTCTCGGTGAGCACGTACTCGGAGCGGCGCCGGGCGCCGGGCTCCTGGTACGTGCGCAGCTCGAGGAGCCCCTGGGCGACCAGGCCGCCCAGCCGGTCGGCCAGCACCGAGCGGGAGACGCCGAGGTGGTCCTGAATGTCACTGAAGCGCCTGACCCCGCGGGTGACCTCGCGAAGGATCAGCAGCACCCAGGACTGACCGATGAGCCCGACGGCCCGCCCGACGGAGCAGTTCGAGGTGTCCTGGTCGAGGTATTCCATGTCCGGATCCTACCTGAGTTCGCCGACAGAACTCAGCCGTGGTAGCGTCCCCATCCAACTGGGTTCGAAAGTCGAACTCAGCCGGAAGGGGAACAGCTCATGAGGAGCCCGAGCGCCGCCTCGGATACGGCCGTGAGCGTGGGTGCGACCTACGCCGCGACCACCGTGCGGACACCGGACCCGGGGGAGGCGAGGAAGCGCTGGATCGGCTTCGTCGTCGCGAGTCTCGGCCAGATGGCGATGTTCGTGAACATCACCCAGACCACCGCCGTCCTCGCCCCGCTCCAGCAGGACCTGCGGGTCTCCGGCGCCCAGCTGGTATGGATCGCCGGCATCTACTCGATGATGGTCGCCAGCTTCGTGCTGTCCGCCGGGACGGTCGGCGACCGCCTCGGCCGGCGGCGCGTCTTCGCGCTCGGCATGCTGCTGCTCGGAACGGGCAGTCTGGTCACCTCACTGGCCTCCGGCGCCACCGGCGTCATCGTGGGCCAGGCCCTCATGGGCCTCGGCGGCGCCGCCATCCTGCCGAACAGCCTGTCCCTGGTGACCCACATGTTCGCGGAGCCGCACGCCAGGACCCGGGCCGTCGGCATCTGGGTGGCCGTCTCCGGCGTAGGCCTGGCCGCCGGGCCGGTGGCCGCGGGGCTGATCCTGGAGCGCTGGTCCTGGCACGCGGTGTTCCTGGTCAACGTGGCGCTGGCCGTGCTGGTGCTGGTGCTGACGCCCCGGTTCGTCACCGAGAGCCGGCAGCCCGGACGTCACCTCGACCCGCCCGGTCTGGTGCTGGCGGTCCTCGCGATCGGCGCGCTGAACTACGGCCTGATCGAGGGCGGCCACAGCGGCTTCGGCACCGCCCGTGCGGTCACCGCCTTCGCGGTCGCCGCCGTGTCACTCGTCGCCTTCGTCATCCACGAGGCCCGCACCCGTACGCCCATGCTCAAGCTGCGGCTCTTCCGCGACCGCTCCTTCGCCACGGCCAACGTCGTCGCGATGATCGCCCAGTACGCCTTCGTGGCGACCGCCTTCGCCCAGGTCCTGTACTTCGAGCGGATCCGGCACGAGTCCATCCTCGACGCGGGCCTGCTGCTCCTGCCGCTGATGGGCTCCTACGTGCTGGTCAGCTATGTGGCCGCCGCTGTCGCGCGCCGTATCGGCTTCAAGGCGACCCTCGGCATCGGCGCCCTGCTCGCCGCGGCGGGCACGCTGCTGATGACGGCCCAGACACCCACCTCTTCAACGGAGGTGGTCGTGCTGCTGATGGCGATGTTCGGTGCCGGTGCGGGCCTCGTCCTGCCGCCGAGCACGGCCGTGGCCGTCATCAGCGTGCAGCACGCCGACGGCGGCATGGCCAGCGGCACCGTCAACCTCTTCCGCCAGGTCGGCGGCACACTCGGGGCGACCGTCACGGGCACCGTGCTCACCAGCGGCCTCGCCTCCCGGCTGCCCGGTGAACTCGCGGACCGTGGCGTCGCCTCCGGCGTCGCCCACCAGGTGACCCAGGCCGTCGGCACCGGCGCCCGGGGCTCGACGCTGCCGGCCGCGCTCCGCGACACCGTCACCGCGGCCGTCGGTGACGCCTTCACCGGAGCACTGCACCTGGCCGTGCTCATCCCCGGCGTGGGCCTGGCGGCCGCCGCCGTCGCGGCCCTCGTGCTGATCGGCAACCGCCCCGCTCCGCGGGCCCGCTGACCGCGCCCACGGCGCGGCACGACAGGAGACAGCCACGATGACGGAGCCGACCCACCCGGACCTCGACCCGGAAGCCGCCGGTGCCTTCCTGCGCGCCGTCGGGCTGCATTTCGACACCATCAGCGCGCGGGAGGTCATTGCCCACCTGGAGGCCACCGAGGAGCACCACACCCCGTGGGGGATCACGCACGGCGGCCTCTACTCCACCGTCATCGAGAGCGTGGCGAGCGTCGGCGCCTCCTGTGCGGTCCGGTCCGAGGGACGGTTCGCCGTCGGCGTGAGCAACCAGACCGACTTCCTGCTCCCGTACGTCAAGGGCCGCCTCGACGTCCTCGGCACGCCCCTGCAGCAGGGCCGGAGCCTGCAGCTGTGGCTGGTGGTGATCACCGACGCCGCGGGCCGGCCGATCGCCCGCGGCCAAGTGCGGCTGTTCAACCGGTCCCTGCCCGTATGACCGCGGGCAGGGTCCCCGGGCGGTGACCTCCCGGGGACGGCCTCAATGCGTCAGGGCGCCGGGCGGAGCTCCTGCGTGCAGCACTTGATGCCCCCGCCGGCCTTGTGGAACTCCGTGAGGCTGACGGGGACGGGCACGTAGCCCCGCCCGGCGAGCTGCTCGATCAGCCCCGTCGCCGCCGGCGCCACGAACACGTGGCGCCCGTCGGACACCGAGTTGAGGCCGAACGCCAGCGCGTCGTCCGCGGTGGCGACCACCGCGTCCGGGAACATCCGGCGCAGCACCTCGCGGCTCCCGGCGGAGAACGCCTCCGGGTGGTACGCGATGTTCGCCGGGCCGCCGGCGGCCCCGTCGTCGAGGACGAACAGCGCGGTGTCCAGGTGGTAGAAGCGCGGGTCCACCAACTGCAGGCCGATCGTCGGCACGCCGAAGAACTCCTGCACCTCGTGGTGCGCGGCCCGGACCGTACGGAAGCCCGTACCGGCCAGGACGAACCCGCCGACCGGCACCAGGTCGCCCTCGCCCTCGCAGACCGACTCCGGGCGGTGCACGTCGAAGCCGGCCGCCTTGAACCAGGCGGCGTACTCGTCAGCCTCCCGGCGGCGTTCGGGCGCGTGGAAGGACGAGCCGAACACCCGCCCCTCCACCACCAGCGCCGAGTTGGCGGCGAACACCATGTCGGGCAGCCCCGGGACCGGCGCGACGGTCTCCACCGTGTGACCGTGCTCCCGGTAGGCCCGCATCAGCGCGGTCCACTGCTCCCGGGCGAGCGCGGTGTCGACCCGCACGCCCTCCCGCATCCACGGATTGATCGCGTAGCGCACGTCGAAGTGCTCCGGAGGGCAGACCAGATAACGCCGGGGGCGGGCCACACGGTTCTCGGGCACGGCGAACTCCTCCGCTTCCTGCGGGACGGCCGGGGAACAGCTCAACGGTAGGAAGCGGAGGCCGTGGGCGACAAGATCGGGGCGCTGCGCACAGGCGCAACGATGCTGCGTGGAAGGGCCCTTCAGCGCAGCTCCGCTGCGCTCTCCGCGGCGGACCGTCCCGCCCCCGCCTCCGGGCTCTCCGGCAGCAGGTGCGACAGCACCATGTAGCTGATCGTCTTGCGGATGAAGGGCTCGGTCCTGATCCGCTCCAGGACCTCCTCGAAGTGCCCGACGTCGGTGGCCCGGACGTGCAGCAGGGCGTCCGCTCCGCCGGTCACCGTCATCGCCGCCGTGATCTCCGGGTGGTTCCTGACGACCTCGGCCAGCCGCCGGGGCGGCGCCGCGCCCTCGCAGTACACCTCCACGTAGGCCTCGGTGCGCCAGCCCAGGGCGGCGGGCCGGACCGTGGCGGTGAAGCCGGTGATGATCCCGGACTCGCGCAGCCGGTCCACCCGCCGCTTGACGGCGGTGGCCGACAGGCCGATGTCCGCGCCGATCTCGGCGAAGCTCGTCCTGGCGTTCACGATCAGGGCCGCGACGATCTTGCGGTCGAGCTCGTCGAACGCCACGGGTCTGTGGACCATGCCCGGTGCTCCTTCCCTCAGCCGTCCTGCTGGGCCGCGACCAGGGCGTCGCCGGTCTCCGTCCGGTAGTAGAGCACGGAACGCCCCGCCCGCCGGCGCCGCACCAGACGGGCGTCGAGCAGCACCTTCAGATGGCGCCCCACCGAGCCCAGCCCCTGACCGGTCAGGGCGACCAGCTGCGTGGTGCTCAGCGGTGTCGCGAGCAGCATCAGCACCGCCGCGCGCGCCGGTCCGAGCAGCGCGCCCAGCGCCTCGGGGACCCGCTGCCGCCCCGCCTCGGCCAGCGCCCCCGAGCACGGGTACACCACCGCGTACCGCACGGCCTCGTCCCAGGACACCCAGCCGGTGCGCGGGGTGACGGGCACGAACATCAGCCGGGCGCCGGACAGGTCGCGCGGCGGGTGGTCCCGGGTGTTGATCTGCAACCGGCCCTCGCCGAGCCAGCGCATCCCCCGGCGCATGTCGTCCAGCGCCTCCGCCCAGCCGCCGCGGCCCAACTGCGCGGTGCGCGCCACGATGTCGGCCTCGATGACCCGCCGGCGGCGCGGCCAGTCCGGCAGCACCGTGTGCGTCCACACCCAGGCGACGACGTCCGCCGCGCGCACCGGCAGGTCCGTGCGGCGCAGCGGGTCGGGGAGCGGCCCGCCGAGCGACACGGTCAGATGCTCACGGGCGGCCTCCGGCGGGGTCTCCCGGATCCGCGTCAGCTCCTCCTCGAAGCCCGGGCTGCCCTCGCCGGAGGGCGTGGGCGTGAGGAAGTCGGCGTTCCAGGTGCGCCCCAGGGCGGCACGCACCAGCAGCCCGGTCACCGGGTCGCCGGCCAGCCGCTCCCGGTACGCCGGCAGGTGCGCGCCGAGCCAGGCGCGTTCCCCGGGGTGGGCGGCGGTGCCCCGGTCGAGCAGCTTGAGGGCCGCGATGGCCTCGGCCAGCGGGGAGACGACGAACCGGCTGCCCACCAGCGTCTCCGAGTCGACCAGCCACCAGCCCATGCCCCGCCCTCCCCACCTTTCGCGCGTGTGCGAAACATTAACCGCCCGAACCGGCGCCGCCGACACTCGCGTTCATGCGCACCTACCAAGAGCTCTTCCGCACACGGGAGTTCACCCCACTGTTCCTGGTCTCCACCGGACAGGTCGCGGCGCAGACGGTGAGCGGGCTGGCCCTGGGCACCCTGGTCTACGACGCCACGGGCTCGCCGCTGCTGTCCGCCCTCGCGATGTTCGGCCCGTCCCTCGCGCAGGTGGCCGGGGCGACGACCCTGCTGTCGGCGGCCGACCGGCTGCCGCCGCGCGCCGCGCTCACGGCCGTCGCCCTGTTCTTCGCCCTCGGCACCGCCGTGCCGGCCGTCCCCGGTCTGCCGGTATGGGCCGTCTTCGTCGTCCTGACCGCCGAGGGTTTGGTGGCGTCCCTGGGCGGCGGGGTGCGTTACGGACTGCTCCACGAGATCCTCCCCAAGGGCGGCTTCCTGCTGGGCCGTTCCGTGCTGAACATGGCGACGGGCACCATGCAGATCTGCGGCTTCGCCGCCGGCGGTCTGCTTCTGGCCGCCCTGTCCCCGCGCGGGGTCCTGCTCGCCGGCGCGGCCCTCTACCTCGCGGCCGCGGCCGCCGCCCTGACCGGACTGCGCGCCAGGCCCCCGCGCGCCGGCGGCCGCCCCTCGGCGGCCGAGACCTGGCGGACCAACGTGCTGCTGTGGTCCACCCGGCCGCGCCGCTACGTGTACCTGGCGCTCTGGGTGCCCAACGGCCTGATCGTCGGCTGCGAGTCGCTCTTCGTGCCCTACGCTCCGGACCACGCCGGGCTGCTCCTGGCCGCCGCGGCCTGCGGCATGCTCGCCGGGGACACCATGGCCGGCCGGTTCGTCCCGCCATGGTGGCGCGAACGCGCGGGCGCCGCGCTGCGACTGCTGCTCGCGACCCCCTATCTGGTCTTCGCGCTGCACCCGGGGCTGCCCCTCGCGGCGGCCGTCGTCGCCCTGGCCTCCGTCGGCTACGCGGCCGGCCTGCTGCTGCAGGAACGGCTGATGGCCCTCACCCCGGACGAACTCAGCGGGCACGCCCTGGGGCTCCACTCCTCGGGCATGCTCGCCTGCCAGGGTCTGGGCGCCGCCCTGGCCGGCGCCGTCGCCCAGCACACCTCCCCGGCGACCGCTATGGCGGTCATGGCCGCCGCCTCCGTCGCCGTCACCTTGGCGCTGGCCCCCGGCCTGCGCCCGGGCACCGGGAGCGCCGTCACGCCCGCGGCGCCCGCCCCCGGACCGTCGCGTCGTCCAGTCCCGTGACCCGCATCGTGATGTTCAGCCGGCCGGAGGCCAGACCGGTGGCCGGGTCGCCCGTGCCCGGGTGGACCTTCGGCACCGCGTGGAAGGCGAAGCGGGACGGGCCGCCGAAGACGAACAGGTCGCCGGAGGCCAGCTCCAGGTCCGTGTACGGGCGGTTGCGGTTCTCGGTGTTGCCGAAGCGGAAGACGCAGGTGTCTCCGATGGTCAGCGACACGACGGGGGCGTCGCTGCGCTCGTCCTTGTCCTGGTGCATGCCGAGCCTGGCGTCGCCGTCGTAGAAGTTGATCAGCGCGGTGTCCGGGGTGTAGCCGTCGCCCGCCGCCGGGTCCTCGTACGCCTCGACCAGGGCGCGGCGGCCCAGGTCCACCATCCAGTCGGGGAAGGGGGCCACCCGGGCGCCGTTCACGTCGTCCGCGGTACGGGTGTAGCGGTACGGCTGCCAGTGCCAGCCGATACAGACCGTACTCACCGACATCACCCCGCCGCGGGGCAGCCGGGTGTGCCGGATCGGGACCGGCCCCATCGCCCAGGCGCGGCAGGCGACGACCAGCTCCCGCTGCTCGTCCAGGGTGAGCCAGCCCGGCACGTGTACCGCGCCCGGCGCCACCCGCAGCCGGGGACGGGGGATGAGCGCGCTCACCGGGCACCGCCCTGACCGGCCAGGCCCTCGGGCGGGACCAGCGGCGAGGCGGGTGCCGCTGCCGGTGCGTCGAGGTGGGTCATGGCGTACCGCTCCGTCGCCCTCACGTCCTCACGCCGTCCGGCGCCCGGCCTCGAGGTCCAGCAGCAACTGCTTGCGCTCCACCCCTCCCGCGTAACCGGTGATCGCTCCCTTGGCGCCGACCACGCGGTGGCAGGGACGGACGACCAGCAGCGGGTTGCGGCCGATCGCGGTGCCGACCGCGCGCGAGGAGGTGCGGGGGATGCCCATCGTGTCGGCGACGTCCGCGTAGGTGAGCGTCGTTCCGTAGCCGATGGTCTCCAGGGCCTTCCACACCTGCTGCTGGAAAGCGGTTCCCGCGGTGGTGAACTCGATGTCGAAGTCGATCAGTTCGCCGGCGAAGTACGCCCGCAACTGCCGGGTGATCCCGGTGAACGCGCCGGCGTCGGCACGCGCCTCCGCCAGGTCCGCCGCGACGACACCGCCCCTCTGGTTCGGCACCGACAGCGAGGAGAGCGCGGTGCCACCCTTCGCGGTCGGCGACTCCTCGCCGACCAGCAGCAGTTCGCCCAGCGGGCTGTCGAGGGTCGTGTAGACCGTCATCGGTCCTTCCCTTTCCTCATGCATTCAGTGACATCTGTGATTTTGCGGTGATAGGTCACCGATGTCCGGCAGGATTCGGACGCCGCATTCTCGCCGCCGGCGCTCTTGCGGGTTCCGCCCGTACTGGTCGATCGGCGCGCCACAGCAGGTGCATGGCGTACGTGCGCCACGGCCGCCAGCCCTCGGCGTCCTCCAGCGGGACACTGGCACGCGCGGCCCCCGCGCGCACCGCGACGTCGCCCTCCAGGAGCACATCGGGATCGCCGAGGGCGCGCATCCGGATGTACCCGGCCGTCCACGGCCCGATGCCGCGCACCGCGAGCAGGTCCTTCTCGGCGCCGTTCCGGTCCGCGCCCGGGTCGAGGACGACCTCGCCGGTGGCGAGCGCGCGGGCCAGCCCGCGCAGGGTCTCCCGCCGCGCCCGCGGCATGCCGACCGCCTCCAGTGACGCCCCGGCGAGCGCGTCCACGCCGGGGAACAGGTGGGTCAGGCCGCCGCTCGGCGCCGTCAGCCGCTCACCGTGGGCGGCGACCAGCGCGGCGCCGAGCCGGCGACCCGCCGCCACGGAGACCTGCTGTCCCAGCACCGCCCGCACCGCCAGTTCGTGCGGGTCGGTCGCCCCGGGGGCGCGCAGTCCGGGGCGGGTCCGGGCCAGGGCGCCCAACGAGGGGTCCGCGGACAGCCGTTCCGCGACCGCGTACGGATCGGCGTCCAGGTCGAACAGGCGCCGCACGCGCTGCGTCGCGGTGGTCAGGTCGCGCAGCCCCGTCAGGTGCAGCCGGCACTCGAGCCAGTCGCCGCCCCTGCCGGGCGCCTCCTCGACCTCGGCGACCGCGGGCCCGTGCGGCAGCCGGAGCGTCCGCCGGTAGACCCGCCGGCCGTGGCTCCCCGTGACCTCCTCGACGCCGGCGATCGCGCGGGCCGCCAGGTAGTCGAAGACCTGCCCGGTGTCGTACGGCCCGCGGTACGCCAGCCGCAGGGGCACGCCGGCCGCGGCCGCGGCGGCCGTGTGCCGGGCGGGGCGTGCCTGCCGCAGCGCGGTCGGCGTGAGCGCGTACACCTCCCGGATCGTGTCGTTGAACTGCCGTACGCTCGCGAAACCGGCCGCGAAGGCGATCTCCGCGGCCTGCATGTCCGTGGTCCGCAACAGGATGCGGGCGGTGTGCGCCCGCTGCGCACGCGCGAGGGCGATCGGTCCCGCCCCCACCTCGGCCTTGAGCTGCCGCTGCACCTGCCGCGCGCTGTACCCGAGCCGTGCCGCCAGCCCCGCGACGCCCTCCCGGTCCACGACGCCGTCGCCGATCAGGCGCATCGCGCGACCCACCACGTCGGCCCGCGCGTTCCACGCGGCGGACCCCGGCACCGCGTCCGGGCGGCACCGCCGGCAGGCCCGGAACCCCGCCCCCTGGGCTGCCGCCGCCGTACGGAAGAACCGGACGTTGCGCCGCTTGGGCGTGACCGCCGGGCAGCTGGGGCGGCAGTAGATGCCCGTCGTCGTCACCGCGAAGAAGAACTCGCCGTCGAAGCGCGCGTCGCGGCTGCACACCGCCTCGTACCTGCTGTCCTCGTCGGTCGTCTCGCTCGTCACCCCTCCACTGTGCGGCATCGCGCGCGGGGGTCGCTGGCGGGATTCGGACGTCGCGTTCCGGGCGGGGGCCGACTCGCCGCCCGAGGCGGTACCTGTGACGGACGCGGCCTCGGGGGACGCCCACGGAAGGCCGCGCGGCGCCCGTGCCGCAGGCCCTGTTCACGGAGTCACCCGTGGGTCGGCACCCGCTCCACACCGACCTGCGGGTGACCCGGTCGACACCGCCCTCCCCGCCATGCGGAGACGGCTGGAGCGGGACCTCCTCGGACGCCGGCTCGTCGAGGCCCCTCCCTGGTGGCCGGCCCGCCGAGGCCCGGGGACCCGCCGCACGGCGGACGACGAGGCCATCCGGGCCGAGCGGAGCCGTCCGTCGCCGTCGCTGTGAGCGGCGTGCGCGGGGCGCGGCGGTTGCGGTCCGGCCGTGCGGGGCCGGACCGGCTCGGTGATCCTGAAGGGGTGGCAGCCGGATCCGCCCCGCGGGACCTCACCGGCCGGGAGGCTCCCGGCACGGGCCGCGCCGACTACACCGGGGCCGTCTACGGATCGCTCCTGGCCGCCTCGGTGGTGGCCGGGGCCGGCTCGGCGGGCCCGTACCCGCGGCTGGAGCTGGTGGTGCTGCTGATCTGCACCGGCCTGGTTTTTTGGGCCGCGCACGTCTACGCCGGCTTCGTCGGCGACCGCCTGCGCAGGGGGAAGGCCACCTGGCGCGAGATCCGCCACGAGTGCGTCCGCGAGTGGCCGATCGTGCAGGCCGCGCTGCTGCCGGCGGCCGCGGTCGCGGTGAGCCCGCTGCTCGGGCTCGGGCGGGAGGGCGCGGCGTGGCTGGCCCTGACCATCGCCGTCGCCCAGCAGGTCGGGTGGGCCGGCGCCGCCGTCATCCGCGTGGGCGCGTCCCGCTGGGCGGTGGTGTCGGTGGGGATCGTGAACCTGGTGCTGGGCCTGGTCATCGTGGCGGCGAAGGTCGCGCTCCGGCACTGAGCGGCAGTCATCGCTCCATGCGGTGTCCACCCCGTGGAGAGCGGTTCATGGTGTTCTGATGCGTTTTGTGGTGGTTCTCGTGGGGCAGATGTGCCCCGAGGCGGTGAACGCGCATGGCTCGTCACCTGCAGACCGGCGCCCGCACGCCCACCGAGCTCCCTCAGGAGTCCTGGCGGGTGGTGCTCCGGCGCACGGTGAAGGAGTTCTGGGCGGACCACCTGACCGACTGGGCCGCGGCGCTGACCTACTACGCCGTGCTGTCGGTCTTCCCCGCGCTCCTGGTCATCGTCTCGGCCGTCGGCCTGCTCGGCGGGCCCAGTGTCAAACCCCTGATCGCCAACGCGAGCGGTCTCGCGCCCGGACCGGTCCGCGACACGCTGACCGGTGTGCTCGGGCAGCTCCAGCACGGCGTCGGCAGAGGGGGGCTCGCCCTCGCGATCGGCGCCGCTGTCGCCGTGTGGTCGTCCTCCGGCTACGTCGCGACCTTCATGCGGGCCGCCAACGCGCTCTACGACATCGACGAGGGCAGGCCCTTGTGGAAGACCCTGGCAGGCAGGTTCGTCATCCCCGTGGTGCTGCTGGTGGTCACGGCGCTCATCGCGATCGGCGTGGTCTTCACCGGGGCACTGGCTCGCAGGACGGGCCAGGTGCTGGGGGTGGGCGACGCCGCGCTCGGCGTGTGGGGCATCGTCAAATGGCCGGTGATGCTCGTGCTGTTCGGCCTGGTTCTCGCGCTGCTGTACTGGGCCGCCCCCAACGTGAAGCACGGCGGCTTCCGCTGGGTCAGCCCCGGCAGCTTCCTGGCCGTGGTCATCTGGGCCGCGGCCTCCGCGCTCTTCAGCCTGTACGTGACCAACTTCAGCAACTACAACAGGCTCTACGGCAGCCTGGCGGCGATCATCGTCTTCCTCGTCTGGCTGTGGATCTCCAACATCGCCGTCCTGCTCGGCCTGGAGTTTGACGCCGAGCTCGAGCGGGCCCGGGCGCGCCCGGACGGGGGTCCGGACGACGGTCACGACGACACGGTGCCCAAGGCCGCCCCGCAGGACACCGAGCGGCTCCGCGCCGACGAAAGGCCATGACCGCACCCCGCTGCACCGGCGCGCCCGCAAAGCCATCAGGGCCGTGAGCCGACACCGGTCGCGACCTCGTGGAGCCGGCCGCCGGCCCCGCCCGGTGCCAGCGGGGCGGTCGAGGCGTCGCCCGCGCCCTCGCGCAGCCCCGCGAGGAACTCCTCGATCGCCTGCGTGGCGGTGTGGCGCGGCTCCCAGCCCAGTTCGCGGCGGGCCCGCGCGGTGTCCATCAGCGGCAGCCTCACGACCGCGTCGAACAGGCCGGGGGACGAGGGCACCAGGTGCAGCCGCCACGCCCCGGCCAGCGCCGCCCGCACCGCGCCGCGCGGCATGCGGACGACCTGCGCCCCGAGCAGCGCGGCGAGTTCCCCCGCGTCCAGCGGCGGATCGGCCGCCAGGTTGAAGGCCCCGCGTACGGGGCGGTGCAGCGCCGCCCGGTAGGCCTCGGCCGCGTCGTCGGAATGGAGCGCCTGGAAACGCAGACCGCGCATGTCGGGGACGACCGGCACAAGGCGCGGCCGCACCAGCCGGTTCGGCAGGAACGGCCCGGCGAACAAGCGGCGTTGCTGGGCGGCGGACTCCCGCTTGAAGATGAAGCCCGGCCGCATGCGCACCACCCGCAGCCGCGGGTGCTCCCGCTCGAAACTGTCGAGACAACGCTCGACGTACGCCTTCTCCCGGCAGTACGCGGCCCCCGGCCAGCCGTGCGTGGGCCACGACTCGTCGACCGGGTACCGCTTCGGGCCGGGCGAGTACGCCGCCACCGACGAGGCGTACACCAGGACCGGCACACCGGCCGCGACGGTCGCCTCGAAGACGCGGATGCTTCCCAGGACGTTGGTACGCCAGGTCACCGACGGGTCGTGGGTGGGCTGCAGCAGCCAGGCCAGGTGCACGACGGCGTCGGCGCCGCGCAGATGCTCCACCAGACGCGTCCTGTCGTCGGCGAGGTCCGCGTGCACCCACGAGGTGCGGGCGGGTCGCCAGTCCTGGGGGGTCCTCCGGGCGATGCCGACGACGTCGGCCACCGCCGGGTCGTCGCCGAGCGCCCGCACCAGGCTGGTGCCGACGTTTCCGGTCGCCCCCACGACGACGACGCGCAGAGCACCGCCGTTGCGGGGCGCGGGGTCGTGCGCCACGATCCTCGCCTCCCTGGGCCGCCGTGAGCGCCCGGGCACCTCACCTCGCCGTCCCGGGGGTCCCGGCGCCCGGCACCCTGGCGGCCTCGTCCGATGCCTGCCCCGGTCTCTCGGCGGCTACCCGGCCGGGGGCGTTTCAGACCTCGGCGCGAGCGTCAGCCGATTGCCTTGGCCATACGGCGCACCGCCTCCGTGAGCACCTCGGGCGTCGTCGCGAGGTTCAGCCGCGCGTGCCCGTCGCCGCCTGTGCCGAAGTCGGGCCCCGCGCTGAGGGCGACCCGGCCGCGGTCGAGGAAGGCGGCGGCCGGGTCGTCGCCCAGGCCCAGCTCCCGGCAGTCCAGCCAGGCCAGATAGGTGCCCGGGGCCGGGTGGTAGCCGATCGCCGGCAGGTGCTCGGCCAGCAGTCCGGAGAGCAGCCGCCGGTTGTGCGCGAGGTCGTCCAGCACGGCGTCGAGCCACGGTCCGCCGTGGCGCAACGCGGCCGTGTGCGCGATGACGCCGAGGTGGCTCGGCCCGTGGCTGACCTCCTCCGGCATGCGCGCCAGGTCGTCCGCCGCGGCCGGCCCGGCCAGGGCGAGGGCCGCCTTCAGACCGGCCAGGTTCCACGCCTTCGAAGCGGACATCAGGGACAGGGCGCTCTCGCCGCCGGGCACGCTCAGGTACGGCACGAACGCCGCCTCGGCGGTCACCAGCGGCGCGTGGATCTCGTCCGCCACGACCCGCACCCCGTACGTCCCGGCCAGCTCCGCCACCGCGGCCAGCTCCCCGGCGGTGTGCACGGTGCCGGTCGGATTGTGCGGGCTGCACAGCAGGTAGGCGGCCCGGCCGCCGACGGCCGTGGACCGGGCGAAAGCCTCCTCCAGCGCCGCCAGATCCAGCCGCAGGCCGGGGCCGAGCGGGGCCTCCACCACGCGGCGGTCCATGTGCGCCACGAACTGGTAGAACGGCGGGTACACCGGGCAGTTGACGACCACCGGGTCGCCGGGGTCCGTGACGAGCTTCAGCATCTCGACGACGCCGAGCATCACGTCGGGCACGATCGAGGCGCGCTCCACGGCCAGGCCGTCCCAGCCCCACCGCTCGCGGGCGAAGTCCGCCAGCGCCTCCGCGTACGCGGTGCCCGCCGGATACCCCGTGTCGCCGACCGCGATCGCCTCCGTGAGCGCGCGGGCCACGGGCGCGGCCAGCGGCACGTCCATCTCCGCCACCCACAGCGGGAGCACGTCCTCCGGATGGGAGCGCCACTTCATGCTCGTCCGGCGCCGGAGCTGGTCGAGCGTGAGGTGACGCAGCGGGTGGTCGTCAGTCGACGTGGTGTCCATGACACCCAACATAGGCGCGGACCCGCTGCCGGGGCAGAGGGCGGGGGCGGAGGTGTTGCCGAACCGGCAAGAAGGCTTGCCCGGCGGGTGTGCGGGACCGCATCGTCGGGGGCAGGTCCACGCCCACGGCACGAGGAGACGACATCCATGACCGACGGCACCACCAGCGCGACCGGCGCCGAGTCCGAGGCGGAGTTCTGGGACGCCCGGTACGCCGGGAGCGACCGTGTCTGGAGCGGCAAGCCCAACAACGTCCTGGTCCGCGAGGCCGGGGCCCTGAAGCCCGGTACGGCGCTCGACCTGGGCTGCGGCGAGGGCGCCGACGCGGTCTGGCTGGCCCGGCAGGGGTGGCGGGTCACCGCCGTCGACATCTCCCGCGTCGCCCTGGAGCGCGCCGCCTCCCACGCCAAGGCGGAGGGCATCGCCGACGACCTCATCGACTGGCAGCGGCACGACCTGGGCGAGACCTTCCCCGAGGGCACCTACGACCTCGTCTCCGCGCAGTTCCTGCACTCGCCGAACGACATGCCCCGCGAGCGCATCCTGCGCGCCGCCGCGGCCGCGGTGGCCCCCGGCGGCGTGCTGCTCGTCGTGGGACACGCCGGGTTCCCGGCCTGGCAGACCGATCCGCACCCGGAGGTGCACTTCCCGACGCCGCAGGAGGTGCTGGAGAGCCTCGGACTCCCCGAGGGGGAGTGGGAGGTGCTGCTGACCGACGAGCACGAGCGCATCCAGAACGACCCCGACGGGCGGCCCACGACCCGTGTGGACAACACCCTGGAGATCCGCCGCCTGACGAGGTGACGGGGTGACACGACGCGCGGCGGGCCGTGGCGACCACGGCCCGCCGGCGCACGGGGGCCGGGGAGTGACGGGGCGTCAACGCCGGGCGCCCGCGTACTCCTCCTCGTCCTCGTACTCCTCGTCCTCGTCCTCCGGTTCTTCCTCGTCCTCGGGCTCTTCCTCGTCCTCCGGCTCTTCCTCTTCCTCGGGGTACTCCTCGTCCTCCTCGTCTTCCTCTTCGTCTTCCTCGTCTTCGGGGTAGCCCTCGTCCTCCGGCTCTTCCACTTCCTCTTCCTCGGGGTACTCTTCCTCGCCTTCCTCGCCCTCTTCGGTCTCCTCCGCCTCCAGGGCCTCCTCATGCGTGCGCACGACCTCGCCGTCGCGGATCTCGCCCCGCCAGCCCTCGGGCTCCTCGTTGGTGAGCGAGACGTACCGCAGGAAGTGCTTGAAGTCGAGGCGCAGCCGCCGGCCCTGGGCGCGCCAGAGGTTGCCGGTCTTCTCGAAAAGACCCGAGGGGTAGTACTCGACGACGAGGACGATGCGGGTCAGAGTGGGCGTGAGTTCGTGGAAGCTGACGCAGCCGCGCGTGGTGCCCTTGGCGCCGTCGGAACTCCAGACGATGCGCTCGTCGGGGACCTGCTCCACGACCGTGGCCTTCCAGCCGCGGGTCGAAGGGCCGACCTTGACCTTCCAGTCGCTTGTCGTGTCGTCGCCCTTGGAGACGCTGCGGACTCCCTTGGTGAAAGCGCTGAACTTCTCGAACTGGGTCCAGTGGTCGTACGCGAACCGGATGGGGACGCCGACGTCCTGGACCTCGACGATGTTCGTCACCTTCTGCGTTCCGGACTTGCGGCCCTTGCCCTTCTTGCCGCCGCCGAGCACCTGCTTCGCCTTGTCGAGCACGCCGCCTCCGAGGGCCTTGAGGGGGGAGTCGCCTTGGAGAATCCTCAGACCGGCCTTGGGGAGCACTCCGCCGTTCTCGGCCACACCCATCAACTGGTCGGTGAGGTCGGCGACTTTGTCGCCCGCTTTGTCGGCCAGATTTCCCACCTGGGCGCCGACGAAGTTGGCGAGTTCGTCGCGCAGTTGGTCCAGGCCGGAGGCCTGACCGTTTCCGGTGTCCTGTGCCGTCCTGGCCATCGGGCTACCTCCGCCGTGTGGACGTCTTCTTGGCCGCCGCCTTCTTTGCCAGGGGCTTGCGCGCCGCGGCCTTCTTGGCGGGCGCGGAAGCCTTCTTCGCCGTGCGCTTGGCCGGTGCCGCGGTCTTCTTGGCGGTGGCGGTCTTCTTCGCGGGTTGCGCCTTCTTGGCGGGCGCCTTCCTGGCCGTCGGCCTGCGCTCCGGCTCGCGTTCCGGCCTGGGTTGCCGGCTCTTCGCGGCGCGGCGGCGCCTGGGCGGTTCCTCCTCCCCTTCGCCCTCCTCCTCTTCCTCCTCTTCCTCCTCGCCCTCGGCTTCCTCGCCCTCAGGCTCCTCTTCCGCGTGGGCGGGGCGACGCCGCCGCTTCGACCGGGGCTTCTCCGCGGCCGCCTCTTCTTCCCCGCCTTGCGGTTCGTATTCCTCTTCCGACTCCTCTTCCTCGCCCCGCTTCTTCTTGGCGCCGATCCGGGCCGTGCGGTCGTGCAACGCGCCCGCCAGGTCGCCGAGCTTGCGGTCCGCGGCCGCCGTGACGGCCTTCCGCCCGGCGTCCATCAGCTCGCCGCGCAGCTGCTCGTTGAGGTCGGCGATCTGCGGGACCTCCTGGAGCTTGCGAATACCCTCGGTCACCAGTTGTTGCGGATCGAGTCCGGCACGGCGACCTGCGAGAAAGGTCGCCATCGCGAAGGCGAGCCGCCCCTTCTTGGCGCGACCGAGCACGTAGCCACCGGCGACAGCGGCGGCAAGAGCGATCTTGGTCGTGTCTTTCATCAGTCGTTCCCTTCGGAAAGCGACCTGTCGCCGCACACATGGGTGGGGGTGTATATGCTGAAATAGTACGTTTCTTAGTGGGGGTGGCGCTCCTCCGGAACCGGAGAAGGGGATGGCCGCAAGCGACAGGAACGCCCGGAACAAGGGCACCAGGCGCGGCCGGGACGGCGAAGGCGCAGAGCGACCGCGCAAGCGCTCCGCCGCCTGGGCGATGCGTTCCGCAGCCGATCAGCTCTTCGAACTCCTCGGCCGCAGGCCGGAGTCCGTCTCGGCGGTCAAACCCGTGGACGAAGGCTGGGAAGCGGACGTGGAGGTACTGGAGTTGGAGCGTGTGCCCGAGACCACCAGCGTGATGGCCACCTACCACGTAAAGCTCGACGCGGAGGGAGACCTGGTGGCGTACGAACGGACCCGCCGTTACACGCGGGGTCAGATCGACCGGCGCTGAGGCGACGAGGCGCTGAAGGGAGGCGCGATGACCGTGGTGCCGCAGGGCGGCGGCAATATCTCCAGGGGCGGTACGGGGAGTCTGTACGACGTCCTGGAGCTCATCCTGGACCGAGGTCTCGTCATCGACGTGTTCGTCCGCGTGTCCCTGGTGGGCATCGAGATCCTGAAGATCGACGCTCGCATCGTCGTGGCCAGCGTCGACACCTATCTGCGCTTCGCCGAGGCCTGCAACCGCCTGGACCTGGAGTCCGGCCGCAAACAGCCCGCCCAGCTCACCGACATCGTCGGCGAGATCACCGAGGGCGGCGCGAAGGGCAAGTCCAAGGGCGCGCTCTCCGGCGCGGTGGAGGCCGTGACCGGCGCCCTGAAGGGCGGTGACGAGGAGGATGACGAGTACGAGGAGGAGCCCGAAGAGGAGGAAGCGGAGTACGAGGAGGAGCCCCGGCAGCAGCGCAGGAGCACCAGGCGGGCCTCCCGGCGGGAGAGGGAATGATCATGGCCGTCTACGTCTACTCCATCACTTTCAGGGACCACCCGATGCGCCTTGACGGCCTCACGCCCGTCGGCGGGTCGGACGATCCGTTGCGCTCGGTGACCTCGGCGGGGCTCTCCGCGGTCGTGAGCGACGCGCCCGAGGACCTGCGCCCCCGGCGCAGGGACGTGCTCGCGCACCAGGCGGTCCAGGAACGGCTGATGGCCGATGGCGCGGTACTGCCGCTGCGCTTCGGTTTCACGGCACCCGACGAGGACGCCGTACGCGGCGTCCTGGACGACCGCGCGGGGGAGTTCCAGGAGCAACTGAAGAACCTGGAGGGCTGCGCCGAGTACCACCTGAAGGTCTCGTGGGACGAGGACTCGCTGCTGCGCCGGATCCTCGACGAGAACGACGAGGCACGCCGGCTGAACGAGGAGATCCGCGCCGGATCCGCCTCGCCCGACACGCCGCTGATGCTGGGCGAGCTGATGGCCAACGAGGTGCAGGCCCGCCAGCAGGCCCTCGGTGCGGGCATCATCGAGGCGCTGCGCCCCTTCGCGCGGGACGACGTGGCCACGGCCCCGGCCGGACAGGACTTCCTCAGCGTCTCCTTCCTGGTGGACGACAGCAAGGAGGAGATGTTCCTCGCCACCCAGCTCAGCCTGGCCAACCAGGTCGGCGAGGAATGCGACTTCCGGCTGCTCGGACCGCTGCCGCCGTACAGCTTCGTGTGAAGAGGACGAGTGAGGAGGCGTCATGGGACTGTTCACGCAGATCGTCACCCTGCCCCTGGCGCCGGTGCGCGGTGTGGGCTGGGTCGTCGAGCGCGTGCTGGAGGCCGCCGAGCAGGAGTACTACGACCCCGAGCCCGTCGAACGACAACTGGCCGCCCTGGAGAAGGAACTCCTCGCCGGACGGATCGACGACGAGACCTTCGAGGCACGCGAGGAGGAACTGCTCGACCGCCTCGAGGAGATCGCCGCGTTCCGGCGCGGTGAGGCACCGCCCTGAGACGAGGTGACGCAGTGACGGATTCCCCGGCCGGCCGGCTCGGCTCGTACCCCACGAGGGCCGCCTCCCAGCCGCACCCCTACGGGCAGGGGTCCTCGGCCAATCTGGCGGACATCCTCGAGCGGGTCCTGGACAAGGGCATCGTGATCGCCGGCGACATCCAGATCAACCTGCTCGACATCGAGCTGCTCACCATCAAACTGCGACTGCTGGTGGCCTCCGTCGACAAGGCCAAGGAGATGGGCATCGACTGGTGGGAGCGCGACCCCTCGCTGTCCTCGCGCGCCCACGGGGAGGGCTCGCTCGCCGAGGAGAACCGGCGGCTGCGCGAGGAGATCGAGGCGCTGAAGGAGGGGCGGGAGCTGACGGACACGCCACGCGGCAGCGTGGCCTCCCGCCACCGCACGCGGTCCTCCGCGGCGACGCAGCGCCGCCGCGGCGGCGGCACCGGGACGGACGATGAATGACCGGGTCAGCTACGCGTACGCCGTGCTGCGTGGCGACGGCGTGCCGGCCGCTGCCCTGGAGGCGCTGAGGGGCGTCGCCGGTGCGCCGGTGCGGCTCGTGACGTCCGGTGCGCTGGCCGCCGCCGTCAGCCCGGTGCCTGCCGCGGACTTCCGGGAGGACGCCCTCCGCGGCCACCTGGAGGACCTGGACTGGCTGGAGGCCGTCGCCCGCGCCCATCACACCGTCATCGAAGCGCTGTCCGCGCACACCACGGTGCTGCCGCTGCGGCTGGCCACGGTCTACCTGGACGAGGAACGCGTCCGCGACGTGCTGAGCGCCGACGACGCGGCGTTCTCGCAGGTCCTGGACCGCCTCACGGGCCACCTCGAATGGGGCGTCAAGATCTACGTGGACGCCCCGGCCGCCGCGGCACCCCCCGGCACCACCGACGCCCTCAGCCCCGGCCGCGCCTACCTGAACGCCCGCCGCGCCCAGCGGCAATCCCGGGACGAGGCCTACCGCGCGGCGGAGGAAGCCGCCGCACGCGTCGAGATGATCGGCCGCGAACTGGCCGCCGGGCACGCCCGGCACGGCGTCCAGCAGGGCCGACTCGCCGCCGGCGCGGGGGAGAACGTCCTCAACGACGCCTTCCTCGTCCCGCGCGAACAGGCCGAGGCCTTCCGGACCCGGGCGCTCGCCGCCGGCGAAGGACTTTCCGGCGTGCGCGTCGACGTCACCGGCCCCTGGGCCCCGTACTCCTTCGCCGTCCTCCCCGGCGCCTCACGGCACGAACCCGACGCGGCGGACGCGGCGCCATGACCGCCGCCGACCGGGCCCCCGAACCCCTGGCCGAGCGCCAGGTCGCGCTCGTCGACCTGCTCGACCGCCTCCTGAGCGGCGGCGTCGTCCTCACCGGCGACGTGGTGCTCTCCATCGCCGACATCGACCTCGTCCGCATCTCCCTGCGCGCTCTGATCGTCTCCATCAGCGAACGCCACCTCTCCCCGTGGGGCGCGGAGCCCGGCCCATGACATCCCTCGTACCCCCTGGCGACGACCACCCCCCAAACCGCCTCGGCGAGGTTTCCGACGCCGCCGCCCGGGCCTTCCGCCTCCTCCCCGCCGTCCCGCGTGACACCGCGTCGCCCCGGCCCGCGCGCCGGATCAGCACCGACCCCGACACGGTCGAACGCGATCTGATGAAGCTCGTCCTCACCCTCGTCGAACTCCTCCGCCAGCTCATGGAACGGCAGGCCCTGCACCGCGTCGACGCGGGCGACCTCACCGAGGAGGAGGAGGAACGCCTCGGCGCCACGCTCATGATCCTCCACGACCGTATGGCGGGCCTCTGCGCCGAGTACGGCCTGTCCATGTCCGACCTCAACCTGGACCTCGGCCCCCTGGGCACGCTCCTGCCGCCCGACTGAACGCGCGGACGATGCCTCAGGGCGTGGGGATGCCGCCGGGGCGGGCGGGACGGCCGAAGCGGACGGGGACGCCAGGGGAGTACAGGACGCTGACCGGCGGACCCACGGGAGCGGGGAGGCCGGCGGCCGTGACGAGGGTCTCGTCGCAGTCGAGCAGCTCGGCGTGGTGCAGCGGCCAGCGGGGGTGGGAGTTCGGCAGGTACAGCTGCCGTTCGAAGAACGTGTTGTGCAGGCCCCAGCGGGCGGTGAGGAAGTGCTCGAGCTCGGTGGGTTCCGCGATGGGCTCGCCGACGCGGACGGTGATCCGGGAGTGCGCCCCGCGCGGGCCCGGCCACCGCCGGGTGCTGGTGTACGTCAGGGTGTCGCCGTCGCGGCGGATCGCCATCCGCGACCACAGGTACGGCAGGCGGAACGCGGCGCGCGCGACCGCCATGGGTATCAGCCGGGACGCGTCGAGCGAGCGGAAGACGACACCGCGCCGCCCGTGGGCGTCCACGGAGTACAGGCGGACGTTCGTCTCCGGGAAGGTGCCCAGGTAGGGGACACCGGGGAGCCGGAACCAGCCGACGCGGCGCATGCGGAAGGCGACGAGACCGACATAGGTGACGCCGTCGAGGGTGTCGGGCACGGTGCCGGCCGGCAGGAGCGGCGCGATGCCGGCCGGGTCGGCCGCCCAGTGGAGGAAGGCCAGGTCGAGCCACGACTGGGTGAGCAGCGGGGCGGTGGCGACGTCGGGCGGGTCCGCGGTGATCGGTTCCGGGACGGTCTGCGGGGGCGGCACCCTGCCAGGATCGCAGACGAGGCCGGCATCTCACCGGCTCCGCGGGCGCGTGAACACGGTCGGGATCGCCCCATCGCCCCTGGAGGGCACGCCGGACCACTTCTGTGACAGGTGGGGTTCAGGGGGTCACAGCGGGGTACACCATGGGGGCAGGTACCGGGGGCCCGGATCCGTTGGGGACGGACAGGGGGCCCTCCCATACCGGTGACGCTGCGGAGCAGCCCTTCGGCGTGGGGAGTGATGGACATGACGCGCTGGTACGCGACCTGGTCACCTGCCGTACGCGGCACCGATGTGTACGTGTGCGAGCTGGAGCACCGCGCCCTGGCCGTCGCCGTCGCGCGACGTACCGCACGCACCGTGCTGACCGGTTGGTCGGTGCCGGAGGAATCCGTGCACGACGCCGTCCTCGTCGTGTCGGAACTGGTGACCAACGCCGTGGAGCACGCGCTGCCGCCGGTCGCCCTGCGTCTGCGGCGCGGCGAGATCGACGGCAGGGCGATCATCCGCGTCGAGGTCACCGACGGCGGGCCCGCGCCGCGGCACGGCGCCTGGGCCGCCAGTCGCGGCCCCGGCGAGCACGGCCGCGGCGCCGCGATCGTCGACAGCCTGGGCATCAGCTCCGGCGTCGGAGCCCGCGGCCGCGGCGGTGGACGCTGGGCGGACCTGCTGGCCGCCTGAACCCCGGAAAAGCGCGCGTGGATCCCCCACGCATGCCTCCGGGACCTCTGGAGCTGCGATGGGGTACGCGAATTTTGCCCGGAAGAAAACGAAATTCCCTTATGTTGGGACCGCGTAGAGCGGGGGCTGTCGTGGTCGCACCCGGTGCGGGTGCGGGAAGGGAGGTACCCGCATGCAGTTCGGGTCCCGTCTCTCGGTGATGCAGGATCCCGTCGGATCGGGTTGCAGAGTCTTCCTCGCCGTGATGATCGCCATCATCGCGGCGGTGCCGGTCGCCGACCTCTTCCTGCCCGAGGACGTCCATCTCGCCCACGTACTCGTCATCCCCGTCGCGCTGGCCTCCGCCTTCGCCGGAGCCGTACGGGGGGCCCTGACCGGGCTCGCGGCGGTGCTGGCGCTCGTCGCGGCCGGCGCCGAGCGGCACACGCTGCTCACCGAGAACGTGCTCGTCCAGCTCGGTTCGCTGGTGCTGCTCACCTTGCTGCTGGTCCTCATCAGCACCCTGCTCGAGCGGCGCAGACGTGAGCTCGCGGAGCTGCGCGAGGTGTCGGAGGCGGCCCAGGGCGTGCTGCTGCGGCCGCTGCCCACCCACGCGGGCCCGGTGACCATCGCGACGGCGTACCGCAGCGCCGGCGACGGTGACCGCATCGGCGGCGACCTGTACGCCGTCGCCCGCACCGCTCGGGCCACCCGCATCCTCATCGGCGACGTACGCGGCAAGGGCCTGTGTTCCATCGGCGACACCGAGACCGTCCTCGGGGCGTTCCGCGCCGCCGCCCACCGGCAGGCGCCCTTGGCGGAGCTGGTGGAGTCACTGGAGGCCAGCGTCCGCTGGGAGCTGACCCAGGCATGGGACGGGCCGAGTGACGCCGACGTCGGCGAGCGCTTCGTCACCGCCGCCGTCGTCGAGATCCCCGACGACGAGCCGTACGTGAACGTCGTCAGCTGCGGGCACCTGCCGCCGATCCTCCTCCACGACGGAAAGGTCACCACCCTCGACGTCCCGGAACCCGCGCCTCCGCTGGGCCTCGGCGGCCTGACCGGGAGCAGCTACGCTCCCACCACCTTCGCCTTCGCCCCCGGCGACCGGTTGCTGCTCTACACCGACGGCGTGACCGAGGCCCGGAACGACGACGGGGAGTTCTACCCGCTCACGAGCCGGGTCGCGGAGTGGGGCGACCGGCGCCCCGACCAGCTCGTACGGGAGATGACCGATGACCTGCTGGCCCACGTCGCCGCCCCGCTGGAGGACGACATGGCCGTGGTCGCGATCGTGCGCGAGGCCCGGAGGGTGCTGACACCGCACGCACGAGCCGCAGCCGGCACGGCCGGGGACGCCGCTGAGTCGGACGTTCGACCTGCCGGCCGCAGGATATGACGACGAACACCACGACGCCGTCGCCACGGCCCTGATCGAGCTCGTGGAGCACACCGCCCCGGAGGGCGGGCCGCCCGGGCCGGGCCCCGCGCGGACGCGCTGGGCCCGGCCCGGGGTGCGGGGCGGGCCTCAGTTGGGGGAGGGCGAGCCCGTCGCCATGGGATCGGCGGCCGCGTCGAACATCGCCGTCGTCGAGGCGCCGAGACCGAGCGCGGTCGGGGCGTCCGGCAGCCCGGCGCCGACGCGGAGCGGCTCGGTGACGGGCAGCGGACGGCTGGCGCCGCGGAGCAGGGCCATCAGCCGGTCCGTGCGGGCCGCGCCGCGCGGGTGCGGCGTCGCGCGCAGCTGGTCGTGGTGGGCGAGCACCAGCGCGGCCAGGCCGGTGAGGTGGGCCGCCGCGACCGCGGTGCCCTCGGCGACGGTGTAGGAGGCGCGGAGCGCCGTGGTGACGACCGCGGTCCCGGGCGCGGTGAGATCGACGCCGGGGCCGGTGGGCGTGAAGGGCGCCGGGTACGGGCCGGGCCACGGGGGCTGGGTGGCGGCCGCCGGGCTGTCCGGCGGGTAGGTGCCGGTGTGCGCGAGGGCGCCCGCGGCCAGCACGGTGGGCAGCGCCGCGAGCGGGCTCAGCGCCCCCGCGGTGTCGCCCGCCGGGGCGATGACGGCGATGCCGGCCGCGTGCGCGTCCATCAGCTTCCACGCCGCCAGCTGCGAGGGCTGGTCGTAGGTGACGTTGATCTGCGCGATGTCGATGTCGTGGGCGATGCAGTGGTCCACCGCGCGCAGCAGATCCGCCACACGGCCGCCGGGGAAGAGCTTGAGGGCGTGCACCGTGGCGTCCGCGGCGATGCCGGTGACCCCGGTGCGGTTGTCGGCGGCGGCCACGATCCCGGCGCAGCGGGTGCCGTGCCCGGTCGCGTCCGTACGCCAGCCCGCGTCGTCCGCCGCGGGGGTGAAGTCGGCCCCGGAGCGGACGGTGTCCTTCAGGTCCGGGTGCGCGGTGTCGACCCCGGAGTCCAGCAGGGCGACGGAGACGCCGTGGCCCCGATAGGTCGGGGGGATCTCGTGCAGGCGCATCGCCTGCCAGCCCCAGCCGGTGAGCGGCCGGTCCGGGAAGCCCTCGAAGGTCTCCGCCAGGGAGCGGACCACCACCTCCACCTCCGCGCCGGAAAGCGTGTCGTCGTCCGGGAAGGGGCGGCCGGTGCGCACCGGCCAGTGGTCGCCCGCCGGGCGTACGTACAGGGACCGGACCGTTGCCGGGGTGTCGGCCGGCAGCACGATCTGCGCCCGGCCGTCGGCGCCCGTGACGGCGTACGCCGTCGCACCCGTGCCCGTCGCCCACACCTGCGCGTCCGGCACGCCCTGCCCGCGGCTGGTCACCCGCACCGTGATGCGCGGCGGCTCCTGGAGGGTGACCTCCATCGCGGGGTCCACGGCCGGGACGGGAGGACGCGTCGAGGGGGCCGGGGTGTAGGCGAGCGGCTGGTCGGCCTCGACCACCACCTGGGGGTTGGCGGCCAGTGCCCGGGCGCGCTCGTGGGGCATCGTCACCACGGCCACCGGGGGGCACACCGGGTGGGGCTCGGCGATCGCCTCCAGCCCACGGGAGCGGGAGGGGCGCACCTGGGCGACCACCTCCACCTCCGGGTCCTCCTCGAGCAACGTGAACAGCGCCGAGGCCTCGACGGGCGGCACGCCCGCGGTCAGCCAGGGCGCCGGCCTGGGGGCCACCAGGTACCGGCCCCGGCCGCCGCCCGGCTGCCCGGGATGCGTCCCGGCCGTCCCCGCGTACTGCTCCGCGCCCTGTTTCGTCCCGCCGGCGTCCGATCCGGCACCGGGCCTGCGGCCGCCCTTGGCGCCGCCGTGCCCCTTCGCCATGCCGCCGTTGCCCTGCTGCTCACTCATCACGCTTCCGCCTTCACCGATCACCTTGCGTTGGACCACACCGCGCCGCTGCCGCGGCCGGGCGAACGGCCCGGCCGGCCGGGGCAGCCCGAAGGGGCCACCCCGGCCGACCGGGAGACCGGTCAGATGCCGAGCGGCATCTGGCCGAAGTGCTGCCCGTACGGCGACTGCCCGTACTGGGACTGGCCCGGGAACTGGCCGTACTGGCCGGACTGCTGCTGGCCGAACTGGCCGAACGGGGACTGGCCCTGGGCGATCTGGCTCAGCGCGCTGTGCACGACCGGAGCGATGCGGCGCGCGCACTCGGTGAGCACGCTGCTCCAGGCGTGCGGCGGGATCTGGCCCTGGGCCTGGATGCCCATCATGATCTGCGGGTCGATGCGCACCTGCTCGACCATGGCGTTGACCGCCGTGGCGGCACAGCGCAGCGACAGCTCGGTCACCAGCAGCGGCAGCTGGTGCTGGCCCTGCCCGATGCCGGGCTGGCCGAAGTGCTGCTGCCCGTAGCCCTGCAGGCCCATGAACGGCTGGGGGAAGCCCTGCTGTCCGTAGCCCTGCTGGCCTGCCCACGGCTGCCACTGCTGCTGACCGGACTGCTGCGAGTGCGGCTGCTGCAGCTGCTGACCGTACTGCTGGGGGGTGTAGACCGACATCAAGCTCCTCCTTGAGCTGTGACGGGAAAGGGATGCGACGGCGGCTCCGTGGAGGGGGCTCTCAGAACAGGTCCGCCGCCATGCGCAGCAAACCACCACCCGACAAAAACCGCTTCTCATGACATACCGCCACCAGAGGGTGCGTGGCGCCCGAGCTGCATCAACCTCCTTGTGGCCACCTCACCCGGACGGCCCACGCCGGGGGAGCGCCGGGGCGCAGCGGGATGAGCATCCCGACGGGCACGATCGAGGTCGGCCGGCGCGCTCCACGACGAGCGCCGCGGACGGGGTCCGCTCCTGCCGTGCGTCCCCCCGGGGAGGGCGGCGACGGAGGCCTCAGGGGGGCGGGGCGGTGGGGATGGCAGCGGCCCGGCGCGTACGCCCCCCGTCACGCACCCGGCCGACTCGCGCTCTTCCGCCGGCCGCGGCCGTGGGACCGGGGCGGGCGCGGGGGGGGGGGGGGGGGGGGGGGGGGGGGGGGGGGGGGGG
>NZ_JBYIQW010000071.1:0-33639 GCF_057707815.1 Actinacidiphila sp. bgisy160
TCGCTCCCTTGGGGGCACGACAGGGCATCAGGAAGGCGGCCGCCAGCGCCGCGAGGAACGCGGCCGCGGCCATGAGCGCTGTCCACTGGGTCGCGGGCACGGTGCCCCCGTCGGCCGCGTACGAGAAGTACGCCGTGCCGAGCACCGCGACCCCGACCGAACCGCCCAGCTGCTGCACGGCGTTGAGGACGCCGGAGGCCGAGCCGGTCTCGCGCTCCTCGACGTCGGCGAGGGCGATGTCGAAGAACGGTGCCATCACCAGCCCCATCGCGAAGCCGTTCAGCAGGAGCGCGGGCAGCAGTTGCCAGGTGGTGGCCCCGTGGCCCGCAAGGTGCACGGTGAGCGCCAGGGCGGCGACGGCCGCCGCCGACAGCGCGAATCCGGCCTGGATGGTGCGCCGGCCGTACTTCGGGCCGAGAACGGCACCGGAGAGGATCGCGCCGGCGACCGTGCCGGCGGACCACGGGATCATCGACTCCCCGGCGTGCAGGGCGCTGTAGCCGAGCCCTACCTGCAGGTGCAGGGTGAGCACCAGCATCAACCCGCTGACCGCGGCGAAGAAGGCGACGCCCACCACGAGCGCGGCGGAGAAGCCGCGGTGGCGGAAGAGCCCGGGCTCGACGAGCGGGGAACCGCCCCGCGCCACCAGCCGCCGCTGGTACCAGGCGAACAGACCGAGCACCGGGACCGCGCCCGCCATCGACAGGTACGTCCACAGCGGCCAGCCCAGGTCACGGCCCTGGACCAGTGGGTGGACGAGCATGAGCACCCCGAGGCTGACCAGCGCCGACCCCGGCAGGTCCAGCCGCGGCGCGTGCGGCGACCGGCCCTCGGGCAGGATGCGCAGCGCGACGGCGAAGGCGACGACGCCGATCGGGACGTTGATCAGGAACACCGAACGCCAGCCGGAGCCGAACAGGTCCGCGTCGGTGAGGAAGCCGCCGAGCACCGGTCCGGCGACCGCGGCGAGCCCCATGACCGGCCCGAAGGCTCCGAAGGCCGCGCCCTGCTCCTTCGGCGGGAACATCTGCCGCAGGATGCCGAGACCCTGCGGCACCATCATCGCGGCGAACAGCCCCTGCGCCGCCCGGCCGCCGATCAGCATCCCCGCGGAGCCCGCGGCCGCGCACAGCGCGGAGCACACCGTGAACCCGGCGAGCCCGACGAGGAACATCCTGCGGCGGCCGACGATGTCACCGAGCCGGGCCCCGGTGATCATCAGCACGGAGAAGGCCAGCGTGTAGGCGGCGCTGATCCACTGGATCTGCGTGGAGCTGCCGCCGAAGTCCGCGCGGATCGAGGGCGAGGCGACGCCGACGATCGTGGCGTCGAGCAGATCCGTGATCTCGACGGCGAGGATCACGGCCAGCCCCAGCTTGCGCAGGGGATGGCCGGTGGCCGGGGAAGTCGGCGGGGAGAGGACTTGAGTGCTCATGGGAGGCCTCCATGGGGTCGGGCCGCAGCGGGGCGGGGCCGCGAACGAACGACGTTCGTTTTTGGCGAACAGTGTTCTAAAAGGCGAACGGCGTTCGTGTCAAGTACGCTGTCCGTGTTCCGCTCCCGGAGGTACGCAGCACGTGACATCGGTCCCCGTCCCGCCCTGGCGCGCCGAGCGCAAGAAGGCTCCCCGCCGCAGCCTCAGCCGCGAGGCGATCGTCACCGCGGCCCTGCACGTCGTCGACGCCGAGGGGCTCGACGCGCTGAGCATGCGCCGGGTCGCCCAGGAACTGGACACCGGCGCGGCATCCCTCTACGCGCACGTCGCGGGCAAGGAGGAGCTGCTCGAACTGCTCCTCGACCGCATCCAGGCAGACGTGACCCGCCCCGAGCCCGACCCTCAGCGGTGGCAGGAGCAGATCAAGGAGATGGCCCGGCAGGGCCGCCGCGTACTCGTCACCCACCGCGACCTGGCGCGCGCCGCCATCGGCCAGGGCATCCCCTTCGGCCCCAACGCGCTCCTCAACGCCGAGGCGATGCTCGCGGTCCTCAAGGCCGGCGGCCTGTCCGACCAGGTCTGCGCCTACGGCGTGGACGCCCTCGCGCTCTACGTCACCGCCACCGCGGTCGAGGAGAGCCTGCGCAGCCAGGGCTTCGGCGAGGCGGGCGTCACCCTCGACGAGCAGATCGCCCGTATCCGCGAGTACTTCGGCTCACTGCCCCCCGAGCGCTTCCCCCACATCACGGGCATGGTCGACGCCCTGATGCGCGACGAGGGCGACGAGCGCTTCGAGTTCGGCCTCGACCTCCTCGTCTCCGGCCTCGCCCGCCACGCCCCCGCCTGAGGCCGGGAGCGTCGTGATCGTGCGGCTCCGGCACGGCGGCAGCCCGTCCGCGGACCTGTGCCCCGCCCGCGGGCAGGGGAAGCCGTAGGCCGGCCCTCAGCGGGGTGTGCGGATCGCGAACACCCCGATCGTGGCCAGCATGAGGACGACCCAGGCGAACCACAGCCAGCCGTTGGGGCCGAGCGCCACCGTGTACGCGGTCACGGCGACCAAAGACGCCACCGTGCACGTGATCATCGCCTTCGCAGGTGTGGGCATCCGCGGCCTCCTCCCCAGGGGCCGCGGGGCGGCGGCCCGGACTCCATGGTCCCGCCGCCGCCCACCGTGCGCTACCAGTCGCCGTCGGTGACCTGACCCTCGTCCCCCAGCTGCTTCACCTGTCCCGGGTGCGGTGCCACCCACGGCGACTCGTCCTCGCCGAGCCAGTCGCCGACCGGCTTCACCTGGGTGAGCGCGTCGGGCGCCGCCAGATCCTCGGCGTCGGCGTCGTAGTAGTCGAACCAGGGCAGTCCGGCAGCGGTGTACGCGGCGCGGTTGACCGGGGAGGCAGGGGCCGGCTCGCCGGTGATGCGGCGCCATTCCGGCACCGTCGTGAGGTGGACGAAGACCCGGCCCGAGGGCTTCTCGCGCCAGTCGGAGGGCTTGCGGTCGTCGCGGTAGACCTCCTGCCGCATCCGGCCGCCCGCGCCCAGCCCCATGGAGACCGGGGACCTCCCCGCGCTCCTCGCCGGGCGGGCGGCGCCCCCGGGGGCCGGCGGCGGGGCGGCCGCGGGAGCGGCCATCGGCATCGCGCCCGGAGCGCCGCCGTAGCCGCCGAAGGCCGCGCGACGGGTGCTCTCCCGGCGCCGCTGCTCGGCCCGCCACGCGGCCAGCTGCTCCTCGCCGAGTTCGAACACCTGCAACTGCACCCCGCCCCAGACCTCCTCGCCGGTGACCTGGCCCTCGACGGTCGCACCCATGCCGAGCGGTACGGCCACGAACTGCCGGATCGTCCCGGAACCCGAGTTGATGCCGTCCAGCCACGGCTGACGCGGCAGCACCACGTAGTTCTGCGGGTCCTGCGACAGCCGGTCGCTCCACGGCCGCCCCGACACCGCGCACACCTTGCCGACGCCCACCTGGAGCACGGCCGGCGCCGAGGCCGAGAAGCTGAGCCACATGGCCTCGCGCTGGTAGACCGGCAGCATGACGCCGCCCCGGGCGAGCCACTGCTCGGGGGCGGTGTCCGGGAAGTCGGCGACCCGGCGCAGCGGGAAGGTGCCGATCCCGGGTGGGAGCGGATGCGTCCCCGTCTCCGGCAGCCGCAGCGTGCGTATGAAGCGCACCGTCACGCCGCCCGGCAACTGCAGCGCATCGCCCGATATCCGTACCTGGTCGCCCATCGCGGGCCTCCCTTCACGGCGGGCGGCCCCGTCAGCCGCGACCCCGTGCCTCCAAGGATGCCAAGTACGTGTTGTAGGCGGCCAGTTCCGCGTCGCCGTCACGGTCCGCCGCGCGGTCCGCGCGGCGCGCCTGGCGCTGCTCCGAGGTGTACCACTGGATGAGCAACGCCACCAGCACGATCACCGAGGGGATCTCGCTGAACGCCCAGGCGATGCCGCCGGCCGCGGTCTGGTCGCCGAGCGCGTCGATCCCCAGCGAGGTGGGCGGGTGCTTGAACGCGCCGATCATCGGCTCGCTCGCCATCATCAGGGCGATGCCGAAGAAGGCGTGGAACGGCATCCCGGCGAACAGCTCCAGGATGCGCAGGACGTAGCCCGGCCGGTTCGGTCCCGGGTCCACACCCATGATCGGCCAGAAGAACACCAGGCCCACGGCGAGGAAATGGACCATCATCGCGACGTGCCCGGCCCGGCTGCCCATCAGAGTGTCGAACAGCGGGGTGAAGTAGAGCCCGTACAGGCTGGCGATGAACAGCGGGATGGTGAACGCCGGATGCGTGATCACCCGCATGTAGCGGCTGTGCAGCAGCGCCACCACCAGCTCCCGCGGGCCCTTGCGGCCGCGCCCCGCCGCCGGCAGCGCCCGCAGGGTCAGGGTCACCGGCGCGCCCAGCAGCAGGAGAATGGGGGAGACCATGCTGACGACCATGTGCTGCACCATGTGGACGCTGAACATGACCATGCCGTAGTCGTTCAGCGCCGTGCACATCACCGATGCGATGGAGAGCACACCGGCGATGAAGGCGACGCTCCGCCCGGCCTGCCATCGGTCGCCGCGCCGCCGCAGTCGTACGACCCCCCAGCCGTAGAGCACGAGCGCGAGCAGGCAGCCGGCCAGGAAGACCGGATCCCCGCTGAACTCGAGCCCCCGTCCAAGGGTGAACGGCGGGAGCTCCGTCGTCATCCCGTGTCCGCCGTGGTCCATCCGTCACTCTCCTGTCGCGTCTGCCGCACGCACCGCGCCGTCGGCAATGTGCCGGTTGGGGCGGGTGCGCCCGCACCAGACTAGAACCGCCCCCGGGCGCGCTCGCGACCGGGGGCGGTTCGAGAAGGTGATCAGTGCGTCACAGCACGCACTCGGCCTCGACGTAGCGCTCGGCCGGGACCGTCTTGAGGTGCTCCACGGCGTGGGCCAGGGGCACCAGCGTGATGTCGGTGCCGCGCAGCGCCGTCATCATGCCGAAGTCGCCGTTGTGCGCGGCCTCGACCGCGTGCCAGCCGAAGCGCGTGGCCAGCACCCGGTCGTAGGCGGTGGGGGTGCCGCCGCGCTGCACATGGCCGAGGATGACCGGGCGGGCCTCCTTCCCCAGCCGCTCCTCCAGCTCGATCGAGAGCCGGGTGGCGATGCCGGTGAAGCGCTCATGGCCGTAGACGTCCTTGACGCCCGACTCGAACTCCATCGTGCCCTCGCGCGGCTTCGCGCCCTCGGAGACCACGACGATCGCGAACTTCTTGCCCGCGGAGAAGCGCTCGCGGACCCGCTCGGTCAGGTCCCCGATGTCGAAGGGGCGCTCCGGCACGACGATGGCGTGCGCGCCGGCCGCCATGCCGGAGTGCAGCGCGATCCAGCCGGTGTGGCGGCCCATGACCTCGACGATGAGCACGCGCTGGTGCGACTCGGCGGTGGTCTTCAGACGGTCCAGCGCCTCGGTGGCCACCGTCACGGCGGTGTCGAAGCCGAAGGTGACGTCGGTGGAGGCGATGTCGTTGTCGATGGTCTTGGGCACGCCCACGATCGGCAGGCCGTTGTCGGACAGCAGCCGGGCGGCCTTGAGGGTGCCCTCACCGCCGATCGGGATGATCGCGTCCAGACCCAGGTCGGCGACGTGGCCCTTGGCCCGCTCCACCCCGCCCCGCAGGTGCTCGGGGCGCACCCGGGAGGAGCCGAGGATGGTGCCGCCGCGGGCGAGGATGCCGCCGACCGCGTCGAGGTCGAGCTTGCGGTAGTCGCACTCCAGGAGGCCCTTCCACCCGTCGTGGAAGCCTATGACCTCGTCCCCGTGGTCGACGACCGCGCGGTGCACGACCGACCGGATGACGGCGTTGAGCCCGGGGCAGTCGCCGCCGCTCGTCAGCACACCAATACGCATTTGCTCGTTACTCCTGAATGATCGATCCGGGCGCCGGACCTCGTCGTCCGGATGGACCCGCGGCGACGCGCACCGCTGGTGCCTACGTTATCGAGCCGGGCGCGGGCGGCGGAAACGCCGCCCGCAGTGCGGACACCACCCGGCCCCGGCCCCGTCGTCCCCCGGTCCGGCCCGCGACGGTGCGGGCCTCAGGCGGGCTGCGTCGCCGCCGCGATGCGCTCCGCGCGCAGCGCCTCGTACCACTGGTCGTCGACCGGCGGCAGCGCCCTGACGTCCATCGCCAGTTTGATCAGCATGTCCGCGATCTGCGGGTTGCGGGCCATGACGGGGCCGTGCATGTAGGTGCCGAAGACGGTCTCGTTGTACGCGCCCTCGGTCCCGTCGCCGGTGCCGTTGCCGTTGCCGAACCGGGTGCGGGCCAGCGGGCGGGCCCGCTTGCCGACGTGCGTGACGCCCTGGTGGTTCTCGAAGCCGGTCAGCGGGGGCAGGCCGAGCTCGGGGTCGATGTCGGCCAGCACGTCGCCGACGCAGCGCGCGCCCTCGCCGCGGACGCTCACGACGTCCAGCAGGCCCAGGCCGGGCTCGGGGCGGCCGAGGTCGTTGACGAACTCGTGGCCGATGATCTGGTACCCGGCGCACACCGAGAAGACGATCGCACCGTTGTCCACCGCGCGGTTCAGCCCGCCGTCGCGGCGCAGCCGCTCGGCGGCCAGCCGCTGCGGACGGTCCTCGCCGCCGCCGATGAGGTAGATGTCGCCCGAGGTCGGGATCGGCTGGTCGGACCGTACGTCGATCCGGGTGACCGGCACCCGCCGCTGGCGGGCCCGGCGCTCGGTGACCAGGACGTTGCCCTGGTCACCGTAGGTGCTCAGCAGGTCGGGATAGACCCACACCAGACGCAGGCTGGAGTCGCTCACAGCGTGTTCTCCTGTCGAAACGGGTCTTCGGTCAGTTGCCGACGCGGCGGCGGAGGTCCTGGAAGGCGGTGTAGTTGGCGATGGCCTCGATCCGGCCGGCCGGCGAGGTGCGCACGGCCTCGTCGAAGTCCCGGCACACCTGGAAGTCCAGGCCCGCGACCTCCAGGCGGACCGCGAGGTCCAGCTTGCGGTCGCCGATGACGCGGATCGGGTGCCCCGCCAGGCGGGTGTAGTCCACGTCCCAGAGCCAGGAGGTGTCCGTGCCGTCCGCGGACCGGGCGTTGACGGACAGGATCACCGGGGTGGGCGGGCCGTCGATCAGCGAGAAGGTCTCCAGCCAGCCGGCGGGGTTCTTCGCCAGCAGCAGCCGGACGTCGCGGTCCTGGAAATGGACCACGTCGTAGCGGCCGGCGACGGCCTGCACGTTGTACATCCGCTCCAGGGCGACCTTGGGGTCGACCCCGAAGGCGGCCGCCGCGGCGGCCGACACGGCGGCGTTGGACTTGTTCGCACGGCCGGGCAGCTGGAGCTGGATCGGCCAGGCGGAGCCGTACGGGTCGATCACGTGGTCCCCGGACAGTGCCCAAGTGGGCGTCGGGCGGCGGAAACCGCACTCGCCGCAGAACCAGTCCTCGGCCGGCCGCTGCAGGACACCGCCGCACGAGGGGCAGGACCAGGCGTCGTCCTTCCACTCCTGGCCCGCCGCGACCCAGACGACGGTCGGGCAGGACGAGGCAGCCCAAGTGATCAGCGGGTCGTCGGCGTTGGCGATGATGATGGCGTCCGAGCCCGCCAGGCCCTCGCGCCACTTCTCGGCGAGCATGCGGGTCTCGGCGGCGCGGTCCAGTTGGTCGCGGGAGAGGTTGAGCAGGGCGATGGCCTTGGGCTTGACGTCACGGGCCACGCCGGCCAGGTACTTCTCGTCGACCTCGATCACGCCGTAGCGCGCCTCGGAGCCGCCGGCGAGCGCCGAGGTGATGCCGGCCGGCATGTTGGCGCCCAGGGCGTTGGAGACGACCTCGCCGTTGGCGCGCAGCGCCTCGGCGAGCAGCCGCGTCGTGGTGGTCTTGCCGTTGGTGGCCGAAACGAGCACGACGTCGAGATGGGTCGCCAGCCGGGCCAGCAGATCAGGGTCGAGTTTCAGCGCCACCCGGCCGCCGATCACCGATCCACTGCCGCGCCCCGCCGCTCGCGACACCGCCGCCGCGGCCTTGCCCGCCGTCACGGCCAGCTTCGCCCGCGGCGACAGTGGCTCTGCGTTGCCTGCCATCGTCTCCACATCCTCCTCGCGTCCGGCCCCGCTCACCTCCCCGGCGGTCGGCCGTGGTGCTCGCACCGGGCCGTTGCACCGGCCGGAAGGCATCGGTCGCCGATCAGCCTATCCACTTCCCCCACCGGCGCTGAAACGAGCCGCCCCCGTACGCTGACCGGCATGCGACACGCCCCCATCCCCGGCAGCTCCGGAACCGTCCGCCCGATGCGGTTGCTGGGTGATCCCGGGCTCCGGGAACCCTGCCGTGACGTGACCGTCTTCGATGCCGAACTCGCCTGCCTCGTCGAGGACTTGTTCGCAACGATGTACGCGCACGACGGGGTGGGCCTGGCCGCCAACCAGGTCGGGGTGCCCTTGCGGGTGTTCGTCTTCGACTGCCCGGACGACGAGGACGTCCGGCACCTCGGATACGTGGTCAATCCCCGCGTCGTGCACAACGACGGGGTCGTGGTGACCGGTGACGAGGGCTGTCTGTCGCTGCCGGGCGTGCACGCGGGCACCGCCCGGCACGACGAGACGGTGGTCGAGGGCGTCGACGTGGACGGCGCGCCGGTGCGCGTGGAGGGCACCGGCTTCTTCGCGCGCTGCCTCCAGCACGAGTGCGACCACCTCGGTGGCGGCCTGTTCGTGGACCGGCTGACGGGTCTGCGCCGCCGCCGCGCGCTGCGCGCGGTGCGCCGGGCCCCCTGGGCGCCCGGCGACAGGCCTTAGGCCGTGTTCTCGGATGCCCTATCCCAGCCTTCGGCCGGGGGTGGCACGCTGCGTTGCCGAATCCTCCGAGCAGCCCTCTACGAGGACGACTCCCCGCCTTGCGACGCACCGCGCCTGGGCCCCTCCCAGCGGTGGCCGGGGGAGCTCATCCGACGACACGGCCTGGCTAGAGGCGGGGGGCGCCCGGGCGGTCTCCCACCGCGGCGAGACGGCCCCAGAGCAGGTCGGCGAGGTGGCGGACGAGGACGTCGCGGGCGACGGGCCGCTCGCCCAGCCACCAGTCCCCGGCCGCGTGCATCATGCCGACGATGCCGTGCCCCCACACCCGGGCCGCGACCTGGCCCTCCGGGCCGAGGTCGAGCCGCTCGGCGATGACGTCGGCCAGTTCCTCGCCCATGCGGCGCAGCACGGGGGCGGAGTGGCGGCCGATGTCGAAACCGCGGTCGGAGTCCGCGGGGCTCTCGGCGGGGTGCATCAGGAAGCGGTAGACCTGCGGCCGGGCCTCGATGGCCACGAGATAGGCGTCGAGGGTGGCCTCCACGCGGTCGCGGCGCTCGTTGGGCGCGTCGAGGGCGGCGCGCAGGTTGGCGAGCAGGGCGTCGGTGTGCCGTTTGGCCAGGGCTCGGTAAAGCCCGCTCTTGTCGCCGAAGTGACGGTACAGAATGGGCTTGGTGATGCCCGCCTCGGCGGCGATGGCGTTCATGGACGCCTCGGGGCCGTCCCGCAGCACGACGCGGTCCGCGGCCTCGAGGAGCTCCCTGCGCCGCTCCTCCGCCGCGGATGCCGTTCGCCGCTCCTGCCGCTGGCTGGTGTCCACCCGAGCCTCCCCGCCCGTTCGAATTTCCTCGCGCCTGCGCAACGTAACACCCCTCGTCCGGTTGACATCCCTTACCGGCCGGTAACACACTGGGGGTTACCGCAAGTAACAAGCACGTGGAGGGGACGATGGGCGACTTCTCGCTCGAGCTCAACGACGACCAGAAAGCGGTGCGCGACTGGATCCACGGCTTCGCGGCCGACGTCATGCGCCCGGCGGCGGCGGAGTGGGACGAGCGCGAGGAGACCCCCTGGCCGGTGATCCAGGAGGCCGCGAAGATCGGACTCTACTCGCTCGACTTCTACGCCCAGCAGTACTTCGACCCGACCGGCCTCGGCATCCCGATCGCCATGGAGGAGCTCTTCTGGGGCGACGCGGGAATCGGCCTGTCGATCGTCGGCACCGGCCTGGCTGCCGTCGGCGTCCTGGCCAACGGAACCGAGGAGCAGATCGGCACCTGGATCCCCCAGATGTACGGCGACGTCAACGACGTCAAGGTGGCCGCCTTCTGCTCCTCCGAGCCCGACGCCGGCTCCGACGTCGGCTCGATGCGCACCACCGCCGTGTACGACGAGGCCAAGGACGAGTGGGTGCTGAGCGGCACCAAGACCTGGGCGACCAACGGCGGCATCGCAGGCGTCCACGTCGTCGTCGCCGTCGTCGACCCCGAGCTCGGCTCGAAGGGCCACGCCTCCTTCATCGTGCCGCCGAACACCCCCGGCCTCTCCCAGGGACAGAAGTTCAAGAAGCACGGCATCCGCGCCTCGCACACCGCCGAGGTCGTTCTCGACGCCGTCCGGGTCCCGGGCAGCTGCCTGCTCGGCGGCAAGGAGAAGCTCGACGAGCGCCTCGCCCGGGCCCGCGAGCGGGCCAGGGGCGGCGAGCGGGTGAAGAACGCCGCCATGGCCACGTTCGAGGCCTCCCGCCCGGCCGTGGGCGCGATGGCGGTGGGCACGGCCCGCGCCGCGTACGAGGTCGCCCTCGACTACGCCATGACCCGCACCCAGTTCGGCCGCCCCATCATCGACAACCAGGGCGTCGCCTTCCAGCTGGCCGACATGCGCACGCAGATCGACGCGGCGCGGCTGCTGGTCTGGCGCGCCTCCTGGATGGCGATCTCGGGCAAGCCGTTCACCTCGGCCGAGGGCTCGATGTCCAAGCTCTACGCCAGCGAGACGGCGAAGAAGGTCACCGCCCAGGCCGTCCAGATCCTCGGCGGCAACGGCTTCACCCGCGAGTACCCCGTGGAGCGCATGCACCGCGACGCGGCCATCTACACCATCTTCGAGGGCACGAGCGAGATCCAGCGCCTGGTCATCGCCCGCACCCTGTCGGGCATGCCGATCCGCTGACCGCCCGGCGCACACCCGCCCCGGGCGGCGGCCGCGGGGTCGCCGCCCGTGCGGCACGTCCGGCCTGCTGACGCCGTACAGCCGCAGTGCGGTGCGGCTGGTGCCGGCCGATCCGTCCATACCGCCGGCGATCGGTACGAGGCTGCCGACCGGCGAGCGGGACGTGGACCGGATGCTCACCGGTCCGCGCGTCGCCCGCGCGGTGGTGGCCGCGGCGGCGCCGGAGGGCGAAGCCCTTCGGCCCGGTCAGGCGCGCCCCCGTCGCGGCGCGCCGGCCGGCCCCATGCCGAGAGCATCAGCGGGTGCGGGGGACGGCACCACCTCGGCCGTGGCCCGTGCGGTCGACGCCGTCGGGGTCGTACGCCCCCACGCAAACGGCCCGCGGCGCCGAAAGGAGCCGCCGCGCCCCGCCCGCACGGCAGCCCCGTGACGCCGCCCGCCGGAGGCGTCAGCGGCGGCGGGAGGGGCGGGTGCGAGGCCGGGGGCGGAGGGCGGCCTCGAGGTCATCAAGGGTCTCCACGAGCAGTTCCGCGCTGCGGCGGACGATGCGGTCGGCGTCCGAGGGAGGCCACGCGTCGAGCGTGGCGCGGACGGAGGCGAAGTCCGGGGGGCGCCGATCGCGGACCGCGGTCGCGGCGTCCGCCGTGGCCGTGCGCAGGTGCCGGGCGAAGGGCGCGGCGTCCGGGACCGGGGCGGCGTCGGGCGCCGGGAGGTGGGCTTCCATCAGCATGGGGACGCGGCCCATGGCCGACAGTGCCGCATCGGCGCCGTCGGCGGCGCGGCGGGACAGGCCGCGCCCCCGGACGGGCTCGGCGTCGGCGCGGGCGACCGCCTGGTCCCAGGCGAGCGCGGCCGCCCGGGCGTCGAGCAGCGCCGCGCGCACCGCCTCGCGGCTGCCCCGGGCGGGGGCGGCGTGGGCCTCCACCGCGGCGGCGGCGTACCGCCCGGTGGCCTTGACACGGTCGGCCAGCCGGTTCCGCAGCCGCGGGGTCTCCCAGGCCGGGAAGAGCGCGTACGCGGCCATCGCCAGCACCCCGCCGAGCAGCGTGAGGAGCACACGGTCGGGCACCGTCTGCGTCCAGCTGGCGCCGGCCATGCCGAGCAGGAAGACCACGTACGCCGACGCGGCCACCTGGGAGACCAGATAACCGGTGCGCATCAGCCCGTACATCAGGGCGACGGACACCACCGCCAGCACGGCGCAGGGGTACGGCCCCGGGGCGAGGGACTTCATCACGGCGGTCGCCACGGTGACGCCCGCGAGGGTGCCGATGAAGCGGGCCACGCTGCGGCCGTACGTCTGGGAGAAGTCGGGCCGCATCACCAGCACCGAGGTCAGCGGCGCCCAGTAGCCGTGACCGAGCGGCAGGGCCGCGCCGAGGGCGTAGCCCGCGGGGGTGACGGCGGCCAGCCGGACGGCGTGCCGGAAGACGGGGGAGTCGAACCGGGCCTCGCGCCGCACGGTGCGCACGGTGAGCGGCAGGAGTTCTGCCACGCTGGGGCGGCGCAGGTGGGCGGTGTCGGTGCTCACCGAGCCGCCGCGGCCGGTTGCGGAGGAGACCGCCTCGCTGAGCAGCGCGACGAGCCGCAGCGCGGTGCGCCGGGCGGGCCCGGTCAGCTGCTCCTCCGGGGCGGGGTCGACGAGCACCACGGAGTCCGCCTCCGGCGGTACGCGCACCGGCTGGGCCTCCCGCACCGCGTGCGCCACCGCGTCCAGCACGGAGGCCGCCGCGGCCAGCAGCTCGCGGGCCCGGTCGCGCTCCGGCCCCTCGGCGGCGGCGCCTACCGCGGGATCGGCCAGCGAGGCCAGGACGGGGCGGATGCGCTCGGCCAGCACCCGTTTGCCGCGCAGCGCCGCCGGGCGCCGCCGCGCCTGCCGGTCGGTGATGACGGCGGCGCTGCGCGCGGTCATCAGCGGCTGGGGGTCGAACGGCGCCACCGGGTCGTGCCGCAGCCGGCGCGCGTAGTCCGCCTCCGCCGCGAAGGCGTCGGCCAGCGCGTCGCGCTGCCGGCCCCAGCGGCGTACCGGGAACAGCAGGATCAGCGCCGCCTGCACGACCCCGCCCGCCGCGATGACCAGGGCGTGGCCGAAGGCGCTCAGCACGGACGTCGGCAGGGTGATCACGACCAGCATGACCGCGATGGTGAGGGAGGCGACGATGCCCGCGGTGGGCCCCAGCGCCCAGGCCATGCCCGCAAGGAACGCCCAGACCGCCAGCAGCGTCACGAACACCGACCAGCGCGCCCCCGCCAGGTAGCCCAGGAAGGTGCTGACGGCGAGACCGGCGCCGGCGACCAGCGCCAGCACCGGCCGGGGCCGCCAACTGCGCTGGAAGGTGGCCATGCCGGAGGCGAAGGCGCCGAAGGCCGAGGAGGCGGCGACCGCGGGGCCGGCCAGCCACAGCGAGAGGCCGATGACGACGGCGACGCCCGCGGCGGCGCGCAGCGCGACGAGCGGTTCCAGCCCGGCGCGTTCGATCCGCAGCCCCTCGCGGGCACTGCGGCGCAGGGCGCGCAACCAGGTCATGAGGCCGAGGATAGGACGGGTAGGACGGGGAGGGCCGGGTAAGCGCAGCGCAAGATCCGTTCCGGCGAGTCCGAGGAGGCAGAACGTCATGACCGCCCCAGCACGCCGCGCCACGGTACCGCCTGTGCCGCCCGCCCCGAGCCCGGTGCCGCCCTTCCCGCCGGACCCTGTTCCGCCCGCCCCGCATCCCGTGCCCGGTCCGACCCCCGACCCCGTGCCCGTACCACCCCCGCAGCCGGAGCCCGGCCCCGAACCCCAGCCCGAGCCGCAACCGCTGTAGGGCCTGGTCACGGCTCTGCTCCGGGCGATCCCTGTCCCGGTGGGCGGCACGTCCGGTCCAGCCGGTGCCATGGCCGGTCTCACTGACACCGCGACAGGTCGCAGCGACCTCGAGCCGTTCTGGCCGTCCAGGCAGGAGTACCGGTTCGACCGGGAGCGCTGCCGCGCGGTCCCCGCGCGGACCCCGGCCCGCAGCTGACGCCGTCCCCCGGTCGCCGCCCGCTGCGGGCCTCCCGGCGGTCCCGCGCAATACGTCGTCCGACGACCCTTCGCGCGAGAGCCGGGACCTGCGGGTCCTCCAGCACCAGCACCCAGTCGATGCCCCTGCCCGCCGCGGGCCGTCAGCACCTGCACGCCGTCCGCACCGGTGACGTCCCGCCGGTACCGGACTTCCTGCCGCCGGCGCGACCTGGCTGCCCGCCCCCGGCCACCTGATGCCCACCGGTGTGGGCGGGCCGCCGATGGCCGGCCACCTCGTCCTCGTGCCCGTCGAGGGGCAGGCGCCGCCCGCGTCCCCGGCAACCGCCGAGCTGCCGGTCACCATCGACGCCGATCGCCCGGGTGCGGGGCCGCGCCTCCGACCTGACCTACCCGGAGTTCGAGCTGCTCGCCCACTTGGTGGCGCACCCGCACCGCGTGCACGCCCGCGGCCAGTTCCGTCAGCACGGTCCGGGGTACGGGCACGTCGGCGGCGGGCGTGCCGCCGACGTCCACATCGCCCGGCTGCGGCGCAAGCTCGGCCCCGAACGCCGGGCCGGCATCGTCACCGTGCGCCGGGTCGGCCACAAGTACGCGCCGCCGGCGGCCCGCTGAGCGGTACGGCCGGACTCAGGAGGGGGCCGGGCGGCCGCCGGGAGCGACCGCGGAACCGGCGGAAACCCGGCTCTCCCACGGGTCCCGTCAGGAGCATGTCCCCCCACCGGACTATGGGTACGCTGTTCCCGTTCCGGTGCGGCTCGGCGCAGCGGGGAGCAGGTCCGGAGGGCGTGATGGCTGAGTCTGCGGAGTGGGCGCCGCCTGCGCCCGCGACGGTCGCCTGGCCGGCTTCCGCCGCCGCCCACATGTCGCTCAACGACGTCGGCGGCTTCGACTGGGACCTCGACCGCGACCGCATGCACCTCGACGAGCACGCCCTGCGCACCGTCGACCTGCACCCGCAGGACTTCGACGGCGACCCGAAGGCGCTCTTCTCCCGCCTGGCGCCCGACGAGGCCACCGACGTCACCCGGACGATCACCCACGCCCTCGGCGAGGGCCACTCCTCCTTCCGCGCCTTCAGCCGGCTCACCCGGCGCGACGGCCGCCGCGGCTGGATCCGCTTCCAGGGCCGCATCGTCCGCGACGGCACCGGCCGGGCGAACCGGGTGATAGGCATCGTCAGCGACGCCACCGACGAACTCGCCCAGGCCGCCGAGTGCCTGCGCGCGGACGAGGACCGCCCGACCGAGAGCGACCTGGTCATGGAGGTCACCGCGTCGCTGGCCCGGGCGGTGACCGTGCGCGACGTGACCGCGGCGCTCACCGGCAACCGCAGGATGGACCGGCTCGGCATCGCCAGCCTCTTCCTCGGCCAGGTCGAGGCCGGCCGGGTCCACGTGGTGAGCGACGCCAACGCCGACAGCTGGGTGCCGTCGCTGCAGTACACCCGGATCGAGGACGAGTTCCCGATGAGCGAGGTGGTACGGACCCTCGTCCCGCGCTTCATCACCTCCGGCGAGGAGTTCGCCCGGCGCTACCCCAAGCTGTGGCCGCACATCGAGCCGCTCGGCGCTTCCGCCGCCGCGTACCTCCCCCTGATCGCCCAGGGCGAGCCCATCGGCGCCCTGGGCCTGCTGTACCGGCACAAGCAGGGCTTCTCCCCGCAGGAGCGCCACCTGCTGATCGCGCTCAGCGGCAGCATCGCGCAGAGCCTGCAGCGGGCCATCCTCTTCGATCAGGAGCACGACATCGCCCAGGGCCTGCAGACCGCGATGCTGCCCCGCACCATCCCGCACGTTCCGGGTACCGAGATCGCGGTGCGCTACCGCTCCGCCCGGCTGGCCAGGGACATCGGGGGCGACTGGTACGACGTCGTGGCGATGCCCGGCGGCCGGGTCGCCGTCATCATCGGCGACGTCCAGGGCCACGACACCCACGCCACGGCCGTCATGGGCCAGTTGCGGATCGCGTTGCGCGCCTACGCCGGCGAGGGCCACCCGCCCGCCAGCGTCATGGCGCGGGCCTCGGCCTTCCTGTACGAGCTGGACACCGACCGCTTCGCCACCTGTCTGTACGCCCAGGTCGACCCGGCCACCGGGTCCGCCCTGCTGGTGCGGGCCGGCCACATCGACCCGCTGGTCCGGCAGGCCGACGGCACCGTCCGCGTGCTGCCCACCGCAGGCGGCCTGCCACTCGGCCTGTCCGCCCAGTTCGGCAGGCCCGACTACCCGGTCACCCCCGCCGAACTCGGGCCCGGCGACACCCTCCTGATGTTCAGTGACGGGCTGGTCGAGCGGCCCGGCGCCGATCTGGACGTCGGCGTGCGGCGGCTGTCCGGGGCGCTGCGCGAGGGCCCGCGCGAGGTCGCGGACCTCGCCGACCACCTCACCGGCGTCATGGGGGAAGAGGCCACCGACGACGACATGGCCCTGCTGCTGCTCCGGCGCGAGAGCGACGCCTTTCCGCACCCGCCGCACCGGCTGCACCGGCACATCGCCCCCGGCGATCCCAAGGCGCTCTCCGAGGCCCGGGCGATGGTCCGTGAGGCGATGGCGGGCTGGGGCCTGCGCGACCGGGTCGATGAGGCGGAACTCGCCGCCGGCGAACTGATCACCAACGCGCTGGTGCACACCGACGGCGGCGCCGTGCTCACCCTGCGCATGCTCCCCGGCTCCTCCCTGGCCCACGCCACACCGGACGCCACCCGGCGGCTGCGCATCGAGGTCCACGACCTCGCGGCGAACTGGCCGCGGCGCCGCCGGCCCGGCGAGCGCGAGGTGTCCGGACGCGGTCTGCTGCTGGTCGACGGACTGGCCGACGCGTGGGGTGTGGAGCCGCACGGTTCGGGCAAGGCAGTCTGGTGCGAATTCCGCGACCGCAGGAGCGGTACGGAGCCCACCCGGCACTGACCGCGAGGGTCCGCGCACACTGCGTTCGCGCCGGTCACGCACCCTGGATTCACCCGGACGGCTCACTCGCCACGACACTCCGCCCGTTTGGACGCAGGCTGTCGGTGAGGAGCCAAGAAGCCACTCTGCTCACATGCTGGCCGCGCCGGCACCGGGGAGGTCTGCGATGCCGACGGTGTCTACGAGCGTGATCGTCACCCGTACCGTGGAAGAGGTCTTCGACTTCCTTGCCGACGCCCGCAACCTGGCGTCGTGGAACTCCGGTATCGCCGCCGTCGCGGCGGATGCCGTACCCCCAGGCGAGCGGGCCGTCTACCGCTACCACTATCCGGGCCGCCACCGGGAGCACCGGCTGGTCTGCTCGGTCTACCAGCCCTGCCGGCGGATCGCCTACCGCGGCCGGCGGATGTGGAGCCCGCTGGGCACCCAGACACCCGAGTTCGCGTTCCGGATGCTGCCGCACTCGCGGGGCGCGTTCGTACAGCTCCAGGTCACCTGCCGGCTCGGCGGAGGCATGCTGCTGCTGGGCCCTTTCCTGGGCTGGGCCTGGCGCCGCGATCTCCCGGAGGACGCGCGCCGGCTGCGCGAGGCACTGGGCGACCACAGCATGACGCCGCCGCCCCCGCTGCCGCTGCCGCCACCACCCGCGCCGGCCGCGGGACCGCTCCGGACGGCCCGGGCCCGGGCGCCGGCACCGGCGGGTGCCGTCCCCGCGCCACCGGCCAGGGGTCTGCGCCGTGCGATGGCCCGTGTAGCAGGTCAGGGCCGGATCGGCACGGGCAGCTGACGGATCCGGTGGAATCCCGGCCGCCGGGCCGGTTCGCTGACAGGCTGGACGCCGTACGTGCCCCCCGCACCACAGCACAGAGAGGAACCGCAGATGGCGGAGCAGGCCCGCATCGGCGTCACCGGACTCGCGGTCATGGGCCGCAACCTGGCCCGGAACCTCGCGCGGCACGGCCATCCCGTGGCCTTGTACAACCGCACCCCGGCCAGGACGCGCTCCCTGGTGGAGGAGTTCGGCGGCGAGGGCGAGTTCCATCCGGCGGAGTCCCTCAAGGAGTTCGTCGACTCACTCGAACGGCCCAGGCGCATCATCATCATGGTCAAGGCCGGCGCCCCCACCGACGCCGTGATCGACGAACTGGTGCCGCTGCTGGAGCCCGGCGACATGGTCGTCGACGGCGGCAACGCCGACTACCGCGACACCCGGCGCCGGGAGAAGGCGCTGCGCGACCAGGGTCTGCACTTCGTCGGCACCGGGATCTCCGGTGGCGAGGAGGGCGCCCTCAACGGTCCCTCGATCATGCCGGGCGGCTCGGCGGAGTCCTACGAGTCCCTCGGCCCGATCCTCGAGGACATCGCCGCCAAGGTCGACGGGGTGCCCTGCTGCACCCACGTCGGCCCGGACGGCGCCGGACACTTCGTCAAGATGGTCCACAACGGCATCGAGTACTCCGACATGCAGCTCATCGCCGAGGCCTACGACCTGCTGCGGCACGCCGCGGGCAAGCGGCCGGGCGAGGTCGCGGAGATCTTCCGCACCTGGAACTCCGGCCGCCTGGAGTCGTACCTCGTCGAGATCACCGCGGAGGTGCTGGCGCACACGGACGCCGACACGGGCAAGCCGTTCGTCGACGTGGTGCTGGACCAGGCCGGCCAGAAGGGCACCGGCAGCTGGACGGTGCAGAACGCCCTGGAGTTCGGCGTCCCCGTCTCCGGCATCGCCGAGGCGGTCTTCGCGCGCTCGCTGTCCGGCAGCGCGGAGCTGCGGGCCACCTCGCACGGTCTGCCCGGACCGGCGGAGACCTGGCTGGACAGCGCGGCGGGCGACCGCTTCGCCGACGACGTCGAGCAGGCGCTGTACTCCTCGAAGATCGTCGCCTACGCCCAGGGGTTCAACCTGATCCAGGCGGGCAGCAAGGAGTTCGGCTGGGACATCGACGCGGGCTCGATGGCGACGATCTGGCGCGGCGGCTGCATCATCCGGGCGCGCTTCCTCAACCGCATCAAGGAGGCGTTCGACTCCGAGCCGGGCCGCCCCACCCTGCTGACGGACGCGCACTTCGCCGAGGCCCTCGGCAACGCGCAGGCGGCATGGCGGCGAGTCGTCTCCACGGCGGCGCAGCTCGGCGTCCCCGCGCCCGGGTTCTCGGCGGCCCTCGCGTACTACGACGCCCTGCGGGCGGAGCGGCTGCCCGCCGCCCTCATCCAGGGGCAGCGCGACTTCTTCGGCGCCCACACCTACAAGCGGGTGGACAAGCCCGGCTCCTTCCACACGCTGTGGGGTGGTGACCGCTCGGAGCACTCCGCCGGCTGACGCCCTCCGGCGCGTGGGCCCGGCCGCGGCCGGGTCTACGCGGCGGCCGGCGGGGTGATCGGCTGCTCCGCCCACACCGTCTTGCCCGTCTCCGTGTAGCGGGTGCCCTGGGCGTCGGTGAGCTGGGCGACGATGGACAGCCCCCGCCCGTCCTGGTCACTGGGCGCGGCGTGGCGCGGGAGCGGGGCGGCGCTGCAGGAGTCCGACACCTCGCAGACCAGCATCCGGTCGCGGATGAGGCGCAGCCGGATCGGCCCCGTGGAGTACCGGATGGCGTTGGTGACGAGTTCGCTGACGACCAGGGTGGTGGTGAAGGCCAGCTCCGGCAGCTTCCATTCGGTCAGCAGCCGGTCCGTCCAGGCCCGTGCGTCCGCCACCGCCGCGGGCTCGTTGGGCACCTCGCGGGTGGCGACGTCACCGGTGTCCAGGGCGCGGGTCCGGGCGGCGAGGAGCACCGGGTCCGTGCCGGGCGCGGCGGTGCGCAGGACGCCGTCGAGCACCGTCGCCGGGGTCGCGGCGGACGCGTCGGCGGCGGGCAGCACACGCAGCCCGGTGACCTGTTCGGCGGCCTGCGAACCGGCGGGGAGCTCGTCCGTGCCGCAGCTCAGCAGCAGCACGCTGCCGGGCGGCACGTCGCACTCGGTGACCGCGAGCCCGCCGGGGAGGGGCGCGTCCGCCTCCACCGTCTCCTGGGTCGTCTGGGGCTGGGCGGGGGCCGCGGCGGGGTGGCCGCCGCACGCCACCGTGCAGTGGCAGGCCACCGGGTCGTAGACGACGATCAGGCAGGTGTCGGCCTCGTCGCCGACGGGGGTCGCGGTGGGCCGGTGGAGCCGGGAGATGACCTCGCCGGGGCTCATGTCGAGCAGTACCAGCGCCCGGACCGCGGCCTTGAGCTGGCTCATCGCGGTCGCAGCGGAGACGCCCTGCCCGCGTACCGAACCCGTCACCAGCGCCACCCGGGCGCTGGGCAGCGGGATGACGTCCACCCAGGCTCCGGGGGCCGCGGACGGCGGCAGGTGTCCCCGGGGGTCCTCGATCGCGGTGAGCTCCGGGCCCTGCGGCGCCAGCAGGGCCTCCTGCAGGATCCGCCCGGCGGCGTTCCGGACCAGGCGCCGGCGGGCACCGTCGAGCAGCCGGGCGGCCCTGCGGGCCAGGCGGCCGGCCGCCACCAGGTCGGCCCGGGAGAACGCGGGCGAGCCCGTCGTCCGGTAGAAGGCCGCGACCCCGAGGACGACACCGGCGACGTCCAGCGGCACCACGAGCAGGGAGTGCGTGCCGGTGATCCGCAGCAACGGGGCGCGCACCGGGTCACGGGTGAGCCACCCCGTCTGCGGGCGGAGGTTCAGCACCAGGCGGGGGCGCAGATCGATCAGCGTCGCGTGGTACGGCGTCCTGGCCGGCAGGCTGCTGATCTCGCCGACCTCGTAGGCGCGCGGGATCGCGGCGCCCAGGGCCGCCCGGAAGGCCCCCCGGCGGAAGGCGAGCCCGGTGGCGGGCAGCCCGGAGATGGCCGCCTGCTCCGAGACGGTGGCGTCCGACACCTCGACGGCGGCGAAGTCGGCCATGGTCGGCACGGCGGAATCCACGAGCTGCTGGGCTGCGTCGTAGGACCACGGCCGGTCCACAGGGCCGTCCTGGGGCTGGAGGGTGGCACAAAGCATGACGGTGGCCTCGGGTGAGGTATGGGGTCGGTCGGCGGTTGGTAGGCATTTCAAACACCTGGCTTCGAGCCTGCCTCTCCGCCCCGGCGAACGCATCCCCGTCGATCCGCAGAGGTCATCGGCGTTTCCCCGCACATGTGACTGCGGGTTTCCCGCAGGACGGGCGACGCGGGCTGCCCGCCGCGCGCGCCGGATCTACCGTGTGTGGTATGGACGTCCTCAGCCGCCCCGACGGCAGGCAGTCGCACCCGGCCATCACGGTCGTACTCGCCGACGACCATCTCGTGGTGCGTGCGGGTATGCGGCTGCTGATGGCCGCCGACCCCGCCTTCGAGATCGTCGCCGAGACGTCCACCGTCCCCGAGACCCTGGACGCCGTCCGGCGCCACCACCCGCGCGTGCTGGTCCTGGACCTGACCATGTCCGGCAGGTCCAGCCTGCCGACGATCCCCGCGCTGCTGACCGAGTCGCCCCGGACGCGCATCCTGGTGCTCACCATGCAGGAGGACCCGGCGTTCGCCCGGGAGGCGCTGCGCACGGGAGCGGCCGGCTACCTGCTGAAGGAGGCCGCCGCCGAGGAACTGCTCGCCGCGGCCCACCATGTCGCCGGCGGCGCCACCTACGTGCAGCCCTCGCTGGGGGCGCGACTGGCCGTCGAGGACCTGGACCTGGCGGAACGGCACCACGAGGAGCCGCTCACCGACCGGGAGGCGCAGGTGCTGACGCTGCTGGCCCTGGGGCACACCAACCAGGAGATCGCCCGGCGTCTGTTCGTCTCCATACGGACCGTTGAGACCCACCGGTCGAGGCTGCGGGACAAGCTCGGCAAGGAGAGCCGGGCCGAGCTGATCGCCGCGGCCAGAGAGCGCGGGCTGGTGGCATGACGCCGTCCGGCCCTGGAAGGACCGGGACGCGCCTGGCCCTCGAGGGTCTGGGCACCGCCCTCCTGGCGGCGGCGACCGTCATGGAGGTCACGGACCGTTCGCAACGCTGGGAGCTCGGCCTCGCGCTGGCCGCCGCCGCCTGCTATCTGCCGCTCACGCCCCTGGTGGCGCCGCGGCAGCGGGTGTGGCTGGTGGTGGCCATCGCCTTCGCGCTGATGCTGACGGTCGCCGGCACGGTCCGCGTCGCCCAGCAGCCCTCGCTGAACGTGCTGCACGTGCTGCCGCTGCTGCTGGTCGCCTACGCCCTCTACGCCGTCCGTTCCTCGGCGCGCCGGGAGGCCGGCCTGCGCCGGGAGCGCGTCAGGGCGCGGCACGACGGCGAGGAGCGCGAGCGCCGTCGCTGGGCGCGCGAGCTGCACGACGACACCCTGCAGGAACTGGGCGCGGTCCAGGTGGTGCTGTCCTCCGCCGCGGCGGACGGACGGCCGGAGGCCATGCGGGAGGCCATCGAGCAGGCACGCGGCCTGGTCGGCAACCAGATCGCCTCGCTGCGGCACCTGATCGTCGACCTGCGCCCTGTGGTCCTGGACGAACTGGGACTGCGGCCGGCCCTGCAGGCGCTGTGCCGGCGCTCCTTCGAGACGTACGGCGTCCGCACCGAGTTGCGGCTCGGCGCGAACGCGGACACCGTCGGCGGCCGGCTCACCGCCGAGACGCAGGCGCAGATGTACCGGATCGTCCAGGAGGCGATCAACAACGCGGTGAAGCACGCCGAGCCGACCCGCGTCGTGGTCAGCCTGGAGAGCGACCAGCGGTTCGTGTACGTGTCGATCTCCGACAACGGGCACGGCATGCCCCCGGCGACCACCACGGGCCGCGGCACCTTCCGCGCCACCGAGCCCACGTCGGCGCAGACCCGGGGCATGGGCCTGTCCGCGATGCGCGAGCGCGCCGAGCTCATCGACGCCCGGCTCACCGTCCGCAGCGCCCCGGGCGAGGGCACGACCGTCGACCTGCGGGTGCCGTGCGGGCCGAGCAAGGTCACCGGCGAGGAGTGAGCGCGGCCCGCCTGCGCGGGCGCGGACCCCGACCGGCAGTATGGTGGCGTGCGACTGACGCCTGTGACCTGGGAACGACTGACCGAGGCCGTCGCGGACCGCGTGCTGGAGCTGACGCCGGACGACGGGGGCGAGCGCCCGAGGGTCGCGATCGACGGGGCGCCGGCCGCGCGTCCGGACGCGCTGGCGCAGGCGCTGGCGGAGGCGCTGCGACTGAGGGGCCGGCCGGTCGTACGGGTGCGGGCGGAGACCTACTGGCGGCCCGCCTCGCAGCGCTACGAACTGGGGCGCCAGGATTCCGACGCCTACTACGAGCGCTGGCTGGACACCGGGGCGTTGTGGCGGGAGGTCTTCGACCCGCTCGCGCCCGGGGGCACCGGGCGGGTGCTGCCCTCGTTGTGGGACCCGGCGACCGATCGCGCGACGCGGGCCGCCTACGAGGAACTGCCGCCCGGGGGCGTGCTGTTGCTGGAGGGCGCACTCCTGCAGGGCTACGGCTTTCCCTTCGACCTCAGTGTCCATCTGCGGATGTCGGGGGCGGCCCTGGCCCGCCGCACGCCGGAGGACGAGCGCTGGACGCTCCCGGCGTACGCCCGCTACGAGCAGGAGGCGGCACCCGGCGAGACCGCGGACGTCCTGGTGCACACCGACGACCCGCGGCACCCGGCCTGGACCGGGTGACCCGGCGGCCCTTGCCCCACCCCGCCGCGACCGTTAGCGTCGCGGACCACCATGACTGTCGCCATCGCTCCGCTGACCACCGAGCACGCCCCCGAGGCAGCGGCCCTCCTCGACCGCTGGTACACCAGGGCCCGCAAGGCGCTGCCCCACCAGTCGGGCCGGACCACCGCGCCGCCGGCGGGCGAGGAACTGCTGGGCAGGATCCTGGCCGACCCGCAGGTGGAGGCCGTCCTCGCCCGGGGCGGCGACGGGGCGCTCACCGGCTACCTCGCCGCGACCCCGCTCGACCTCGCGGACGACGACCGGGCGGCGCTTCGCGCGCACCCGCGTTCGGCGCTCGTCTCCTACGGCGGGCACGCGCTGCGCGGCGGCCGGGACGGGGTGCGGGAGGACGTGCTGCGCGGGCTGTACGCGGCCGTGGCCGCGCGCCTGGTCGCGGAGCGCCGGCCGGTGCACTATGTGGACCTGCCGGCCGACGAGGCGATCGCCTCGGCCTGGTTCCGCACCGGCTTCGGCCTGGAACGGGTCCGGGGCCTGATGGCGGTGCGCCCGCGCGGGCGGCAGCCGCGCGGTGTGGACGCGCTGTCGGTGCGCCGGGCGGGGCCCGGCGACCTGGACCGGATCGGGCGGATGGCGGTCGAGGCGGCGCGCGCGGACCGCGGTACGGCGGTCTTCCGGCCGCAGCCCGAGGGGGCGTTGGCCAGACTGCGGACGCACTACGCGGACGCCCTGGCCGACGCGCGCTGCGGGGCGTGGGTCGCCGCCCGCCGCGGGGAGGAGATCGGCATGGTGGTGCTGACGCCGGCGGTGCCGGGCCCGGTCGTACCCGACGGATGCGTGGAACTGGCCGAGGCGTACGTGACGCAGGCCGCGCGGGGCGAGGGCATCAGCCGGGTGCTGCTCGCGACGGCGCTGGCGTGGGCGTACGACAACGGCCACCGGCACATCACGGCCAGCTGGCCGGCGGGTTCGCCGGTGTCGGCGGGACACTGGCCGGCGGTGGGCTTCAGGCCGGTGGCCTACCGGCTGCAGCGGGTGCTGGACCCGCGGATGTGCGGGACACCACAACGTTGACAGGTTTGCGTGGCGCGGAGCACTCCTCCTTCACTGTTAAACTAATTCCAGAACGTCCGGCGGACCCATGGAGCGTCCGCGGCGAACTCCCTGACTGCCCCGGCCAGATCCCCCCGTCCTGGCCGGGGCTTTCCCTTGTTCTTGGTCTTGACGTGACCGCGCGGAGTGCCCGCCCGGTCCCGCCCGCCCCTGCCCTCCCGTACGGCGTCGGCGCCTCGCTTCGGGTTCCGTCGTGAGGCGCCATTGCCATGGCGGATCGTCAGTTTCCGGGCCGCCGCCCGCCACCTGCCGCCGCCCGGGGTCGGGGGGCGGCGGTCAGGGGGTCACGGGGTCAGGGCGTGAGCGTCCACTTCTGGTTGGCGCCGCCGGTGCAGGTCCACAGTTGGAGCCGGGTGCCGTTGGCGGAGTTGTTGCCGGTGACGTCCACGCACTTGTCGGCCTGCGGGTTGACGATGTCGCGCGCACCGGTGAGGACCCACTTCTGGTTGGTGCTGCCGGCGCAGTCCCACAGCTGCAGCTGGGAGCCGTCGGCTGTGCCGAAGTCCTTGACGTCCAGGCACTTGCCCAGGGCGCGCAGGGTGCCGTCGGAGGCGGCGGTCCACTGCTGGGCGGCGGTGCCGTTGCAGTCGTAGAGCTGGACGGGGGTGCCGTTGGCCGGATTGGCCCCGGCGACGTCGACGCACTTGCCGGCCAGCCCCGTGATGCGGCCGGTCGTACCGCCCCCGCCCCCGCCGCTGTCGGAGGTGGTGACGCGGACGTAGTCCACGACCAGTTGCTGCGGGAAGGCGGTGCTGCCGTCGGGGTCGCCCGGCCAGTAGCCGCCCACCGCGAGATTGAGGATGACGAAGAACGGCTTGTTGAACACCCACTGGCGTCCGCCGAGGTCGGCCGGGGTGCGCCGCTGGTAGACGGTGCCGTCGACGGACCAGCTGATGGAGTCCGGGCTCCAGTCGATGGCGAAGGTGTGGAACGCGTCGGCGAAGGCCTGGCCGCCCGGCAGGGAGTAGCCGGCCCCGATGCCGCCGGAGCCGAAGTAGCCCGGGCCGTGGATCGTGCCGTGGACGGTGCCGGGCTCGAAGCCGACGTTCTCCATGATGTCGATCTCGCCGCTGGCGGGCCAGCCGACGTCGCCGATGTCGTTGCCCAGCATCCAGAACGCGGGCCACATGCCCTGGCCCCGCGGGACCTTCATCCGGGTCTCGACGTGGCCGTAGGTGGTGGTGAAGTGGCCCGCGGTGTTGAGCCGGGCGGAGGTGTACTGGCAACTGCCGTACCAGCACTGGTAGCCCGCGGGGTTCTCCTTGCGGGCGGTGATGACGAGGTGGCCCTGGCCGTCGAGGGCCGCGTTGCGGTTCCCGGCTGTGTAGTACTGCCGCTCGTGGTTGTTGACGTTGTCGCCGGTCTCGATCTGCCACTTGCCGCCGTCGACGGCGCTGCCGGCCGGACCGTCGAACTCGTCGGCGAAGGTGGTGACGGCGGCGGTGGCGGCGGGGGCCGCGGAAAGGGGGCGGTCGGCGGGACCGGCGGTGGTGAGGGCGGCGAGGGCGAGGAGGCCGGCGGCGCCGGCGGCGAGCAGGCCGCGGGCGCGCGGGAGCCGGCGCGGGCGGAGGTGTGGGCGGGGGTGTGGGGGGAGTGCCTTCACAGGGACGCTGCCTTTCGGTGCGGTCGTGGGGGCGGCGGACGGAGGCCGGGTGCTCAAGACATGCACCTGACATTGCTTGAAGCCTCGTGCGTGGGGGCACGGGATTCTCGTCCGCCTTTGTTCAAGGCTTAGTTCACGCCGTGATTGAACTGCCGCCCCCAGACCCCGTCAAGAGGTCTGGACCAAGAAGGGCGGACAGGCCCGCGCGGAGTGCCCGCCCGGTCCCCGCCCGCCCCTGCCCCCTGCCTGCGGCGCGGCGCGTCACGTACCGGGCTTGCGCCCGTACACGTACACGTCGTCACCGTTCCTCAGCAGGCTCCAGTACTTCTTTGCGTCCGCCTTGCGCATGTTCACGCAGCCGTGCGATCCCGGCGGGGACCACACGCTCCCCGCGATCGAGTGGAACGCCTGTCCCCCGTCGAAGAACTGGCTGTAGGGCATGGCGACGTTGTACAGCGTCGACCAGTGGTCGATGTGCCGCCAGTAGATCTTCTTCGAGCCGGTGCGGGTCTCGTAGCCGTTGCGGCCCGTCCGCACCGGAACCGGCCCGAACCTCAGCTTCTTGCCGTCCTGTATCCAGCTCAGCTGCCGCGTGAGGTCCACGCACGCGATCCGCCCCTTGTCGGTGGGGCACTTGCCGGCCTTGTTGGGATTGCTGCCCGCGGCCTTCTGGGCGTTCATGATCTTCATGACGCCCCAGGTCACGGGGCCCGCGTAGCCGATGTTCGGGGATATCCCGTACTTCGTCTGGAAGGCGCGTATCGCCTTGCAGTCGGCCGCCGACTGCTTCCCGTCCACCGGCCGCCCCAGGAACTTCTCCACCTGCTTCTGGTACGGCCCCTTGCTCTTCGTGCACGACGCGGCCTGCGCCGTGCCGCCCCCCGCCACGACCGGTGTCACGGCCATCACCGCCACCGCGAGGGCGGCCCCCGCCCGTCGTCCCGCTGACGCTCCCGCTCTCATCGCATCCCCTTCCCCGGTGAGGCCCTCGCGCGACGGCCTCACCCCCTAGGACAATCGTGAGGCGCCGGAGGTTGCGGAACGACCGGTGCGGAAAAGGGTGTTGCCGGGCCGTCAGGCGCGCGGGGGGCCGTCCAGGACGTCGCGGACGATGCGCACGGCCTGCTCCGTGTCGGCGCGCGACACGTCCAGGTGGAAGACGAACCGCAGCCGCCCGGGGTAGCCGGCGCACTGCAGCCCGCGCCGCGCGAGGCGCTCCCGCACCTCCTCGGCGGACAGCCCCGGCGCCGGTTCGGCGAAGACCATGTTGGTCTGGGCGTCGCCGACCACCAGACCGGGCACGCCCTTGATCCCCGCCGCGAACAGCGCCGCGTTCGCGTGGTCCTCGGCGAGCCGCGCCACCTGGTGCTCCAGCGCGTACAGCGCGCCCGCCGCCACGATGCCCGCCTGTCGCATCCCGCCGCCGAGCGCCTTGCGCCAGCGCAGCGCCCGCGCCACGAACTCCCGGCTGCCCAGCAGCGCGGAGCCGACCGGGGCGCCCAGGCCCTTGCTGAAGCAGACCGAGACGCTGTCGAAGTGACCGGCGATCAGCCGCGCCTGCTCGTACGGGTCGCCGGCGGCCGCCACCGCCGCGTTGAACAGCCGGGCCCCGTCGAGGTGCGTGGCCAGTCCGTGCTCGCGCGCCAGCCCGGTCGCGGCCCGCAGGTAGTCCACGGGGACGGCCCGGCCGCCGATGGTGTCCTCCAGGCACAGCAGCCGGGTGCGCGGGAAGTGCGGGTCGTCCGGCTTCACCGCGGCCGCGATGTCGGCCGGGTCCAGCGTCCCGTCCGCCCGGTGGGGCAGCGGCTGCGGCTGGATCCCGCCGAGCACGGCACCGCCGCCGGCCTCCCAGCGGTACACGTGCGCCGACTGCCCGGCGATGTACTCGTCACCGCGCCCGCAGTGCGTCAGCAGCGCGCACAGGTTGCTCTGCGTCCCGGACGAGACGAACAGCGCGGCCTCGAAACCGAGCCGTTCGGCGATCCGGTCCTGGAGGGCGCGGACGGTGGGGTCGTCGGCGAAGACGTCGTCGCCCACCTCGGCTTCCGCCATGGCGCGGCGCATGGCCGCCCCCGGCCGCGTGACGGTGTCGCTGCGCAGGTCGATGACCCGTCCGGGCTGCTCATCGGTGACATCAGTGATCGGCATGCGTTCACCCTGCCATGCCCGCCCATCGGTAGGATCGTCGGGTGAATTCGTACTGGCACGTCGTCCTTCCGCCGCTCCGCGCCTGACCGGGCGCACTCACTGACGGCTCGGACCTCCGCCCCACCGGCAGGCCCCCCGGCCACCAGGGGCGGTTGCGGTGCGCCCGTTCCGGATCCGTTTCCAACGATTCGTGACGAAAGGCCACCCCTCGTGCCGGACAACACTCCCTCCCTCGGCCCCGCACGCCCGCTCGCGCCCGGGGCTGCCGCCTTCCGGCCGCGGTTCGTCCACGGCGTGCTTCCGATCCTCGCCGCCGCGCTGCTGTGGGGCACCACCGGCACCGCCGCGTCCTTCGCGCCCGCGGGCGCCCCGCCCGCCGCGGTCGGCGGCGCCGGACTCACCCTCGGTGGGCTCCTGCTCCTGGCCGGGGCGCGGGGAGCACGGACCCTGCTGCGCACCGTGGGGCGCCGCGGACTGGCGCTGCTCGCCGTCGGCGCCCTGGCCGTCGCCGGTTACCCGCTCTCCTTCTACCCGGCGGTCTCCCGCACCGGGGTCGCCGTGGCCACCGTCATCGCCCTGGGGAGCGCGCCGGTCTTCACCGGGCTGTCGGCCTGGGCGGCGGGTCTGCACCGCCCGAGCCGACAGTGGGCCGCCGCGACGGTCGTGGCCGTCATCGCCGGCGGGATGCTCGTGCTCGGCGGCGCGCACGCGGGTCCCGCGGCGCGCACGGACGCCGCGGGGGTGGCCCTGGCGGCCTTGGCCGGCTTCTCGTACGCGGTGTACTCCCTGGTCGGCGCGCACTTCATCGGACGTGGGCAGACGCCGGGCGCCGTGATGGGGGTGCTCTTCGGCTCCGCCGGTCTGCTGACCCTGCCGGTGGTGCTCGCCGCGGGTGTGGTGTGGCTCGGCACGCCGCGTGGCGCCGCGGTGGTGCTGCACCTCGCCGTGCTGACGACCTTCCTGGCCTACCGGCTGTTCGGCCACGGACTGCGGCACACGCCGGCCTGGGTCGCCACCACGCTCACCCTCGCCGAGCCCGCCGTGGCCGCCCTGCTCGGGGTGGCCGTGCTCGCGGAGCGGCCCACGCCGCTGTCGTGGGCGGGGCTGGGCGTCCTCGTCCTCGCCCTGGCGGTGCTGTCCCGCAGGGATCACTGACGGACGGCCGGACGGCGTGGGCCCCCGCCCCAGGTCACCGGGGCGGGACGTCGTCCACGCGCTCGCCCTCCGCCTGGGAGGGGGTCGTCCGGGGGACGTCCGGGTGGATCTCCATCGTGCTGCGTTCGGCGGGGTCGTAGATCCGTTCGCCCTCCGCCTGGGAGGGGGTCTCCGCGTAGAGGTACGGATCGGCGTCCGAGGACGTGGACTTCATGGCGGACCTCCTACGGTCGCTGTCTCCATCCTGCTCCCTCAGCCCCGGCGGGGCGAGACCAGCAGGAACGCCCGGCGCCGGCGGTCCTGGTGGAGCGTGCACTGCCAGCCGTACGCCTCCAGGACGTCCTGGCACCGGGCCAGCTCGGCCTCGGCGGTGCCGGAGGCGTCTCCGGCGGCATCCCCGGCGGCAAAGTGCCAGGACACCTCGGCGACCCCGCTCTGGGCGGAGGGCGCGACGGCGTAGCCCGCGGCCGAGGGCCGCCCCGCGGCGTCGCGCGCGGACGGGGGCCGGCCGGCCGCCTCCAGGGCCAGGGCGACGGCGTGGACGTGGCGCTCGCGTTCCCAGGGCGCGGGCCGCGTGGTGTCGCCTTCCTGCAGGACTCGGCGGATCTCCAGCAGCCCCGACCAGGCCGACGCGACCTCGGCGGCGCGCCCCGGGGTGGCGCCGCCCGTGCCGTGTCCGTCGTCGGCCGCGAAGCCGCGCTCGGGGGCCTTGGGCGACGGCGGCCGCGCCGGCTGCGGTGCCCGCGCCGCCGTCCCGGGCGCCGGCCCGGCGTCCGGGTGGGGAAGATCCACGCGGGTCAGTTCCGCGCGGACCCGGCGGCCCTCCTGGGTGAGGTAGTAGCCACCGGTGCGGCCGTACCGCACGGCGAGGCCCTGCCTGGTCAGCGCGGCGCAGGTCGCCTCGCGCGCGCTCACCTGGCCGGTGTTGGCGTCGGACTCCAGCAGGGCTCGGCGCTGGACGGCGGTCAGGGTCATGCGTCGCACCCTATGAGCCGGACGCCGAGACCGGGAATGCCCTACACTCGAAATCGAGCAGTTGTTCGAACGAGGTGGAGGCGGACACACCATGGTCGAAGCCGAGCCGCACCAGGACCCCGGGCCCTGCGTGCTCTACATCCGCTGCGGCGGTACCGACCCGGCGACCCTCGCGGCGCTCGCCGGGCTCGTCGGTCAGTTCACCCCCGTCGTCCGCGCCGAACCGCCGGACGCGGTCGTGGCCGACGTGCGCTCCGCGGTGAGCTTCTACGGCCTGCTGCCCGAGCAGCTCGCCCTCATGATCAGCACCCGGGCCTCCGCCCTGTACGACGTGAGCCTCACGATCGGCGTCGCAGGGAGCCGTACGGTCGCCGCCATGGCCGCGTACGACGTCCTCGTCGGCCGGATCCGCGCCGTCGACTCCGACCCGCGGGCCGTCGCCGGTTTCCTGCGCGCCAAGCCGGTCGCGGCGCTCCCCGGGATCACCGCGGAGGCCGTCCGCGCGCTGATCGCGGCCGGGCTGGACACCGTCGGAGCGGTCGCCGCGGCGCCGCTGCCCGACATCCAGGCGATCCTTGGCGCCGCTCCCGGACGCGGCGTGTGGGAACGCGCGCACGGCCTCGACCCCGCCCCGATCACCCCGGAGCACCCACCCGGCTCGCTCGCTGCCGACCGCCTCTTCACCGCCGACGCCACCGACCACGGCGCGCTGAGCCGGGCCGTCCTCGAACTCGGGCTCGGCCTCGGCGACCGGCTGCGCGGCACCGGCCGTACGGCCACCGGGCTCACCCTGACCGTCCGGCTCGCCGGCGGCTCGTCCGTCAGCCGCAGCCGCACCCTGCCGGAGCCCACCTCCGACCCCGGCGAACTCGCCGAGGCCGCCTACGCCATGCACGAGGCCCTCGGCGCTCACGGCGCCCCCGTGCGCGCCGTGGCCCTGCGCGCCGAGGGGCTGTCCGCGGCCGACCCGCACCGGGCCCGTCCCGTGCCCGTGGGGGCGGGCCGGGGCCGGGCCGTGCTGCCGTCGACCTTCGCCGATCCGCCCGGGAGCGGCCCCGCTCAGGAGGAGCGCCGGCTGTCCTCGTGAAGCGCCTCCAGTACGGCGGCCATCACCTCGGCGCCGTCCAGCGGACGCGGCAGCGGGCCACTCCTGGCCTGCGCCATGTCCGCGAAGCAGGCGTCGCACACGGCGAGCGGGAGATGGCGGATACCGCAGTCGCGGACGGTGTCGTCCTCCCGCCCGCAGACGTCGCACCCCGATGATGCCGCCATGTGTTCGATACTGCCCCGTCCCGGCGTTTCGCGACAGGGCGCGACCGGTTGGCGACGTCCCGTCAGAATCCGCTGTGGCTCGGGCACTTGACCCGGCCAGTGACTCCGCGCCAATCCTGTGTGTGGTGCTGTCCCTGCCGCACCTGGTCGCCGAGCTCTCCGACGAGGAGCGCGCGCGACGCGTCAGGGTGCACACCGGCGCGATGCTGGTCGCCGACGGCGTCGGCAACTTCCTCAAGATCCGTCTGCCGGTCCCGCTCGACGACGGCCGCACCGTGAACCATCTCGTCTGGGCATATCCCGAGGCCCCGGTGATCGGGGAGGTCGTCGCCAGGGTCCGCGACGACACCCTGACCGGACACCGCTTCGAGGGCCTGCTGTGCAACGCCATCGGACCCCGGGGCGAGGACGTGCTGCGCGCACCCGTCGTCCTGGAGGGCCGGCCTGCCGTCCGAGCCGGGAGCCGCTGCGAGGTGGTCGAGTCCGGGGACCCGCTGCTGGACAAGGTGCTGCGGGAGCGCCGGCCCGCGCGGTTCGTGCTCGACGACGGCTTCGACCACTGACCCAGCCCGGTTGTCCGGGGCAACGGCCTCACCTCGACGGTTGCGCCGCCGGAGGGATCGGGGCGAGGGTGGGGAGGGTACATACGTGACGAACCTCGAAACGGAGGTTCCCATGCGAATGAGCAAAGCCGACCTCTACACGCGGGACCTGAGGGAAGCGCGCTGGGTCAAGAGCAGCAGGAGTGGCTACCTGCCGGAGTGCGTCGAGGTGGCGGACCTCGGCGGCGGAGCCGTCGCGATCCGTGACTCGAACAACAGGGAGCTGCCGCCGCTGCGGTTCACCGCAGAGGAGTGGACGGCGTTCCGGGAGGGTGTGCGCGCGGGCGAGTTCGGTTAGCACCCCTCACCCCTCGGGCGTTCGGCGGGCCGGCGAACCGGCCCGCCGCGCCTGTCAGGCGTCCAGCGGGCCGCTTCGTGATCACACACTCGGCGTGGGACGGCCCGGCTCAGTCGAGGGCCGCACAACGGCGAGGACGCGGGCCGGTGCGTGGCGGCCGCAGGCTGGGCTGCTGGTGCGAGCCCGAGCCGTGCCACGCGCAGGTCGTCGCGGAACTCGCGGACGCCTTCTGACGTCCCGGTGCCCGGCACGGCCGGACGGGGGTGTCCTGATCCGAGGGTCGCGCGTCCCTCCGGCATCCGGCGGGGTCGGCCGCCGCGCCCGACGATGGACTCCTCGGCACCGGGCGCCCCGCCCGGACGCCGGCGGAACCCGCAAACCTGTCAGGAGATTCGACGTGGCTGAAATCATCGCGGACATAGAGGTGCCCGGCACCCGGCTCGTGACGGAGGCGACCGAACTCGTGCGCAAGGCCGCCGACCCGGTGGTCTACCACCACTCCCGCCGGGTGTACTTCTGGGCGTCGATGCGCGGCCGCAACCGCGGCTGGGACTTCGACCCCGAGCTGCTGTACGTCGGCGCCCTCTTCCACGACCTCGGACTGACCGACGCCTACGCCCGTACCGACCAGCGCTTCGAGATCGACGGCGCCGACGAGGCCCGCCGCTTCCTGCTGGAGCACGGCGTCCCCGGGGACCGCGCGCGGCTGGTGTGGGAGGCGATCGCCCTGCACACCACCCCGGAGATCCCGTGGCACATGGCCCCCGAGATCGCCCTGGTCACCTCGGGCGTCGAGGTCGACGTCCTGGGCATCGGGTACGACGAGATCACCCCGGAGGAGCGCGAGGCGGTCGTCGCCGTCCACCCGCGGCCCGACTTCAAGAACAACATCCTCAAGGAGTTCACCCACGGCATCGCGCCGCGCCCGGACACCACGTTCGGGAACGTCAAGGCCGACGTCCTGGAGCGTTTCGTGCCGGGCTTCGTCCGCGGGAACTTCGTGGACACCATCCTGCGGTCCCCCTGGGCGGAGTGATCCCGCCGTCCCGGTGGCGGGTTGTCGTGGTCAGTC
>NZ_JBYIQW010000072.1:0-32092 GCF_057707815.1 Actinacidiphila sp. bgisy160
TGTTCTTGATCCCGGTCAGGATGGTCTGCCAGTACTTGGCGCCCTCCCCGCCGCTGCCGGCCCAGGCCGAGGATCTCGCGGTAGCCGTCGGCGGTGAGGCCGTTTGACCCGGCCGGCGGAGCGTCATGCGGAGTATCCGCAGGTCAATGGCTTGAACGGACGAATGCGGCGGCGCGGTGAGCACAAAGCATTGAGGGGCGGCCCTCCCCGCAGTGAGCGGGAAGGGTCGTGATCGCCGGTCACGTGCCGTCCGCGAGCCGGCGCACCGCGCGGGAAGGGGCCGTTGTGACGGCGACGGGGGGCGGGATTGGTCCAGGTGGCGACTTGGGACTGCGTGAACGCTTGACGTGCGCAAGGTGGTTATGCGGATGATGTCGGGGTGAGCACGGGAGCCACGGTGCGCTCCGCCCAGTCTCTGCCGGTGCTGCGTCCGGCGAGGTGGTCGGCGTAGAAGACGCCGAGCAGGGCCGAGGCCAGTGTGTCCGGGTCGGCGTCGCAGGCGAGCTCGCCCTGCGTGCGGGCCCGGTCGAGCAGTCGCCGCAGGGCCGCGCGCCGTGGTTGCACCGCATGCTCGCGGAAGAGTGCCAGCAGTTCGGGAGTGTGGGCTTCCTCGGCCAGGCAGGTGCCGATCAGGGCCACGCCGCCGGTGCGGATGAGGGTGGCGGAGAAGTCGGCGAGCAGGGCGACGATGTCGGCGCGCACGTCCCCGGTCTCCGGCGGTGCGGAGCAGGGGTGCAGGGTCTTCAGTGCGGCCGCGGCCAGCTCGGCCTTCGTTTTGAAGCGCAGGTGGATGGTCGCCTTGCTGACTCCGGCGGCCCGCGCGACGGCGTCCAGGGTCATGCGGGTGAAGCCCTGTTCGGCGAGCAGGGTCAGTGCCGCGGCGAGGATCGCGGACTCCTTCCCCGCGCAGCGGGGCCGTCCCGCAGGGCTGCGGCAGCCTTCCGTCTCCGTCTTTTCCATGTGACCAGGATAGCCGTATTGCAATACCGAACCACTCGGTTTAGATTTAGAGGCGTCGGGCGGACCCCGTCGCGACGTCCACCCTCGGAAAGGACCTACCTCCATGCGTTACACGGTTCTCGGCACCGGAGTCGTCGGGCGGACGATGGCCGCCCGGCTTGTCTCCCTCGGCCACGAGGTCGTCGTCGGCACGCGCGACCCGAAGGCCACGCTCGCCCGCGTCGAGCCCGACGCCTACGGCAACCCGCCGTTCTCCCAGTGGCACGCGGCCAACCCGAAGGTGCGCCTGGAGACCTTCGCCGACGCGGCCGTCTGGGGGGAGGCGGTGGTCAACACCACCTCCGGTGCCGCGACCCTGCAGGCGCTCGAAGCCGCGGGTGCCGCCAACCTGGCGGGCAAGGTGCTCATCGACATCGCCAACCCGCTGGACTTCTCCCAGGGCATGCCGCCGTCTTTGAACCCGGTGAACACCGACAGCCTCGGCGAGCAGGTCCAGCGGGCCTTCCCCGAGGCCAAGGTCGTCAAGACGCTGAACACCATGAACTGCCAGGTCATGGTCGAGCCGTCCCGCGTTGCGGGCGAGCACGACGTCTTCGTCTCCGGCGACGACACCGACGCGAAGAAGGCCGTCACCGAACTGCTGGTCTCCTTCGGCTGGCCCGAGGCGAGCGTCATCGACCTCGGTGACATCACCACCGCCCGCGGCACCGAGATGCTCCTGCCGATCTGGCTGCGGCTGTGGGGCGCGGTCGGCCACGCCGACTTCAACTTCCACATCGCCGGCGCCCGCACCGGCGCCTGACCGCGGCCCGGTGGCCCGGGCCCCGACCGGGGCTGGACAGACCCCGTGTCCGCGTGGAGGCGTTCGGGCTCGATCCGGTCGACCACCGGATCGCCGTCGCCGGCCATGCGGACTGGGCCTGGCCGCGCGTGCCGGATCCGGACGTGGTGGGTGTCGTCGACGCGCTGGGTGAGGGTGTCACCGGCACCCATGTCGGCCGGTGTGCGGCCTGCCCGGTTGATCTGCGCCACCGGGGAGGCTTCGGGGAGTACGCGCCGGCCCAGGCCGCCGTCCCGTGCCGGCCTGGCCCTGCGCGGCGCCGTGTCGGCCACCGCGCTGCTGTGCGCCGGGCGACCGCGCACAAGGAGTCGTCGGCCGCCTGGGTGTCGAGGCGGGCGACGCTGTGCTGATCGCCGGCGGCGTGGGCGGACTCGCCGTCCGGATCGCTCCCCCGGGCGGCGCCTGCGCGATCACGTCCCCGTTCGCACGGAACACCGGATGGGTCCCGGGCTCACTGCGCACGAAGCCATCGGCTACTGCGGCGAAGACATCACCGCCCGGGTCCAGGACGAGACCGACGGGCGCGGCATGGGCGCCGCGGTGGACCCGTCGGATCCGCGTCGGACACGGAGAGTACGTTTTCACTCACCCACGGCAGTGGGATCGCCGCCGTCGCAGGTCGTCCCGACCCGGGCGCCGTGCCACTGCTCAGGACCACCCGTCGGTGCACGGGATCGCCCTCGGTGCCGCCTACGCGCACGGTGACGAGCGACCCCGTGTCGATACGGCACACATGCTCACCGACCCGATGGCCCTGGTCGCCGTCGGCCGAGTCGACCCCCATGCTCGCCGGGGCCGGCGTCGGCCGACGTCCCGGACGCGCTCGTCGAGCCGGCCGGCCGCCATGTGCGGGGCGGGATCGTCGCCTCCATCTCCCCTGCCCCGTTCCCCGCTCCTCCTGAGAAGGGCATACACCATGAAGACCGGCATCCACCTTGTCTCCTTCGACGTCCCCGGCGGTACGCCGGCCATCGCGCCGGTGCTCACCGAAACGGCGCAACTGGCCGAAGAGGCGGGCATCGCCTCGCTGTCGCTGATGGATCACTACCTGCAGATCGGCGGCATGGGCCTGGGCGACGTCGACGCCCCCATGCTGGAGGGCTACGCCACCCTCGGCTTCCTCGCCGCCCACACCCGGGCGATCCGGCTGCATCTGCTGGTCACCGGTGCCACCTACCGGCACCCCGGCCTGCTCGCCAAGATCGTCTCCACTTTGGACGTGCTGTCCGGCGGCCGGGCCACGCTCGGTATCGGCGCCGCCTGGTACGAACGCGAACACCACGCCCTCGGCGTGCCGTTCCCGCCGCTCGCCGAACGCTTCGAGCGTCTGGAGGAAGTCCTCCAGATCGTCCGCCAGATGTGGAGCGAGAACAACGGCCCGTACACCGGCAGGCACTACCGACTCGCCGAGACCCTCAACTCCCCTCAGCCGCTGACCCGTCCGCATCCGCCGGTGCTCATCGGCGGCGGAGGCGAGAAGAAGACCCTGCGGCTGGTCGCCAAGTACGCCGACGCCTGGAACATCATGGGAGACCTGGAGACGGTGACGCGCAAGTCCGAGATCCTGCGCGAGCACTGCGAGCGCGAGGGCCGCGACGTCGAAACCATCACCAAGACCCTGATGCACCTTGGCGCACCACCGCACGACGCGGCCTCCACCGACGCCTTCCTCAAGGACATGCAGGGTTACGCGTCCCTCGGCTTCGAAGAGGTCCACCTCATGCCGTTCGGCCCCGACCCGCGACCGGTCGTCCAATACCTCGGCGAGCACGTCGTCCCGCGCCTGGACGCCCTCTGAGCACGCAGAACGGACCGGCCCCGCTGGTGCGGACTGCGGACACCCACGGCAGGAGCCGCGCCAAGGTCCTCATCCGCCGGGCACTGCAGAAGGGTCTGGTCGTCACCGGCTGAGACCCCACCACGCGGCGCGTGTGGTGACCGTGAGCTCCGGCGCCCAGGCCATGGGCAGGATCGACTTCGGCAACCTGCAGGGCGAGCGCGGCTACTCCGGCCAGCGCGCGCCTACAACCAGTCCAAACTCGCCAACGTGCCCTTCAGCTACGAGCTCGCCCGCCGCATGGAGGACACCGGCGTCACCGCCAACGTCCTGCACCCCGGCGTCGTCCGTACGGACTTCGGCAAGGAAGACCCCAGCCGCGTGCTGCGCCTGCTCACCCCGCTTGTCCGGCCCTTCATGCCCAGCCCGGCCAAGGCCGCCGCGACCTCCGTCTACCTCGCCATCTCCCCCGACGTCGCGGACGTGTCAGGCGGCTACTTCGCCAAGAGCAGACCCGAGCGCAGCAGCAAGCTCTCCTACGACCGGGAACTGGCCGCCCGTCTGTGGCGCGTCAGCGAGGAGCTCACGGCGCTTTCTGTACCACAGGCCTGACCGGGCGGACGGGGGTGGAGCCTGCTCCACCCCCCGGCAGCGGATCACCGGGCGGATCCCCGTGTCCACCGCCTTCACCGCCGGGGGCGCCGGGCCCCGGTTCACCGCCCGGCGGATCAGGGCGAGCCGGGGCCCGGGCCTGGTCAGGCGGGGCAGCCGGAGTCGGCGATCACGTAGTAGCCGGTGGAGGTCTCCTCCAGCGTGTGCGTCACGTAGAGGTTGTACAGGCCCATGTACTGGTTGGAGCCGTTGGCATAGACGTATCCGAGGCTCTGGTGGGCCCGCCCCGCGACGACCTGGTTGTAGTTGCTGTCGGTGAAGCATCGCGGCTGGTAGCCGGTGGTGGTCGCCGTCACGGCCGCGGAGGACGCGCCCACGCGGCCGGAGGCGTCGGCGGCGGCGACGGTGTAGCGGTAGCCGGTGCCGGAGGCGAGGCCGGTGTCGGTGTACGAGGTGGAGGCCGTCGAGCCGACCTTCGTCCCGTCCCGGTAGACGTTGTACGAAGCCGCGTCGCTGACGGCGCCCCAGGACAGCGACACGCTGTTGTCGGTGGTGCCTGTGACCGTCAGGCCGCCGGGGGCGGGGAGGCTGCCCGTGCCGCCGGAACCGTCCAGGCCCCAGAACCTCGCGGTGTAGTAGCTGGAGCAGATGTAGTTGAGGTAGTAGGTGCCGGTGGTGCCGCACTGGTCTCCGGCGGATCCGGGGCTGACGGCGAGGCCGTGGGCCATGCCGGAGACGGTGTAGGTCTCGACGGCCGGCTTGCCGCCGGCGTCGTCGTAGACGGCCTGGGTGGTGCCGCCGGGGAGGGACGCGGTCGAGGACGGGGTCTGGCTGATGCCCCAGACGTTGGTCCACTGGTCGCGGGACTCGGTCGCGTTGGCCGGGTTGACGGTGGTGTCGGCCGTGCCCTGCCAGACCGCGACGCGCGGCCAGGGTCCGGTCCAGCCGCCCGAGGCGCCGCGTACCAGGTCGCCCCACTGCTGCGGGGTCTTGCCGACCGGGTTGTTCTGACAGGTCAGACCGCTGATCAGGTCCGTGGCGCAGCCTGCGGGGATGCCGGAGTCGATGGATCCGCCGGCGAAGACGTCGGGGTAGTCGGCGAGCATCACGGCGGTCATGGCACCGCCGGCGGACAGCCCGGTGATGTACACACGGCTCGCGTCGCTGCCGTACTGCGTCCTGGCGTAGTCGACCATCTGCTTGATGGACAGCGCCTCGCCCTGACCACGCGTGTAGTCCTGGGACTGGAACCAGTTGAAGCACGAATTGGCGTTGTTGGCGCTGGTCGTCTGCGGAAAGACCAGCGCGAAGCCGTAGGCGTCGGCGTACTTGGGCCAGCCGGAGTGGCCGAAGTAGTCGCTCGCGCTCTGGGTGCAGCCGTGCAGGGCGACCACCAAGGGGGCGCCGGAGGGCAGGTTGGCGGGGACGTACGCGTACATCGACAGGTTGCCGGGGTTGGAACCGAAGCCGCTCACCTGGGTGAGCGAAGCCGCCGAGGCGCTGTGCGGGACGGTGAACAGGGCGAGCAGCAAGGCGAGCAGTGCGGCCCAGCAGGTCTTGCCGGCGCGGTCGCGAACCGACATGGGTCCTCCCTTGTCGAGGGGTGCGGGGACGGGACCGCGCCCGCCCCGGGCGTCCCCCCGGAGCGGCGCGGTCCGCTGCACCGTAGAACCGCGGCGGTCGCTTGCCAGCGGGAGCGGCCCACAGTCCTCGCTCGCCCGAGGTGTCGGCCGCCTCCAGGTCACGTGCCGCCGGGTGTCACCGCAGTGCGCAGGAGTTGATCAGGTCGCCCGACGCGGGCTTGGGGACCGTCCCGCTCGCCGGAGGGGCGGCGCGGTGCTCGACCCAGTCGGTGAGCGCCTCGAACGCGCTGCGATAGCAGGGCAGGATGGGGCGCAGCCGGTCCGGGTAGGCGTTGTAGAGGCCGTCCACATGGGTGCCGCCCTCGATGGTGTAGTAGCGGTGCAGCCGGGAGCGGTGCCGGTCGGCGATCATGCGCGCGTACACGTCGGAGTCGGTGGCGATCGGCAGCAGCGCGTCGAGCGAACCGTGCAGGGTGATCATGGGCCTCCCGATCCGGCCGGTCAGTGACACCCCGTCGACCGCCCGGTGCACGGACCGGGGTCTGGCTGCGTAGTCGTAGGAGGCGTCCGAGGCGCAGGGAGCCAGGATCTCCGCGGTCGTCGAACCTGCCGACGCTCCGGGGCAGCCGGGATCGTACGACGGGTCGAATTCGGCGCGGTACACCTTCTGGGTCAGGCCCCAGTAGACGGTCTCGTGGTACGGCCACAGGAACTCGGTGCCGGGGGTGAACCCGGCGGCGATCATGTCGTCGTGGCCGGCCCGGCCCGCCTGGTACGCGACCGCGGTCGGCAGGTAGGTGAACAGGTTCGGCCCCTTCGCGGTCCAGAGCGCGCCTTCCCAGTCCACCCCGCCGTCGTACAGCTCCGGGTGGTTCTCGAGCTGCCACCGGGTCAGATATCCGCCGTTGGAGATGCCGGTCATGTAGGTACGGCCCGGGGCGCGCCCGTACGCCTGCGCGACGACGCGCTTGGCGGCGAGGGTCAGTTCGGTGGTGCGCCGGTTCCATTCGGCGATCGCGTCGCCCGGCCGGGTGCCGTCGGTGTAGAAGTTCTGGCCGCTGTTGCCCTTGTCGGTGGAGGCGAAGGCGTAGCCCCGGGCGAGGACCCAGTCGGAGATGAGGGTGTCCAGGGAGTACTGCTTGCGCACGCCGGGGGCGCCGGTGACGACGAGACCGCCGTTCCAATGGTCGGGCAGGCGGATCACGAACTGTGCGTCGTGGTTCCAGCCGTGCGTGGTGTTGAGATGTGAGGAGTCGGGGAAATAGCCGTCGATCTGGGTGCCGGGCACACCGGTGGGGTTCTGGGTGCCCGCGGCGGCCAGCGAGGCCCAGTCCGTGGAGTCGGTGTACGGGGTTCCGGCCAGGGCGCTGGTGGTCATGTCGTCGTGGCAGGAGATCTGCTGCAGTCCGGCGCCGGGCACGTGGATCCGGTCCAGTCCTTCGCAGTGGTGCTCCGTCTCCGCCGTGGCGTTCGCGGACAGTGCCGCCGTCGACAGGAGCACGGCGGACAGCAGGACGAGGGTGCGTCTCAGCGGCGCGCTGCCTCGATGTCCTGCTCGCGCTCGACCGCGACGGAGAGGGGGCGTCGCCCGGTGAACTCGGGGTCTACGGGCTGCTGTTCCACCAAGCCGGCCGCGAGGAACTGCACCGCTTCGTGCGCCGCACCATCGGCCCCGTCCTCGACTACGACGCCAGGCGCGGCGGCGAACTCACCCGCACCCTGATCGTCTTCTTCGCCTGCGACTCGAGCCTGAACCGCACCGCCGAACAGCTCTATGTCCACGTCAATACGCTCTACCAGCGGATCGACCGCATCACCTCACTCCTCGGCCCGCACTGGCGCGGCGGCGACCAGGTGCTGCAGGTGCATCTCGCCCTCAAGATCCACATGGTGCTCTCCGCCAAGTGATCACGGGCGGCCGCGCAGACCGCCGAGGACGCGTTCGCCGGGGCGGGCGGCCCGTCCCGGACCCAGCGGCACACGGCCCACCAGCCGCCGGATCCGCGACGCCGCGCCACGAATGCGGCTTAAGGCCCTGGCCGCCGCGGCAACGGCCGGCCCGGTCGCGCAGACCGTCCTGGTCGGCCGCAGCGAGGGCGGCGTCGGCGTGCTGCGGCTGCCGGACACCGAAGAGCCGACCGGCAGCCCGGCCCGCATCTTCCGCCTGTGGCCGGGGACAGCACCGACACGTTCCGGCCACCGCCCTGCCTCCGGGACGCACGGGAATCCGTACCGAACCGCTCGGTGCGGATTCCCGCCTATCCTGTCGGAATGGGTGACACTCAGACCAAGAGCGCCGGGCGGCCGCGGTCGTCCGAGAAGGACGCCGCCATTCTCCAGGCGGCGCTGGAGTTGCTGGCCTCGCACGGCTACACGCGGATGAGTCTGAGCCAGGTCGCTGCCGCCGCACAGGTCAGCAAGTCCACCATCCACCTGCGCTGGAAGACCAAGGCGGACCTCCTGACCGCGGCGCTGGCGGCCCTGCGCATGGCCGACGCCCCGCCGCCGAGCGGGGACACCCGGGCCGACCTGACGGCGATCCTCCAGGACTTCGCCGCGACCGTGGAGCGCGTACGCGGCATGGCGCTGATCGGCACCTGTCTCGCCGAAGAAGCCCACACCCCCGAGCTCCTCGCCTTGCTGCGCGAGCGCACCGTGGTGCCCCGGCGCGCCCTGCTGGTCCAGGTCCTCGAACAGGCACGCGACCGCGGTGAGCTCCGCTCCGGCGCCGACCTGGAGGCAGCCGTCTCCGCACTACTCGGCCCTTTCTATGCCGACTACATGGCCGGCCGCGGCGGCCGTGCGGGCTGGGCCGAAGACGCCGTGGACCTCGTCCTGACCGGCCTGCGCCCGACGGGCCGCTGAACACCCGCAGCGCGGCGGAGCATCACACCTGACGCCGCGCGTTCCGATGAGGCCCGGCCCGCCCCGCGGGCCCGGCATCGGCGCGGCGGTGCGGGCCGCCGCGCCGTTGCCGCCCCGCCCGTAAGGGGGCCAGGGCACATCTTCCCCGGGCACCCTCTGGGCATCCACCGCCTCTGACGCGACCCTCCATACGGCATGCAATCTGCAGTATGGAATTGGACATCGTGGGGAGGACAGCACATGGCGGGATCCAAGAGCCACTCCCCTGCGGGGCGGCCGGACGCCGTCGCCCGCGAGGACCACCCCTGACGCGGCCGCTGCCGGGCCGTCGTCGCATGCCCTGGGAACGGTGCACCCAGTCGACGCTCCTTGGAGCCGAAGCAGCGGTTGACCAGCATGGCATTCACGTCGGCCGCCTTCGCGATCTCGCGATGGTCGGCTTCGGGTGCCGTTCTGCCCACCGGTGCCCTGGCCACGTCCCGGCTCAGCGTGTCCGTGCGGCGGGCCCTTTAGTTGCTCTTCTGCTCCGTGCGGTCGGTGTCCCAGCGGGTGTGGAAGGTGCCGGGGCGGTCGGTGCGGTGGTTCTACGACCCGCAGCATCAAGTCGAACTTGCCGTCCGCGCGGGCGTCAGCGAAGCCGACGCCCGCGCCGTGATGACTGACAAGCAGGCTTATGCCGCCCAAGTACGCGCGGACGAGGCCGAGGCCGCACAGTTGGGCATCACAGGCGTGCCGTTCTTCGTGGTCGATGGGAAGTACGGACTTTCCGGCGCCCAACCGGCCGAAGCCTTTACCGAACTGCTGGAACGGGCCTGGGCCGACCGCGGACCACAACTGACGATCCCTGACACCGGCGGCCAAGCCGGCTGCGACGCAGAGGGGGCCTGCGCAGTGCAGCACAGCTGGCGCGAGCCGTGAGGGCCTCATTCTCGCTCAACCGTCCAGTAACCCCCGTCCGACCTGGGCATTCAGCCCGTCCCGGATGCCTGAGTGATCAGCGCCCTTGATGTCATATTCTATACTGACCATTCGGTAAACAACTAGTGCGCGGCTGCAACCGTGCCTGAGAACCGAACATCACGGCCGCCTCGGCGGCCCCCATCAGAGAGAAGTAGTGCGATGAAGGCTGTAGGCGTCTTCCGCTATGGCGGTCCCGAGGTACTCGAGGTCGTGGACCTGCCCCTCCCCGCGGTCGGACCGGGACAGATCCGGGTGCGCGTGCACGCGGCCTCGGTGAACCCCTCGGACGTCCTGCTGCGTGAGGGCCACACCGACCCCATGCTGCGAGGACGCCTGACCCCGCCTTACCGACCCGGCATGGACGCTGCCGGCGTCGTGGACGAGATCGGTCCGGAAACAGACACCGATCTGCAGGTCGGTGACCGCGTGATGGCGATCGTCATCCCCATCGACCCCTCCGGCGGTGCCTACGCGCAGTACGTGGCCCTCGACGCCCGGCAGGTCGTCAGGGCCCCGGCCGGAACCACCCACGTCGAGGCCGCCACCCTCCCGATGAACGGGCTGACCGCACGCCGTGCCCTCGACGTACTCGGCTTGACTCCCGGCGACTGGATCGCCGTCACCGGCGCCGCAGGCGCCATGGGCGGCTACGTCGTACAACTGGCCAAGGCGGACGGGCTGCGCGTCGTGGCCGACGCGGCTCCCGCAGACGAGGAACTGGTGCGCTCACTGGGCGCCGACCGGATCGTCGGCCGAGGGCCGGGCGTGGCCGCGCGCATCCTCGAGGTCGTTCCCGGCGGCGTGGAAGCCGTCGTGGATTCCGCGGTCATGGGCCCCGAGGTGCTCCCCGCCATCCGGCCCGGAGGTCAGCTGGCCCTCGCGCGCAGCGAGGGAGAACCGGGCACGACTCCCCTGGGCGACCCCGCGAACGTCATCGTCCGGAACGTCTTCGTGCCCGACTACCGCCATGCCAACGACAAGCTCGACGACCTGCGCGCGCTCGCAGAGGAAGGCCGCATGTCACTGCGGGTCGCAGCCGAATACCCCGCCGCCCAGGCGGCCGAGGCCCATCGCCGTTTCGAAGCAGGCGGCGTACGCGGCCGACTGGTCCTCACCTTCTGACAGCCCGGCACCCGCCTGCAGCAGCAGCCCAAAGCCTTAGACCGACCGGCGAATGGTGGGCTGCCTGGCGGCTGGACGCTGTGAGTACGAGACAGGCACGGGCCTGAGTGATCATGGAGTTCTCTACGCTCAGCGATCACCGGAGGGCCCGTGCCTGCTGTGCCATCTTGCTGCTCGAACCCCAGAGATCGCCCGCAAGGGCGTGCCCGCAAGGGCGTGCCCGCACCGATCCAGGCCGGCAAACGGTGGGTGGTCGAGCGTTCGCACGCGTGGATGAACGGCTACGGCAAGCTGCGGCGCTGCACCACGCCAGGTTCGCCGACGCGGAACGAACCGCGCAGGAGCGACTGCGCCGGCATCTCGTCCGGCGACCGGGTCACGTTCGGCGGCCGGACGGCCGCGCCCGCACCGTGGAGGGGCGTGCGCGGCCGCGCGTACGAGGCCGGGGCGGTCAGCGGAACGCGGCGACGGCCCAAGTACCTTCAACCGGCCGTCACCCCGGCCGGTTCCGGCCAGCGGCTCGTGATGACCTTCCCCCGCGTGTAGAAGTGCACCGCTTCGCTGCCGTACATCCGGTGGTCGCCGAAGGCCGAGTCCTTCCGGCCACCGAAGGAGTGGTAGCCCACCGGCACCGGCATCGGCACGTTCACGCCCACCATGCCGGTCTCGACCTCGAGTTGGAACCGGCGTGCCGCGCCGCCGTCGCGGGTGAAGATCGAGCTCGCGTTGCCGAACGGGGAACCGTTGACGATACGCATGGCCGCCTCGTACGTCCCCGCGCGGACCACGCACGGGACGGGGCCGAAGATCTCGTTCCGGTAGGCGTCCGAGTCGGTGCCGACCCTATCGGCCTTGCTGCTCGGCTTGTGCACGAAAGTGTTCCCGCAGGCGATCGCCATGGGGAACATCCACATGCCGATCATCGCGGGGAAGTTGAACGGCGAGATGCCGACGATCACACCGAGCGGCTGACGGACCGACGCCACGTCGGTCAGGCCCGCCACCTCCGTGGACGTCTCGCCCTTGAGGGCCGTGCCGAGCCCGCACGCCAGCTCGACGATCTCCAGGCCCCGAGACACCTCGCCCAGCGCGTCCGCGCGGACCTTGCCCTGCTCGGCGGTGATCAGCGCGGCGAGGTGGTCGCCGCGCGCGTCCAGCAACTCGCGGTAGCGGGAGGAGGATTGCCGTCCGCTGCGCGAGCGAGGACGTACGCCAGCCGGCGAACGCCTCCTTCGCTGCGGCGACCGCGGCGTCGACCTCGGCGGCGCCGGCCATCGCGACCTGCGTGGTGACGTCTCCGGTCGCCGGGTCGGTCACGGGGCCCCAGGATGCCGGACGCAGCAGCGGCGCCCCCGAAGGGGTCTTCATGGGCGCTGAGGGTGGGCAAGGTGCGGACGCGTAACGCTGTCCAGTCCCGCCAGTGCGCGGTGCCGGTGATACGGGCGACCAGCAAACTTTCCAAAAGAATTTTTGCAAAAATCCTTTGGGAAGCCTCTGGATCGCTCTACCCTCCCGTCATGGTCAGCGAGCAGCAGAAACGTGTACTCGATCCCGAGCGGGACGCAGCAGCCCTGAAGGCCCTGACGCACCCTCTGCGTATCCGGCTACTCGGGATGCTGCGGCAGGACGGCCCGGCCACAGCGAGCGAACTCGCTGTCAGGTCTGGGGAGTCATCCGCTTCCACCAGCTATCACTTGAGGGTGCTGGCGAAGTACGCGTTCGTTGCCGAGGCCGAGCACCGTGACGGGCGGGAGCGCCGCTGGAAGGCGGTGCACTCCGTGACTGCCTGGAGCAATACGGCAATGGACGCCGCGCCGGGCACCCGCGCGTGGATCACCCTGTCGCGCCGGGTCCAGATCGAGCACCTGGAAGCATCTCTGGCCCGTCACGAAGCCGACATCGCCGATGGGCGGCTGGGGCAGGAGTGGGTGGAGCCGTCCGGAATCGACGACCTGATACCCCGCCTGACGCCCGAGTCGCTCACCGAACTCTGGGAGGTGTTCGGCCGGAAGCTGGAGGAACTGATCACCCGCGACGCAGAAGATCCGCGCGCAACGCAGGTCGTACTCCTCACTGCCGGGCTGCCCTTGGCGCCGCGCAACCCTGCCACTCCGGCGGACGCCGCCGCCCCTTCGGGGACAGTTACCGAGGACGCGTCATGACCGGGCCGCTGGACATACACACCGCACGCCGCCGCTACATCACGGTCTGCGTTCTGTTCTGGCTTCCACTGGGGCTGAGTATCGCTCCCCTGATCCTGCTGTTCACCGAGCGCGGCATGGCCCTGGCGGCCATCGCGGGCTTCTTCGCCGCGCACTCCCTCACCGCCTCCGCGCTGGAACTGCCCACCGGAGGACTGTCCGACGTCCTCGGACGCCGCGCTGTTCTGGCCGCTGCCGGCCTGCTGAACCTGGTCGCCTTGACACTCGTGGGCCTGGGCAGCGCCCCCTGGCTGCTCGGCCTCGGCATGGCCCTGATGGGCGCGGGCCGTGCCCTGTCCAGCGGTCCGGCCGAAGCCTGGTACGTCGACACCGTCCAGGAGCACTCCGGCCTCGACGCCGAACTGCGTACCGGACTGGCTCGCGGCAGCTCCGCGACATCCGCCGCGCTTGCCACGGGCACCCTGCTCGGCGGTGCCCTTCCCTGGCTGCTCGGCCTCGGCCCCGACCTCGGCGCCCTAGTGAGCGAGGCGACTTCCGAGCTGGTGCTGCCCCTTTCCGTTCCGATCCTGCTGGGCGCAGCGGTCGAGATCGCCTTCGTGGCATATGTCTTGACCGCTCTGCGGGAGCGGCCCCGACCGGCGGCCACCTTGCGCGATGTACTTCGAGGCATCCCGGCCACCATCGTGGGTGGCCTGCGGCTGGGGGGCCGCGATGCGCTGGTCCGCCGGGTGTTCCTCAGCGCAGGCGCCACCGGCAGCGCCCTGGCCGCGGTCGAACTGCTCACGCCAGGGCGGGCTGCGGCTCTCACGGGCGCGTCGGAGTCGGGGGCAGTGCTCTTTGCCGCACTCGCCTGCGCCGGATTCGTCTGCGCGGGTATCGGCAGCCACCTTGCACCACTGACCGCCCGACTTGCGAACAGCGGAGAACGTGCGGTCATGGTGAGCCTTGGCGCGAGCGCGAGCGGCCTGCTTCTGCTCGGCGCCACCGCAGCGTTCGCAGGAGTGGCCTCCTTGGTCCTCGCGACCATCGGCTACGGCCTGATCTACCTCGGGCTTGGTGCGGCGGGGCCGAGTGAGAACGACCTCTTGCACCGCCGTGTCTCACGTTCGGGCCGGGCCACCGCGCTGTCCGTCCAGTCTCTCGCTCAGCAACTGGTGGGAGCACTCACCGGCTTGATCATTGGTGTTCTTCCGTCCGGCCCTGCGCCGTGGCTACTGGGGGGCAGCATGCTGCTGGCAGGAACTTTCCTGTGGATTCGCCGCAGCGGACCCGCATCCCCGACGGAGGCCGCAACGCCTCAGCCACACACCGCGTCGTCCTCCCCCAGTGCCGTCGGCTCCGGACCCCTTCAGCAACACGCCGATCAGTGACCCACCAACAACCCGAAGACCGCACAAGCGCACGGGCGACAGCGAGGCAGTGCGCGAACGAAGCTCGTCTCGTCGCTGCCGCGGCCCGCGAGTCAGGCAGTCTGGACTGCGCCGTGGGTGCGTCCAGTACCACCGGTCCTACCAGGGGTTTTACGCTTGTCTGCAGCCGGGCCCGGTCTGTCCGACTGCTGACTTCGCTGATAAAACGTCACTGACCGGTCGGTGACTGGAACGCAAGTGGCACACGGGAGGGGCAGTATGGCCAAGGGCAAGATCCAGGATGAGCAGGAGGTCATCCGCTGGTTCGAGCAGGGGAAGACCTACCAGTGGATGACCGATGAGTACAAGCGGAAGTACGGCATAGAAACCGTCCCGTCGATGTGGGGGAACTTCCGGCGTCGGCGCGGGCTCGATCGTCGGATAACCCGAGACGATGACTTGATCCCGTGGGAGGTGAAGGAGAAGCACCGCTGGAAGTACCCGGTGGCGATGCTGCGAGTGGAGGCCCGGCTCCGCGACGGCCGAGATCTGACCGAGACAGACCGGGCCCGGCTGGAATCGTGGAAGGAGATGCTCGCCGATGAGGGTGCGGTCGTGCACTACGACCCCGATACAGAGGACGGCTTCTACTACATCCCGCGCCAGGAGGGTGACACGGACCTCATACACCGCCCGCCGCGAAAGACCACCGCCCGTCGCAATGCCGACCGAGACAGGTTGAGGCAGCCCTCGTAGCCGAGGGCCTTGATCTCTTCGAAGGCTGCTTAACGGGGACGGCGGGGTCCTCGGCTCAGCGTTTACGCAGGTGCTCGCGGTAGGGGTCGACGGGGCAGGTACGGTATTTGGGGACGCGGAGCCTCCGCTCGGGCCGGTCGGCTCTAGCGTTCGACGGTGTTTAGAGGTCATCTCATTCGGTGGCTACGAATCCGCGACGAGTCGAGCCATCTCGTGCAGGCGGTGCCAGTACTCGGGGTCGTCCGCTTCGCTGAGTACAGGTATGACCTGGTCCAGGCGGGCGACACAGCGAAGCAGGCCGCTTCGACCTTGCGCTTCGAGCTCGCCGCCGTTCTTGATCCAGATGGAGACCCAGGCTGCGGTGTCCGAGTCCAGCATCACCAGGTCGAAGCCGGCCCGGTCCGCGCCAGCCGATCTCGGCGAGTGGTCGCCGGCACGCCGTACGACGGGGACAACTGGGCTTGGCCCCTTCGAGTTCCACGCCCGTGAGGGAACGAACGCTCCTGGCGGCCAGGAAGCACGTCGAGCGGCTGACCGGGCCCGACAGGTCGGTGACGAAGGTCGAGGCGGGCTCGCTCGTGGACAACGCCCGCCGCCGGACCGGCAAACTCGGCCCGGACGACGCGCGGCAATCGAGGTTGACTTGACCCGTAGTCAGCGGCGCACGCCCGGCCGGGCGCATCCGTGTCACCGAGGGTCGCGCATGGGTCTGTGCCCGCCTTTCCGGACACCGAGCACATTGGATCGAAAAGTGCGGTTATGCCGTGGAGAAATGCACTGGTCGGCCACCTGGCCGCCGGCACCCGCTGCAAGATCAAACCGTTGACACCCTCTCGGGACTGGTGCTTCGCTGTGCGGCGCACCCCAAGCCACCGTGGAACCAACGCGTGGGCGCGGGGCAAATGGAGCGAGAGGAAATCGTGAAGTTCACGTCCAAGAGACCTGCGATCGGCACGGTCTTGGGAATCAGCATGCTGCTGGTCGCCGCTACCCCGTCGGCGTCATTGGCACTCGCCACCCCCATCGGCACGGCCTCGTCCGCCGCATCGTCCCCAGCCTCGGCCTCGGCCTTCGGAACGGGCGCCGAGATCAGAGCGACTTCGGTCGCCACCGGCGCGCAGCGGTGGATCCCGCTGATCACCGGTGACCGGATCGCGGTGAACGCGAAGGGCGAGATCGTCGGCGCGCGTCCCGGCAAGGGGCGCGAGGACATACCCATCCGGGTGGAGTCCCGCGACGGCCACATATACGCCCTGCCTGACGACGCCCGGGACCTGGTCCGCAGCGGCCGGGTGGACCGGCGACTGTTCGACATCACCACGTTGAGCTCGGCGGCCTACGCGGACCGCCATGACCTGCGGCTCATCGTGCTGTACGACGCGGCCCGTCCGGCCGCCAGGACGGCCCTGCGCTCCACCGGCGGCGCCAAGGTCGAGCGCACGCTGGCCAGCGTCAACGCCGACGCCGTCGCTGCGACCGCCGACGGCACCGCGGAACTGTGGTCCGCCGTCACCAGCGGTCCCGCCGGCGCCATGAAGCGCTCCGTCGCCCCCGGGATCGCCTCGGTGTGGCTGGACAGCGTCGTCCAGGCGAGCCTGGACAAGAGCGTCCCCCAGATCGGCGGCCCCGAGGCCTGGGCGGCCGGCTTCGACGGCACCGGTACGCGTATCGCCGTTCTCGACTCGGGTGTCGACACCAGCCACCCCGATCTGGCCGGTCAGGTCGTCGAGGAGAAGAACTTCTCCGACTCCCCGGACGTCGGGGACCACTACGGTCACGGCACGCACGTCGCGTCGATCACGGCCGGCACCGGCGCCAAGTCCGGTGGCAAGTACAAGGGTGTGGCGCCGGGAGCCCGCCTGCTCAACGGCAAGGTCCTCGGCGACAGCGGCAGCGGCAGCATGTCCCAGATCATCGCGGGCATGGAGTGGGCCGTCGCCGAGAAGGCGGACGTCGTCAACCTCAGCCTCGGCGCCTACGACTCCCCGGAGATCGATCCGGCGGAGGAGGCCGTCAACAGGCTGTCGGCCGAGAGCGGAACGCTCTTCGTCATCGCGGCGGGCAACAACGGCGAGCTGGGAGCCGGCACCATCGGTACGCCGGGCAGCGCCGACGCCGCGCTCACCGTCGGCGCGGTGGACAAGCAGGACCACCTGGCCCCGTTCTCCAGCACCGGGCCGCGCGTCGGTGACGGCGGTATCAAGCCGGATGTGACGGCGCCCGGTGTGGCCATCGGGGCCGCGGCCGCGCACGACAGCTTCCTGGGCGGTGTCGCGCCCTCCGTCGCGGACGGCTACATCGCCCTCGACGGCACCTCCATGGCCACCCCCCACGTCGCCGGCGCCGCCGCCATCCTCGTCCAGCAGCACCCCGACTGGACCGGCGAGGACATCAAGGACGCGCTGGTGTCCTCGACGACGTCCGGCGGATACACGGCCTTCGAGCAGGGCTCGGGCCGGATCGACCTGCGCAAGGCGATCAAGCAGACCGTCGTCGCCCGCGAGACGTCGCTCTCGTTCGGTCTCGCGCAGTGGCCGCACACCGACGACCAGCCGCTCACCAAGAACCTCACGTACCGCAACACCGGCGACTCCCCGGTCACCCTGAAGCTGACCGTGGACGCCACCGGCCCGGACGGAAACGCCGCGCCGGACGGGATGTTCACCGCTGACGAGCAGGTCACCGTTCCGGCGCACGGCGAGGCGACGGTGAAGGTCACCGCCGATACCCGCCTCGGCGGCGACACGACTGGTGCCTTCACGGGACGGATCACGGCCACCGGCGACGGTCAGACCGTCGGCACCGCGCTGGCCGTGGACCGCGAGTCCGAGATGTACACCCTCACGGTCAAGACCCTGGACCGCAACGGCAAGCCCGCTCCGGCCCCCGCCTGGGACGCTCAGATCCAGGCCCTGACGGGACCCTCCAGGGGGTCCAACTTCGTGCTGGCCGGCGACACGCACTCGTTGCGCGTCCCCAAGGGCCGGTACTTCCTCAACTCCATGGTCCGGGTCGACCCAGAAGGCTCCTACGGCCAGGGCGGTGACTGGTTCAACCAGCCCAACCTCGACATCGCCGCGGACACCACGGTGACGGTGGACGCGCGCACCGCCAAGGCGCTGGACGTCACCGTCCCCGACCCTTCCGCCCAGCCCGTCCTCGGTTTCTTCAGCGCGGGCATCGAGCTGCCCGACGGGTTCGGCACCCGCTACGGGGTCTTCACCAACTCCCTGGCGCAGTACCGCACCGCCCACCTCGGCCCCAAGGCTGCCGCGGGCGACCGGCTGACCCAGCAGCTCATGACCACCTTCTCCACCGGCGTGGGTGGGCACGACGAGTACCACCTGGTGTACCAGCCGACCGGCGACCGCTACCTCACCGGCTTCACCCACCATGCCAAGGCCCGGGAGTTCGCCGAGGTCGAGGCGAAGCTGGGTGCCCCGGCCAAGGGCAAGTTCGGGTTCGTCACTCCGGTGACCGAGGGCGGTGCCGGCCTCGGCACCGTGCACGCCCTGCCCTACACCGGAACCCTGCACCTGTTCTCCGGGAACCCCTCATGGCAGCTGGGCTTCATGCAGGTCGACGCGAACGACTCCTACGAGTCCTCCTACGACGCCCTGCCGAGGACGTTCAAGCCGGGGCGCTCCTACGAGCACGTGTTCAACGTCGGTGTCTTCGGGCCGGATCTCCCGGAGGACGCGGGACTCGTCGGATTCGTCCGGTCCGACGAGGCGATCGACGGGCGGCTGCCGCTGTTCTCGGACAGCGAGGGGAACATCAACGACAACAACTCCCCGATCGAGAGCGCACGCACGTCCGTCTACCGCAACGGTGAGCTCGTCCGCAGCAGCATCTACCCGATGGACGTCTTCTACATCGCGGAGAACGAACGGGCCGACTACCGGGTGACCGTCTCGGTCGACCGCGGCACGGTCGCGGATGTGTCCACGAGCATGACCGCGAGCTGGACGTTCTCCTCCGAGTTCGCCCCGGGGATCACCAGGCTCCCGACCTCCGCGGTGCGCTTCACCCCCGCCCTGTCCCTCGACAACACGGCCAAGGCCCGGGCGAAGGTGTGGGTTCCCGTGACCGTCCACGGCTCCGCCGCGGGCGGGAACCTCAAGTCCCTGAGCGTGTGGGCCTCCTACGACAAGGGAGCCCACTGGCAGAAGCTGAGCGTGCACGACGGCCGGGTTCGGATCACCAACCCCGAGGCCGGCGGCAGCGTGTCGTTCAAGGCCCAGGCCGTGGACAAGCAGGGCAACACCGTCGACGAGACCATCGTCGACGCCTACCTGACGAAGTAGGAAAGTGGACCCGAGGACCCGCCTCCCACCGGGAGGCGGGTCCTTGCCGTTCGCCGCGACGTCACACCTGCCGCATGTCGGCAGGTTCCGAGCACGCGCAGCCACACCTCGCTGATGGTCGGGAAGGCGGGGACGGCGTACCACATCCGGTCCACCGGGATCCCACCGGCGATGGCGACGGTCGCCGACTAGACCGCCCTGCCCCGGCAGCCCTCTGGGCCCCTGTTCACGTCCTTCATCTCGACGCGGGCCCGACGAGAGTGCTCCCCCGACCGCTTTTCGACGGAGGCGTCCCATATGACTGGGGCGGACATCGTCGCCCGCCGCCGGCCGGTCCCGGCGCCCGTGGCGGGCGGGCCTTCAGGCCACGTCGCGCCGGGTGAGCAGCAGGGCGGACAGGCCGAGGAAGACCGCCACGTACGCCGTCAGCACCACGCTCGCCGTGGCGGGTCCCGACACCGAGACCACCCCGGGAACCGAGGTGCCGGCCGTGCCGGACGGGTCGAGGGCGGCGGCCAACGAGCCCGCGCTCGGCCCGATCAGCAGCCGCTGCAGCCCCTTCAGCACCGGGAGGGCCCCGGTCAGCCCGGAGACCAGGTTCTCCACCGCCAGCAGCCACAGCAGCCCCACCCCGATGGCGGCGCCGGTGCCGCGCAGCAGGATCGCCAGGAACATGCCGAGGCTCGCCGCGGCCATGCTGATCAGCCAGGCGGCCGCGACTGCGGCCGCGAGGCTGGACACGTCCGGCCAGTGCGCCGCCCGGCCGGTCAGCGCCGCGGCGACGGCGCCGGATGCGGCGCCGAGCGCCACCACCAGCGCCGTGACGCAGAGCACCACCACCGCCGCGGACGCCGCCTTGCCGAGAACCGCGCCCGTACGGCCGGGCCGCTGGACCAGAAGTGTCCCCCAGGTCCCCCACCGGAACTCGCCTCCGGTGAGCACCGCGCCCAGGATCAGCATCAGTGCACTGCCGAACATCGGGTACAGGGCCACGGTCCCCGACAGGAAGCGGTCCGGAAGCAGGCCGTCGATCAGTTCCTGCGGGTCACCGGCGGCGCCGGGCGGCCGGTTCCGTACGGCCAGGTAGACGACGGCCGGCACCACCGTGCCGAAGACCAGGGCGAGGGCGATCCACGCGCCGCCGACGATCCACACGCCGGGGCGTTTGCGTGCCGCCAGCAGCTCCGCCCGCACCATGGCGTTCACCGGTTGACCACTCCCTGGCGTTCCGTTCCCGTTCCCGATGAAGGCTGGTCCGCGACCAGCTCGAAGAAGGCCTCCTCGAGGGAGACCGTCTGCCGGCGCAGCTCGCTGACGGCCAGTCCGTTCTCCACGAGGAGCCGGTTGACGGCCGCCGCCTGGCCGGGGTCGACGGCCACGCGCACCTTCCCGTCGTCCACGGTCACCGAGCGGACGGACGCCAGCCGCGCGAGCAGGTCGGCGGCGCGTGCCGGCTCATCGACCGTGAGCGTCAGGCCCTCGTGTCCGGCGCCCCGGCGCAGCTCCGGGACGGTGCCCTCGGCGACCAGCCGGCCGTGGCGCATGACGCCCACCCGGTCGCACACGTGCTCCACCTCGGCCAGCTGGTGGCTCGACAGCAGGACGGTGCGCTGGTGACGGCGCAGCCCCGTGATGAGCTCCCGTATGCCGGCGACGCCCGCCGGGTCCAGACCGTTGGTCGGCTCGTCGAGAATCAGCAGGGCGGGGTCCTTCAGGAGCGCGGCCGCCACCGCGATCCGCTGCCGCATGCCGAGCGAATACGCGCGGAAGGCGACATCGGCTCGCGCGGCCATGCCCACTTCCTCGAGCACGTCGTCGACGCGGCCGGGCCGAACGGCCGCGTATCGGGCGAGGACGCGCAGGTTGTCGCGCCCGGACAGGTGCGGGTACAGGGCGGGTGACTCGATCAACGCGCCCACGCCCCGCAGGCCTGCGGAGCTGCCGGCGGGGTGGCCGAGCACCGAGGCGGTGCCCGACGTCGGCCGGACGAGTCCCACGAGCATCCGCATGGTGGTGGTCTTCCCGGACCCGTTCGGCCCGAGGAAGCCGTACACCTCTCCGGTGCGCACGACGAGGTCGAGGTCGAACACCCCGGCGTCCGGACGGTACCGCTTGGTCAGTCCGCTGGTGCGGACCGCGAGGCCGTCACGCATCGGCGGCCTGCCGTCCGGCGGAACGGGCTCGGGCCGCCGCGAGGACCAGGACCACCACGACGGCGGTCTCGGCGGCGAGGATCACCACGGCCCACACCGGTCCCGTCCAGCGTTCGAGTGTGGCGAACCACAACCACATCAGGCAGCCGTACACCGACAGCGCGAACAGCAGCGAGACCAGCCCGTAAGCGGCGTACGCGCGGGCGTCGCGGGCCGGGTAGACGCCGAGTCGTTCGCGCGCGGCGGGGTCGCCCCGGCGCAGGAGCAGCCGCCAGAACCGGTAGCTCTCGCCGCGCAGGTCGGCCAGGTCGAGCGCGTGGGTCAGCATCACGTATCCGTCCGATCGCAGGAACGGCAGAAGGTTCAGCAACGAGCCCGCGCTGCCGAACAGCAGGACCCCGGCAGCGAGCGAATGGCCCGGACCACCGTCGCGGGTCAGCCACCACCATCCGGCGACTGGCACCATGGCCAGCAGGCTCACCATGACCCCGGCGAACGCCGTCGCCACTCGGGCTCTGCGGCGGTGGAACAGCACGATGTCGTCGGTCCGGCAGTAGGGGGCCAGCATGGGGAACCGCCAGCTGACCCCGATCTCCGTGACCGTGCCCCCGAAGTGGCGGCAGGTCACGCCGTGCGCGAATTCGTGCAGCGCGGTGATCACCCAGACGAGCAGTACGGAGACCGGTATCGAGATCGCCCAGGTGCGCTGGTGGGCCGCCTCGGTGCTGAGGGTGGCCGCGTGGGTCCAGACCAGGGCCTGTACGGCGGCGACCAGGATCAGCGCGGGTATCACGAACCCGGCACGGAAGGCGAAGGCCAGGCGCGTCGCCAGGGCGGCGCACAGCCGGTCGGGCCGGAGCAGCACCCAGCGCCGCCGCAGCCACCCTTGCCGCGCGGACTCCTTGTCCTCGCGGGCCTTCCTCAGCTTGTCGAGGATCGTGGTGTCGGCATGCCCGTCGAGCAGTTGGTAGCGGCCGAGGAGGGTGAAGATCTGCCCCCAGTGGTCCGGGCCCAGCCGGCGGTCGTAGGTGTCGCTGTACCGGCGTCCGATGTCCTGGAGGGTGTGGCGGCCGTCCATGAGGCCCATGATGAAGTGCTCGCGGGGGCCGACCCGGTAGTAGCAGCCGGTACGGGCGTCCTTGACGTGGTGCACCGTCTTCGGGCCGGTCCGCAGGGCGGGGCCGAGCACGACCTCCTGGCGGAGCCGGGGCAGATCCTGTGCGGTCACCGTGGCATCACCTCCTGCGCGGCCATGTCCGACAGCGCCTTTTCCATGACATACGACAGATAGATCTCGTCGAGGATGCTCACGCCGAGCCGGTTGTTGGTCATGTGGACGTAGGAGCTGAGGACGATGGCCAGGGCGGCCTGGGGGTCGGGGGCCGCGCCGTCGCGGAAGGCCAGGACGCCGGCGCCGGACAGGGCGAGTACCTTCTCGCGCAGGTCGGCGCAGTGGCTGAGCCAGGACCGCTCCAGCGGGGTGGGGGCCGCGCCGGGCGTGTCGCGGACGCTGTCCCCCACGTGCCGCAGCCGGGAGACGAGTCGGTCGCGCATCCGGTGATAACTGCGGTCGAAGCGCTCGTGCTGGCTGTCGCTCGGCTCCTGGTAGGAGGTCTCCCACATGGTGCGGTAGCGGGTCAGGAAGCGGGCCACCTCGCCGTGGTCCCCCAGGAAGGAGAAGCACAGACCGGCCGTCAGCTGGGCGGCCTGGCCCAGCAGCACGGTGCGCACGTGGACGTTGGTGCTCTCCAGCAGGGTGACCACCAGGTCACTGGATCTCTCGAAGTGCCATTCGGCCAGCTCCATGGCGGTGGTACCGCCGTACCGGTCCAGCTCCCGCTCGTAGGGGATGCGCGCGACGCTGTTGTTGTCCCGGAAGGGCATCGTGCCGTCCGGTCCGTACAACTCGTCCCAGCGTTCCTGGCTGTACTCGGCGAGGAACATGTTCCGGTACAGGTCTCCGCTGGCGTTGCGGTCCTCCTCGTACAGGGCCGGGCGGCGGCGCAGGAAGTCGGCGAGCGCCTCCTCGGCGATCCTCGCCACCTCGCCGGCCGCCGCGGCGTCGGCCGGCAGCAGGCGCAGCCGGATGTGCGGGCCCTCCAGCCAGTAGCGGATGAAGAACCAGGAGCGCAGCAGGCGTTGTTCGCGCAGCCGCGCGACCAGCGGCCGCACGCAGTGCACCAGCACGGGGTTGGCGTTCGCCGCGTAGAAGACGTGCAGGCTGATCCAGCCGTTCCCGTCCGGTTGCGTGCCGGGGACGCTGCCTGCGAGGAGAGTGTCGTTGGCGTTCATCGCCGCTCCGTGGGCATTTTGTCGAGCTCCACCGTGAGCTCGGTGACGTATCGGTTCCGGTCGTCGCGCAGCGACAGCTCGTCCGGGCCGGGCAGCATCTCGGTGAGGACCACCGGGGAGGCGCTCTTGCGGACGGCCGCGTCGAGCAGGCGCACGCTGGGGTAGGCGTCGAAGTCGACGTACAGGGGCTTGTGCTCGCCGCCCGGGTTCGCGAAGACGCGACGCGGAAGGCCCATGTGCCGCTGCCACTGCCGCCATGCCAGGAACCACTCGTGGTCCGGCTGCCCGGGTGTCGTCGCGGGCAGCCGGTCCGCCGCGCACCGCCAGGACCTGCGCTGCACCACGACGTTGCCGAGCCGTATCCGGGGCAGCGGGCCGTCCTGTGTCTCCCGCAGGCCGGTGCCCTCCCACAGGTCGAGCTGCACCATGCTCGTGTATGAGAAGTTCAGCAGCACCTGCTGCACTTCCGGCAGCGCCATGGGCAGCAGGAAGCCCAGGTAGACCGGGATCACCTCGACGCCCAGGCGACGTGAGCGCAGCAGCAGCCGGTCGGCTGCCGGGTCGTGCTCGACGACCAGGTCCTCCACGGGGATCTGCTCCGCGCCGGGCCGGGAACTGGTCTCGCCCGGGCAGACCACCTCGTAGGGGGTGACGACCGGGTGCAGGTTGAGGTTGGTCGTGTCGTAGCCGCCTTTGAGCTCGGCGAAGACGGCACCGGGCGGGGCGATCGTTTCCAGGGACCGGCGCAGCGACGCGGTGAGCCCGGGCCCGAAGCAGTGTGCGAACCGGGAGAACAGCAGGGTCAGGCCGGAGTAGACCCGGTTGACGACGACCAGCGGATCCTGCGTGCCCCGGTGCGCGAGCTGGAGGAAGAACGACAGTGGGCGCAGTTCTTCGAGGGGCGAGGGGGGCAGGATCGCTGTGACGGTCGTGAGGAACTCCTCGTCCAGTTCCAGGTCGGCCCCGGGGGGCAGGTCCCGGTGTCGCCGTGCGACCTCGTCGGCGACGGCGGCCCGGGCACGGTCGATGCGGGTGATGTCCTCCTGCCGGAACCAGTTGTCGTAGGGGCGGAAGGCGGTGCCGTCGAAGCGCTGGTGACGCAGGAGCCGCTGGTTGTAGTTGTCGTAGAAGTCCTGCCCGAACTCGTGGGCGAAGGACAGGAAGTCCTCGCAGCGCCCCCCGGTGCCGTATCGCGCCCTGAAGAACCCCTTGGTCACCAGGCGGCGCACGAGGTTGCCGTCGAAGGCCGGCAGGATGTCGGCCAACCGTTGGAGGTCCGGGGTCAGTCGCTCCTGCCACGCCTGCGTGTCAGCGGTCACCGCCAGCCCGGGCAGCGTGGTGTCCTCGTAGACCAGCGTGCGCAGCACCGGGAGGTCCGCCCGGCCCAGGAGCCGGTGCGCGGCCGCCGCCGACTCCTTGATCCGGCCCAGCAGTTGGCGTCTGCGCCCGAGGTCGGCCCCGGCGAACCGCCCGACGTCCTCGCCCATGTGCTCCACGAGGTGGGCGACGTCGTCCGCCCAGGCGGTGCGCAGCGCCCGCAGGCCCTTGCCGTAGGTGGCGACCGGGTCCGGGTCGTGGATGTCGACCTGGAGCCCCGGGACGACGAGCAGCCCGAGCCTGAGCAACTGGGCGAGGTAGGCCTCCACATCCGCTTCCGGGCGGTCGGGGCCCATGGCGGACAGCAGGGCCACCGCGTCGCCGAACCGCAGCTCGGCGTCGTCCCGGAACACGGTGAGCACGTCCGCGAGAACGTCGCCGGTGGGCAGGTAGAACAGGCTCTCGTGCACCGCGTCCAAGGTGACCGCCGCGTCGGCGTCGGCGTCGGCGCCGCGCAGCTTGCGCAGGTAGCGCACCCGGTCGCGGTCGACCCGCAGCCCGCTGGTGGCCCGCACCGGCAGGTCGCGGCGGAGCCGCGGGTCGACGGTGGCCAGCTCCGAGAGCCGGGCGAGCACCGCGATGTTGAGCCTGGAGTGGCTCTCCTTGTCCCAGCCGGTGAGCCGCGCCACGAGGGGACTGCCGGCGCCTTCCTCGAAGCCGCCGGCGGACACCGCCGTCAGCGTGCTGAAAGGGCTGGTCTTGCACGCCGTGCGGTAGAGGTACTCCAGCAGTGACCGTTCGATGCGGCGTTCCCGCTTGCTCAGCGGACCGCCGTCGCGCCGCACGTAGCCGTCCAGGTACTCGTCGAGCGACGGAGAGGACAGCTGGATGCCGTGGCGCAGATCCGTCTCCACCGTGATCCGCCGCAGCTCCCGCCGGCTCGCCGCGACCTCGCGCGCCACGACGCCGGAGCCGCCGCTCTGCAGCGACGCGCAGCGCTCCCGCTCGGCGGCCCATTCCCGCAGTGCCGCGACATCCTGCGCCGGCAGCAGCGGCTCCGCCGACGCGAGACCACGCGGAACACGGGAGTTGAACACGTCCCGGCGCAGATTGATCAGCGTGCGGCGCGCCGACGGGTCGGCGAGGCAGTCCGCTATGCGCTCCTGCAGGACATCGGCGAGGCGGGCTCCTCGTTCACGCAGCCGCCGCCGGGCGTCGAGCAGGGCGTCCGCCCACGCCGCGCTCTGCGCGGTGGCCAGGACGTCGGCGGCCTCGAAGGGCAGCCCGCCGACCCGCAGCATGAACCGCGGGACGAGGTGCCACGCCCCTTCGGCGCGTCGGGGACCCGGCGCAGTCGCGGCGGGCTCCGAGGGAGAGGCCGCCGATGGTATCGCGCTGGATATCACGGATCGTCCCTTTCATGCCAGCCGGTAGTCGTAGTCCGCGCGGTCCGTGCGTTCGTGCCCGAGCAGCACGAACAGGAAGGTGCGTTCGTCACTGCCGTCGAGACCGACCGCCTCGTCGATCGCGATGTTGTCGAAGCCGAGCACCACGCCGCAGCCCACGCCGAGCGCCGCCGCGACGGTGTACGCGGTCTGCGACAGCGCCCCCACCTCCGCGTTCAGCACGCGGTAGCCGCGACTGCCGAAGGCCTCCAGAGTGCTGCGCCATCGGCCCGAGATCGCGAGCACGGCGCCGACCTGTTCCAGGTTGTAGTTGCTCAGGTAGTAGCTGCGCTGCAGCGTCCCGGCGATCGGCTCCTGCCGCACCACCTGCAGCCGCCTGCCGCCCGCGTCGTAGCGGTAGCTCCCGGCGGGAAGCCCCGCCACCCGGTTCGCCAGCACGTACAGCCCGGTCAGGCCGGCGTCCTCGGGCACCACATCCGCGGTGTACCTCTGCGCCGACACGGTGCCGGCCAGCACGGTCGCCAACTCGTCCAGGCCCAGCGGACGGGACCCCACGAACGAGCCGAAGCTGGTGCGCCGGCCGCGCAGGACCTCGCCCAGGTCCGTGCCGAGCCGGCCGGCCAGGGGCCGCGGCAGCTCCACCTCGCCGCCGAGCTCCCGTGGCAGCGGCACCAGGCGCCGCGCCATCGCCGGGTCGGGGCGCGGACGGCGGTCGTCCAGGACCGCCCGGTGCACCTGCCGCACCTGCTCGAACGTCCTGGTCCGCGCAGACCGTTCGAAGCTCGGGCGGTCGACCGGACCGCCGCGGCCCGCGGTGCCGCACGCTCCGGCGCTCGGGTCCGCGCCCGCGCCCGCGCCTGGCGGGCCGAACGGCAGCGGGACGACGGCCAGCACGCTCTCCTCGTCCATCACGAGCCCCAGGAGCCGGTTGAGCCGCTCGTCGTCGAACCACAGCACGCGCGGCAGCCGTCGCCCCGTCGCCTGGGCGATCAGCTCCCAGCACCCCAGCAGGGCACCGGCGTCCTGGGTCACCACGTGGTAGCAGAAACTGTTGTACTTGAACGCGTTCTTCCAGAACCGCACCGTCACCAGGAGGAAGCCGTCCGCCGTCCCGGCCCCGGCACAGGCGTCCCGGACCTCGGCGGTCAGGTCGCCCGCCACCAGCCGCTCGAACGCGTGGTGCGCCGTCGCATAGTGGTAGACCCCGGGGGTCAGCGGACCGGACGGACCCGCCACCCAGTACACCTCCAGCGGGTACATTCCCCCGCCGGAGGCGCTGCCCCGGCCCCACAGCGCCTCCGGGTAGAGCACCCGCACGTGGCTGTCCTGGTTCCAGTTCACCCGCAGCCTGCGGTCCAGCACTCCGCACGACAGCCGCAGCAGCGATGCCAGGGACCCGGCGGTCCACAGCGGCCCCGGGCCGGGCGGCGGCTCCTCGAGGACGACGTCCGCGGTGGGCGCCAGCGGCCGGCCGACGCCCGGCGGGAGAGGGAACCGCCGCACTCCCAGGTAGGTCTTGTGCCGTGACGGCTGGTCCTCCCAGTCGGGGGTGAAACCGACCGGCTCCATCGGCTCCCGGCCGCGCCGGAACACCGACTCCACATAGTCGCTCACGACCTGCGTTCGGTCCTCGGACACGGACTCTCCTCCTTCGCCGGACGTGTCCGGCCCACGATCGGGGCCCGTCCGCGCATGACGGGTCACAGGGAACGGCTCACGGGAAGGGGTGCGGCCTGGGATTCAGGCCGGTGGGGCCGAAGCCCTCCGCGCGGGAGTGGACCTCGGCCAGGCGGCCGTCGAGGTAGGCACGCAGCCGCGGATGGCCCAGTACGCGCTGCCGCTCCCAGCCGAAGTCGATCGGCACCAGTCCGGGCGCCAGCACACACAGGGTGCGGATGCCGGTGCCGTCCTGCTCCGGGCACGTCTGGTCCACGGCGACCACGTCGCTGCCCACGTCCCGGAGCCGCTCCATCACGAACCGGACATCGTCGGCCAGGTCCAGCGTCGCGGGCCGCTGGGCGAGCCAGGGGCCGTACAACTCGCCCATCGACCGGGCCGGCGCGGCGTCCAGCAGGAACGAGGCCACGTGCGCCATCTCCGGCAGGCCGTACAGCAGGGCGTGGTCGGTCAGTTCGTGCACACGGTCGTAGTCGGCCGCCATCTCCCGCAGCGCCGGCAGCTTGGCCGCCACCCGTTCGTCCATGCCGGGGATGTACGAGGCGGTCTCGGAGAGCGCGGCACGCACCGCCTCGACGGGATCGAGGCTGGCACCGGCCGCGAAGCACAGGGCGCCCAGCCCCCCGTCCAGCCGCTCGGCGACCGCCATCACCGCGGGTACGGGGACGTCCACCCGCATGTCGAACAGGCGCATCCGGTAGCCCAGCCGCGCCACGCGGTCCAGCACGAACCGGATCTCCTCGTCGACGATGGTCGCCTGGTCGATCTCGGGCAGCCTCGCCCCGGCGAACCAGCACAGCAGGAAGGCGTCCCGCTCGATGAGTTCGAGCATGCCGTGCAGCAGTGCCTCCTCCGTACTGGTGCCGCTGGCACAGCCGTTGGAGCATTCCTGCACGAACTTCCGGTCCGGACGGCGGTCGAGGTAGAACACCAGTTGCTCCGGCACCAGCACCGGCCGCCGTCCGCCGAAGGAGTAGCCCCACACCCAGTGGGTGGGGGTGTCGGGGGTGTACGGCTGGTAGTAGTCACGGTGTCCGGCGTAGAACTCCGGCCGGTACGCACCCAGGGCCGCGGGGTCGAGGGCGTCCGGCGCCAGGTCGCGGTAACGTGCGTACACCGTCGGGCGCTTGGCCCGCGGGAACTGGCCCGCGTAGCGCTCCAGCCCCTCCAGCATCCCGTACCGTTCGCTGCTCACCGAGCTCTGCGACTGGCCGCTCCACCACATCTCGTGGAAGTCGTACTTGCTGCGCACCCGGAAGTAGCCGCTGACCGGCAGGGTCGCGCTGCACTGGTAGACGCGGCGGGCCGCGCTCGCCAGCGCTCCGCAGACCTCGTTGACGTATCCGCCCACCGGCAAGGGAAGGTCACCCGCGGCGGCTCCCCGGTAGCTCACCGGGCTCGACTTCGGCCGTGCCCGCAGGGGCAGCACCGCGCCCTCGGCGGTGTCGGGCAGTGGGGTGGCGCACCGCTCGCACTCGGAGTCGGCGATGAGCTGGTGGCGGGTGACGGTCAGGTCGCGGGTCCGCAGCTCGACGATCCGGCCGATCCGCCGGTCACCGGGCGGCAGCTCGGCGCCGGCCGTCTCCGCGGCCACGAGCTGCGCGATGTGGTCCAGCACGAGCGGCACGAGGCCGGGTTCACCGCCGGCGACGAAATCGGCGCCGTCCTCGACGGCCCTGCGTTCCTCGACCGGGCGCAGCGCCAGCCAGCGCCGGTCCAGGCACCGGCCGCACGGCCGGCTCCTCCCGTCCGCCCGGTGGAGGGGTCCGAGCAGCACGGTCCCCGCGTACAGGCGCACCGGGTAGACCAGTCCGTCCGCCGGTGGCGGTCCTTGCCCTCCGGCCGCCTCGGGCAGTCCGAGTACCCGGACGTCGACCTCGACCCCCGCGGGAGCCTGTCCGTTCAGGTGAGCACGCAGGACATCGGCGGCCCGTGCCCATGGATCATCCGAGACTGCCGTGACCGTCATTGCGTTCGACACCACAAAGTCATCCGTCCACTCAGACGCTCATTGGTACGCGGGTGGGTGAAACAGCTGCTCGCACGGCCGAGGGTGCCGGCCCTGCGAGCAGCTGCACTCGTCACGCCGGGCGGTCCGTCCGGAGACCGGGGCGACCCGCCCTGATCAGCCGGCCGGCGGTCAGCTGGTGCTGGAGCTGCAGGAGCAGCAGGAGCTGGTGCTGCAGGAGCAGCAGCTGGAGCAGGAGCAGCTGGAGCTGGACCAGGCCAGCTCGACCGACTCGTCGGTCATCTCCTCGATCTCGAACGTCGCGCTCTCCAGAGCGCTCAGCTCGTCCTTGAGCTCAACTGACATGGCGATCCTTCCCATGGGTGTGGTGGGGATGTCACCCCGGAACGGTCGTTCCGGGAACCGTGGCGCGCCCGGTGCGGGCGCGGGTCAGTCCGGGGTCGCCTACTGCGCGGCGAGCAGGACCGTGCCGGTGACCATTCCTCGGACTGCGTGCAGATCGATCGTGGTGGTCTCGACGAACAGCGCGCGGGTGCCGTCCGCGTCGAGCCGTGCGAGCGCTTGGGGCACCGGCGTCGCGGGCTCGTCGAGGGACCACTGCGCGACGCCTTCGCCTTCCAGGAGCGCCCTGGGGTCGAGATCGGCCATCAGCGGGTCGCCCGGGTCCGCCGGCGTGCCTTCGTAGTGCCGGCTGACGGCGAGGCCTACCGCGTCGCGCACCGCGTCGCGCAGGGCGTCCCGCGCCGACAGGGCCGAGCCGACGGCCCAGTCGGCCGCCCGCTCCTCGCCGCCCTCGACGACGGCGAGCACCGTGAAGGCGGGCGCTGCGCCGGGCAGCGCGTACACCCGGGCCTCGCGGCCGATGTGACGCAGGCTGCCCAGGGCGAACGCCACCTCGTCGTCGCCCGCGAGCAGAAAGTCGCCCACGCGGGTGGCGGGGGCCTCACGGGTCAGGGCGCGGACCAGGCCGCGGTAGGCCAGCGCCGAACACAGTCCTTGCTCCCGCACGGCCTCGAGCGTCCAGTCCGCCGCCGCACCCGCCGAGGTGGGCTCGAAGCGCAACCGGGCGTTGGCCGGGGAGAGCGGATAAGCGGCCGCGGCGGGCACGCGCCACGTGCTGCCGTCGTGCAGCGACACCGCGGGTGTCGTGGCGCCCCCGGGCCACTCCCGCTCCCCCGCCAGGCCGCCGAACACCTCCAGCCGCCCGGCGGGCAGCAAGGCCGCCGCTTCGTCGGCGCTCGGGCCCGCCGCCCCGACGGGTCCCAGCCGGCCCACGTAGCAGCTCACCGCCGCCCGCACCGCGCGGGTCCGCGCGACCAGGATCGTGTCGGTGTCGAACGCGGCGATCTCGCGGGGCCCGTCGGTCAGCGACCCGGCGGGGCCAAGCCGCACCCGGCCCATCTTGAGCGGTATCTGCTTGAACGATTCGTCAGCCCATCCGGACATCACGCCGACGTCCGGGGAGACCAGGACGGCCGCCCGGCCGTAGGCCTCGCTGTCATCCGCCGGCCGGGTGGGACCGTCCCCGTCCGGCTCCACCCGTGCGTGTCCCAGCGGGCATCCCGGATGCGGCAGCACCCGCTCACGCCGGGACTCCAGCGTGGTCAGGTCCTGGATCACCGCGTGCCGTTGGTCGTCGGGCTGCAATTGTCCGCTGCCCAGCCGGAAGATCTCGAACGCCACCGCGTTGCCCACCATGCTCCGGGCGACCGCGCTGCCGTGCTCGGGCTCGCCCGCGGCCGGACCGACCGCCATGGCGCGCCAGTAGTCCGCCGCGAGCCGGGGGTCGCAGTTGGCGGAGAGCCGCAACTGCGCGCACATCCAGCACGGTTGATCCGCCGGCCCGCTGATGGGACCCAGCACCACCCGGGTCCGGTCCGACACGACGGGAAGCAGCCGCGGTCCTGGCTCGCCGCCGTGGACGCGCTTGGTCAGATCGAGCAGGCCGCGGCTGTGGGGGGGGGGGGGGGGGGAGACAAAAAAA
>NZ_JBYIQW010000073.1:0-31606 GCF_057707815.1 Actinacidiphila sp. bgisy160
AAGGCAGGAATACACCGTTCCGCGTTCGCGCTACGCGGACGCGGCGTCCGGCCGGCCGGCCTTCCTCGGCCTCGACGGCGGGGGCGGGCGCTTCCTTCAGCTCCTCGAAGGCCAGTGAGGCCGGCGGCTGCGCCGGGTGGAGTCATGAGGTTCCTGTCGCCGCCTCCGCCCCGCAGTGGTGGGCGCGGATGAGCGCCACCACGGTGTCGGCCGTGCGGTCGACGTGGCTGCGGCCGTCGGGTACCTGAGCCGTGCGGCTGATGTAGCTGCGTGGGCCGACGTGCGTGGCCGGGTCGAGCCGGTGCACGGTGACCTTTCCGGCGCGGTGGGCCCGGTTCCAGCCGCTGCCGCGGAGCAGGGGCCAGCGCTGAGGGAAGATCCACGTGCCGAGCCGTTCGATGCGGTCGCTCGCGCTGGTCAGCCGGTGCAGGTGCGCGGCGTGGGTGAGGTCGTTGGCTCCGTTGTGGAATCCGCCCAGGGTGATCAGCAGGAGGGGCGCGCGCAGTTGGGAGTGCAATTCCTCGACCGCGCCGGTGGCGACCTGCGCGCCGCCGCTGTAACTGAGCAGCGCCACGGGGATGCCGCTGTCGGATCGGTAGCCGGCGAGGCGGAGCTGGGTGGCGATCTGGCGGCCGACGGCCCGGTTGTACAGGGGGCGGTATCGGCGGTCGGCGGCGACGAAGATCTGCATGACGTTGTGCAGGAACAGCACAAGCCCGACGCGGCGCCGCAGCCAGGCCCACACCGGCCGCTCGGCAAGAGGGTCGGCGAGGGGCGAGTAGGGCTGGACCTGGCCCAGCAGCCGCAGTTCCGGGGCCCTGGCGAGGAGGGCGGCGACCAGTTGACCCCCGTCGCGGCTGTCACGGACGCGGCGTTTGCCGATGCCGTCCAGGTAGACCAGGTAGGCGTCCGGGGGGCTGTCGGGAGCCGCGCCGCGGGCGTAGGGCACGCCGTCCGGCAGCTCGGTGACGGGGGCACGCCAGCGCGCGCCGTAGGCCAGCACCTCGTAGCGGGCCAGCAACGCCTCGGCGATCAGGGCCGGCCCGACCGCGAACGCCCAGAGCACGTAGCCGTTCACGCGATCGACTCCCGCGGTTCGCTCGCGCTGATCCGCACGACCAGGCGCCGGACGGCCTCGACCGCGAGACCCAGTCCGGTCCCTGCGACGGCCACGCAGCCGGCGGCGTCCCACCAGCCCAGGCCGGTGGCCGTGGCGAGCGGCCCGGCCAGCCCGGCCCCGGCCCCGACGAAGAGCACGAGGTGGAGGACGGGCCCGAGCCAGGGGAACGCGAGGACGCCGGCGAGCACCAGCGGAGCCGCCAGTTCCGCGGTCCACACCGACCCGGCGCCGGGCGGTGGAGCGGGAAACACCAGCTGGGCCAGGGTGCCCGCGGTCAGTGGCCACAGCGCGAACACGGCGCTCTCGACGAGGCCGCCGCCCAGCAGCGACCCCGCGACGAGGATGCGGGGCATGCCGGGCCGGCGTACGGCCAGGGGCAGGATGCGCCCGGCGGCCTCGGACACCCCGGCGAGCCCGAGAAGGATCACGACGACAGGTGACATGGGTCAGCCTCGCCGTGGAGCATCGGTGGAGGCCGGCGAGCGGTCGGCGGGCCCTGCCGCACGCAGGTACCGCTCGAGTTCGTCCGCGGCACGGAGGTGTCCCCCCGCCTCGCGCTGGGCGGCCCGCAGGGCCGCCGTGGCCGCCCGGAACCCGGGGCCGTGGAGCAAGCGTCCCGCGAGGGCACGCACCGCGTCCTCGGTGATGTCCCGGGTGGGGATCGACAGTCCGGCACCGAGTTCCTCGACGCGCCGGGCCACCATCGGCTGGTCGGCGCCCTGGGGGACGACCAGCATCGGAACCCCGGCGTACAGGGCCTCATTGGCGCTGTTCATTCCGCCATGGGTGACGAACAGCGCTGCGCGGGCCAGCACTTCGGGTTGCGGGACGAAGCGGCGGGCGAGCACGTGGGCCGGCAACGGACCCAGGGCGGCGGGATCGGTGCGCCCGGTGGAGAGGACGACCGTGCCGCCCAGTGCGGCCAGTGCGGTGGCAAGGGTGCGCAGCAGTCGCGGGTCGGCATCGAACACCGTGCCCAGCGACGCGTACACCACGGGGTCCCGCAGCCGGTCGGCGGGGAACGACGGGTCGGCCGGGCGGGCGCCGATGCTCGGCCCGACGAACCGGTAGGAGGCGTCGAAGTGCTCGGCCTTGGGCTGGAACGCCCGCGAGGTGTACACGAGGTTGAGCGGCTGTCGGAGGTTGCCCAGGTCGAACAGGGGCAGCCCGCGGGTGTCGTAGCGGCGGCGCAGTTCCCGTCGCGACCGCAGGTAGCCCTGGACGCTGCGGGGCCGGGCCGCCGCGTCGGCCAGCAGGTCCCGGGAGCCGCGGGTGGGGCTCGGCACGAGCCGGTTGAACGCGAAGGTGGTGTACGACGAGGCGGCGGGCACACCGAGTTCGCGGGCGGCGACCGCGCCCCACAGGCAGGCGTTGTCGTGGACGATGAGGTGCGGCCGGATGCGGCGCAGGTCGGTGAGCACCGCGGGCAGCAGGCCGACGGCACCGCGGGCGAGTGCCTCCAGCAGCGTGACCGGTGTCGGTGGATCGGGAAGCGGCTGGTCGCCGCCGGGGTGGACGCTCACCTCGGCGCCCGCGGCCGCGATCTCCTCATGGAACGCCGCCGAGGTGTGGTACGTGACGCGGTGGCCGCGCCGGACGAGCTCGGCGACCACGGGCAGTGTCGGGTTGACCCGCCCGTGCATGGCGAGGTTGAGGAACGCGATGGTGCTCACAGCAGGCCCCCTGAGAGGGAGGGTGCCACGGCCGGGCCGGCCCCGTCCGGCGGAGGGGAGTCGGTTCGGTAGAGACCGGGCCCGCGGACGCGCAGCGCGTCGAGGAACTTTGCCGCCGTGCGGTGCGCGGTGCTGATCAGCCGCTGGGAATGGCCGAAGTCCCACGGCGCGGGCCAGGCGTCGATGCCGGTGGGCAGCACGACGGTCGGGACGTGCCGGGCCACCTCGTGCAGGTCACGCTCGATCTGATGGCGCAACAGCAGCACGCCTGCCCTGGCGGCGATCGCGCCGGCCCCTCGACGCCGGGCGGCCGGGCAGGACGGCGAGCCTTCTGGACCGGTCGACAGCGCCACGACGCTGGCCGCCCCGGCCTGCAGGGCCGCCAGCACCGGGAGATAGGCGATCACGCCGCCGTCGACGAGCGTCCTGTCCTCGCGCTCGACCGGGGGCAGGATTCCGGGGACGGCCGCGCTGGCCAGCAGGGCGGACTCCAGGTCACCGTGGTCGAGCAGCGCCGCAGCGCCGGTGTCCAGGTCCATGGCGACCGCCGTGAACGGAACGGGAAGTTCCTCGATACGGGACGGCAGCGCGGACCGCGCGATCAGCCGGCGCAGGCCTCGATCGGTGAAGACACTGGACCGTGAGGGGGGGTAGCCGAGCGGATACACCTCACGGCGGCGCAAGCGGGTCCACACGCGGTCGAGCCAGGGTGCCGATCCCTCGGGGTGGGCGGCCGCGATGGCCCCCAGAAGGGCGCCCACCGAGGTTCCGATGATCATGTCGGGGACGAATCCGCGCTCTTCCAGCGCGTATCCCACGCCGACGTGCGCGGCTCCGAGCACGCCACCGGCGCCCACCGCCACGGCCACCGGACGGGGAAGGGCACCCAGGGCCACGGACGTGGGCCGCGGATTCCGGCCACGAGCAGTCCTCATGATCCACCTCTTTCACCAGGGCGCCGCTTCGGATCGGTTGCGCGCTCGCACTGGGACCAACTTCGTTACACTCACGACAGTATCACTCGATACTATCTTCCGTGAGAATACTGACGGACACGCGGTTCCGCATCGGGCACGGGTGGAACGGGAAAGCCGCGTGGCGGATGCGCCACGCGGCTCGTCGGCCTTCGTTACGGCGCGTCTACTCCTCGCCGTTTGCGGGATAGGCGAATCGGGTCAGGAGTTCGGTCAGCCGCTCGGGCTCACCGGGACCGAGTCCGGCGACCAGACGCCCGGCCAGGGGCGCCGCCGCCACGTGAGCCGCGTCGAACAGCTCGACGCCCGCAGGTGTGATCTCCACCGCCCGCACCCGCCGGTCGCCCGGGACGGCCTTGCGCACGGCGAGCCCCTTGCGCTCCAGGTCGTCCACGACCCGCATGATCCCCGCCTTGTCCGACCCCGTCGCCGCCGCCAGGTCCCGCTGCACCGTGGGGCCTCGGTCCACCAGCGCCATCAGCACGGCGAAGTGCCGCATCTCGATGCCGAGCGGCCGGAGCGCCTCCGACATCACCGCACCCGCGCGCCAGTGCGCCCGGCGCAGCAGCAGGCCCAGAGCGAACGGCGAGGTGTCCCCGGGCCGGCCGGTCGCACGCGAGGCGCTGGTTCCACGAGGAGCGTCGGCGGTCATGGACGCACATTAGCAGCCACCCGCTCGTCCGAGACCGTATCAAGTGATACCGAATCTTGGCCGTGCCGCCGCGCCGCCGGCGCTCCGCTCCGGGCGGCCGTTCCGCCGCCGCGATCTGCGCGTACGCTCGGTGCGGGCACCAGCGATCAGGAGGTGGGCAGTGCGGCGGGCGTATCTGCTGTGGACCGTTGCGGCGGCCGGATTCGCCGTGGACCAGGTCACGAAGGCGATCGCCGCGGTGGTCGTCGAGGGTCACGAACCCAGGGACGCCCTGGGCGGCGCGGTGACCTTCACCGCCTTCCGGAACTCCGGCGCGGCCGGCTCCTTCGCTCCCCGCGCGACGTTGCTCTTCACCCTCGTGGCGATCGTCGCGCTCGTGGCCATCATCCGGGTCGCCGGCTCCGTACGCTCCAGGGCCTGGGCGGTCGGCCTGGGGCTGATCTTCGCCGGTGCCGGCGGGAACCTCGCGGACCGCCTCTTCCGCACCCCGGGATTCGGCCGCGGCGCCGTGCTGGACTTCATCCAGATCGGCGATTCCGGGATCTTCAACCTCGCCGACCAGTGCATCACGGCCGGCGCCGTGATCGTCCTCATCCAGGCCTTCCGCGGCGTCCCCCTGCGCGCCGCCGCCACCAAGGGAGTCGGGTACCAGGCGCTGGAGCGGTGACAGCGGCAGCGATGCGACGCCCGGTGCGAGCGCGGAGCGTCATGCCGTCAGTTCGATCTCCTCCCCGGCGAACGGTGTCGCCCCGTCCGGGGCGGGCAGCCGCGACTCGGCCCACTTCGAGACCGCGCGCCGTGAGGAGGCCGGACGTCGCGTTGTTCCCCGCGCCGACCGCGTCGCGGCACCGGTCAGGTACCGGCCGGGGACCGCCGTGCGATAGCCGTCGTGCCCGGGCATCGGCCGGAACAGGAAGTTCTGGGCCAGGTGGTGGCCGCGCCCGGCGCTGTGCCCGCCCACCAGGCCGGGGTCGGCGGCTTCCAGGTCCTGCGGGGATCCCGGCCTATCCCTCGTTCGCCGGCGGGACGCAGCCGGGGCCGCCGGGACGGACGACCAGCAGTGCGGTGTCATCGGTACCGGGGGCGGTCCGCAGGGCGTGTTCCAGGAGACTGTCCGCGACGGCGTCCACGCCCTGGTCGGCCGCTGCGGCCAAGTACCGCACGAGGTCGCCCGCGGCCAGTTCGGCGTCGGTGCCGGGGGATTCGACGAGGCCGTCGGTGTACAGCGCCAGCAGTGTGCCCGGGGGCAGCGGGACCTGCGTGGTGGGGTACTCGCCGTCCGGTGCGATGCCCAGCAGCAGGCCCGGCGTCATCGCGAGGGTCCCCGCGCGGCCGTCGGGCCGGCAGATCAGGGGCGGGGGGTGACCCGCGGTGGCCAGCCGGGCGACGTGCCGTTCCAGGTCGATGTGGACGAACAGGCAGCTGGTGAACAGACCCGGGTCCAGATCCGACAGCAGGCGGTTGGTCCTGGCCAGCACCTCGCCGGGTGCGGAGTGGGCGGTGGCGTACGCGTGGACGGCGATGCGGACCTGTCCCATCAGGGCGGCAGCCTGCAGGTTGTGCCCCTGGACATCGCCGATGGTGACGGCCGCGCAGTTGGTCCCGCAGTGGATGAGGTCGTAGAAGTCCCCGCCGATGTCGCTCCCGTGGCCGGCCGGCAGGTAGCGGGCGGCGACGTCGAGGCCGGGTATCCGGGGCAGTTCCTTGGGCAACAGGCCGGTCTGCAGAGTGCGGGCGAGCTGGTGCTTGGTGTCGTAGAGGTGGGCGCGGTCCATGGCCTGTGCGATGAGTCCGGCCAGGGCGACCAGGACGGTGCGTTCGGTCTGGGGGAACGGACGGGGACGGTCGTAGGACAGCACCAGCAGCCCGACGGGACGGCCCGAGGTGATCAGCGGCAGGAAGGCCCACGCGTCCCGGTGCCGGAAGCGCGGAGTGTGCGGGTAGGCGCGGTGCAGCTCGGCGAAGCTCGGGAAGAACAGCGGGGTACCGCTGGTGAGGGCCCGGGCGGTCACGATGTGGGAGGTCAGCGGCGCTCCGTCGACTTGGGCCATGAAATCGTCGGTGTAGCCGCGCTGGCCGACGACGCGCAGGCGCCCGCCCTCGGCGGTGAGTACGACCAGGCCCTGGGCCTCGAACGCCGGGACGAGCTGGTCGGCGACCTGGTCGACCACATCCCGCACGCCGACCGCCTCGGTGAGCGTCGCGGCCAGGTACATCAACTGGTACATGGCGGAGGCGCCGACCGGGCCGTGGGCGCCCGGAGGAACCGCCGGCCCGTCAGTTGCGGCCGGGCGCCCTCGCTGTGACGGGGTGACGGTGACGCTCACCCCGGAGAGTCCCGGGTCGAGCCGGAAGGACAGCCACTGGTCCGGGGGGCGCAGGGCGGTGAACGCCGTGGTCTGCTTGCTGATGACGGCGGCGCGGTACGCGTCCTCGAACGCCCGGCCGTCGAGCCACAGCAGCCGTTCCCAGGGAAGTGAGCCCATGAGGTCCGCGGCACCGATGCCGAGCAGATCGGCCGCCGCCTGGTTGAGGAACCTGACCCGGCCCTCCAGGTCCAGCGAACAGCAACCGGTCGGCAGCCGCGCGGCGAACTCGTACGCCGCCAGCGCCTCGGCCCGGCCGGGCTCGCGACGGCGCACCGCCCGCAGGTTCAGGACGTCCGCACCGGCCTCGACAGGGTGGCCCCGGTCCGCGTAGTGCCTCAGGAGCCGCCCCGACCTGCCGCAGAAGACCATGATCGCGTCCCGCTCGCCGGGGCTCAGGGCCGGCGGGTGCGAGACCGGCCACAGCAGGCACACCGCACCCCACGTCACGTCCCCGTCCATGATCGGCGCCGCCGCCAGCAGGATCTCGTAGGGGGCCACCAGCGCGATCCTGGGGAAGCGTTCGGCCAGCTCCTTGGAATCCCCCACCCACACCAGCGACCGCTCCCGCACGGCCTGCGCCACCGGCGCCGCGTCGTCCACCCCGATCCGCGCCCACGGAGCGGCGATCCGCCGGGGCATGCCGGACAGTGCCACCAGCTCCAGCGCCCGCTTCTCCGGCGTGAGCACGTACAGCATGCCCACCGCGGCGTCGGTGTCCCGGACAAGACCTTCGAACAGGCCTGCGAAGCGTCGCATGCCGCCCGTCATAGGCCTCACGTCATGCCGGGTCACCACGTTCGCCCCCGTCTCCCTCGGGCCGCGACACGTGCGCGGACCACCGGCGGCACCGTGCCGGCCGCGCCGTCCGTCCGTGCCGCCGAGCCACGCGGCCGCCGCACCCCTCCGATCCCATAAACGGACGATACGCCCCAAGGGGCACTACGGCATCCACAGCCGATCACCGTCGGCGACCGTCACCGACTGCGATCATCCCTGGTCGCCGGGGCGGCGCGACGTGGCGGGGAGCGTGGCGGGGAGCGTGGCGCCACGGAGCGATGTGAGGGCGCGGGGCCCGGCCTCGTACGCCGGCATGCCGAAGGACCGTGTCACCGATCGGGGCTTCGGTTCCACCGGCGCAGCTTCTCCGGGTTGAGCACGGCCCAGACCTGAGCCACGCGGCGGTCGGTGACGTCGAGGCTGACGACCGCGGCCACCGTGTGGTCGCAGCGCACCACGAGTCCGGTGCGGCTGTTCACCGACTGGGCCGTCAACGAGGTGCGCGGGTGGGGACCCAGCAGCGTCAGGAGGCTGTGTGCGACCTGCCGGCCGCCGTGCACCGTGCGGACCAGCGTCCGGACCTTGCCGCCGCCGTCGAAGACGGCCATGGCGTCGGGGGACAGCGCGGAGACCAGCGCCGCGGCGTCGCCCGCCGCGCAGGCTTCCCCGAGGGCGCGGACGACCGCGTCGTGCTCCCACGAGTCCGCCGGACCGGAGCGCCGCGCCTGGAGCCGGCGACGCACGATGTCGGTGAGTTCGTCGTGCCCCGTGCCCGGAACCCCGGTCCCGGCGTTCCGGGCACGGTCGGGCGTGGCCGGGCGGCCCAGGCAGATGCCGCCGGCGGTCCTCGACAGCCAGTCACGGGGCGACGCGATACGCGCGCGCTCCGCGTCGGTGAGCGCGTACCACCGGCGGTATGTCTCGTCGATCACGCTCTCCGCGTCGCGGTGGCTGCCCGAGATGCGTCGGGCGACATCCAGCAGATGCCGCCGCTCGTCGAGCAGCTCCGCGATCGGCACCGCGTCACTGGCAACGTCCATGCGGCATCCTCCCTCTTGTACGAGACCACACATCGCGTCCGCACGCACCGGCCTCGTCGAAGTTCGATGACGTGCGGGCATGGTCCGCGAGGCAGGTGTCCTCCGGGTTCGACAGGGAGACGAGGTGACCCGTACGGGTGTGACAGCCCGGCGGCGAGCGCCGCCGGGCTGTTCCGGTCGCCGCAGCGGGCCCGGGTGCGTCAGGACGGTCGCGGTGCGCGGCGGTCCCGCCGCTCGGCCAGCTCCTCGTCGTCGACGACCGTGAGCATGGGCTTGCCCGGCTCACAGAGCATCACCACGACGAAGCGGAGCCATTGGTCGTCCTGGTTGTTGCCGTCCTGGTAGTGGATGACGTCACCGCCGGGTTCCCAGAACGTCTCGCCGGCCCGGACGACGCGTTCGGGTTCGCCCTCCAGCTCGAAGAGCATCTCGCCCTCGACGACGTATCCGAACGCGGGACCGGTGTGCCGGTGCGGCGGGATCCCCGGGTGGCCGGGCGGGTACTGGACGAGCAGGGTCATCGCCTGGGCGCGGTCGGGGATGAAGGGCGGTTCCTGTTCCAGCAGCGTGGTGATGCACGACTGCCACGGGACAGGACCGCCGGTGTCCTTGTTCGGCATGGTGAACGACCTCACGATGGAGAAGCGCGCCGCGGATTCCGGCTGTTCAAGGCCCCATTCCACGTTACTGCGCCGCAGGACGACCCGCTCTGTCACGCCCGTGGGGGCCGGCTCGCCTCCCTGATGACGAAGGCGGCGACCCTGACAGGGCCGCCTTCGGCCGCTGACGCCCCGTCACGCGGCCGCGACGAACCTGATGAGCAGCAGCGCGATGTCGTCGGTGCGCGGGGCCGTCCGGCGTGCGTGGTCGATCAGGTCCGTGGCGAGCCGGTCCATGGGCTGGGGGGCGGTCCGGGCGAGGCGGGCGGCGAGCCCGGCCATGGCGTCGTCCAGGTCGACCCCGGGGGTCTCGACGAGTCCGTCGGTGTACAGCGCGAGGACGGTGCCGGGCTCCAGGGGGATCTCGGTGGTGGGGTAGTCCGCCTCGGGGTCGATGCCGAGCAGCATGCCCGGCGGCACGGTGATGACCTCCGTGTGCCCGTCCGGGTGACACAGCACCGGCGGCGGATGGCCGGCGGTGGCCAGCAGGGCCCGGCGCTGCGCGAGGTCGAGCCGGGCGTACAGGCAGCTGACGAAACGGCCCGGGTCCAGGTCGACCAGCTGACGGTTGGCCTGCCACAGCGCCTGCGCCGGTGCGGCCCCGGCGGCGGCCTGGGAGCGGATGGCGGGGCGGATCCGGCCCATGAGGGCCGCCGCCTTGACGTGGTGGCCCTGGACGTCGCCGATGACCGCGGCCGCGGTGGTGTCGTCGACCCGGACCAGGTCGTAGAAGTCGCCACCGATGTCCATGCCCTGGACGCTGGGCAGATAGCGGGCGGCGACGTCGAGTCCGGGGATGTCCGGCAGCGAGTCGGGGAGCATGGCCGCCTGCAGGGTCTCCGCCAGTTCCTTGCTGGCGTCGTAGAGACGGGCACGTTCCAGCGCCTGGGCGATCAGCCCCGCCAGCGCGGTCAGCACGGTCCGCTGGTTGCCGGGGAAGGGGTGGGGCCGGTCGAAGGCGAGGACGCACAGGCCCACGGGCCGGCCGGAGGCGATCAGCGGCAGATAGGCCCGGGCGTCCAGGCCGTCGTGGCCGGGGGCGTGCGGATAGGCGCCGGCCATCTCCTCGAAGCTGGCGAAGAAGGCCGGCATGCCGTCAGTGAGGGTGCCGACCGCGGCCGGGGAGGTGAATTCCGCTCCGGTGAAGATCTCCTTGGGGCGGGGGTTGTAGCCCCGGCAGCCGACGAACCGCAGACATCCGTCCTCGGGCGTGAACAGGGCCAGGGCAAGGGTCTGGGCCCGGAAGGTCGGCAGCATCTCGTCCGCGACGAGGTCGATCACGTCGTCACCGCCGACCGCTTCGGAAAGGGCGGCGGCCAGGTGCATGACCTGGTAGAGCTCGCCGAGGGCGATCGGCTCACCCCGGGGGGCCGGTGTTCCGGGGCGGACCGCGTGCAGGACGCGGTCGGGAGCGCGAGGGACGATGCGGACGCTCACCCCGGAGGCGTCCGGGTAGAGCTCGAACGCGAGCCACCGGCCCGGGGGGACCTTCGCGGTGAACGATTCCGGATGCCGGCTGACCACGGCTGCGCGAAAGCGGTCCTCGAAGGCGGGATCGGCCGACCAGGACAGGGCCTGCCAGGGGCGCCTGCCCAGGAGACCGGGGACGGTCCCGCCCAGCAGTCGGGCGGCTGTGGCGCTGAGGTAGGTGAACCTGCCCTCGAGGTCGAGGGTGCAGCTCCCTCCGGGCAGGCGCTCGGCGAAGTGTGCCGCGGCCAGCGCCTCGGACGGCTCCCATTCACGGGCGGGCGGCCGGGACAGGGTCCGCGGGCACGCCGCGGGGGTGACCGGGCGTCCCGCGTCCGCGGCGTCCTGGAGGAACCGCGCCAGGCGCCGGCAGGCGGCGCCGACCCGCTCGTGCACCGGCCCGGCGAGCTCGGGGGCCTCGCAGCACGGCCAGAACAGCAGGAGCGCTCCCCAAGGGGCGGCGCCGCTGAGGATCGGCGCCGCGGCCGCCGCGAAGTGGTACGGCATGGCGATCGCCGTACGCGGGTAGTGGCGGGCGAGTTCCTGAGGCTCGCTGAGCCACACCAGCCGCCTTTCGCGCACCGCGTCGGCCACCGGCACATGGCTGGACAGGCCCACCCCGAACCAGGGCGCCAGGAAGTCCGCCGGCATGCCCGCGGCTGCTTCGAGCCGCAGCGCCTGTCCATCGGCGGCCAGCAGGAAGAGGGCGCTCGCGTGGGCGCCGGTGTCGCGCGCGGCACAGTCCAGCAGCCCGTCCAGTTGCGCACGGCATGTCGGTCCGGCGGTGTCGGAAGAAGCCCTTCCGTACGCCTGAGCAGCACCGTCGTCCGGTGTGGCGCGCATAGCTCAACCGTACGTCCGGACCGGCCGGCCCCGCCCGGGCCGCCGGCGGACGGCTCAGCCGGCGACCCGGTAGCGGCTGGTGATCGCGACGCGATTGAACGCGTTCATCAGCGTCGCCAGCCAGGCGACCGCCGAGACCTGGTCCGCGGTGAGCACGGCCGCGGCCGCTTCGTAGTCGGCGTCGCTCACGTGCCCGTCCGCCACGCGCGCGATCACCTCGGTCAGCCGCAGGGCGGCGCGGTCGGTCCCGGAGAAGTAGTCGGTCTCCTCCCAGGCGGGCAGCACCGCGATCCGGTCCGGGTTCTCGCCCTTCTTGAGGGCGTCGCCCGTGTGCATCCGGAGGCAGAAGGAACAGCCGTTGATCTGGGACGTGCGGATCTTGAGCAGTTCGACCAGGAGCGGGTCGAGGCCCGCCGCGGCGGCGCTCTCCTCCACCGTCGAGGACAGGGCCAGGAGCGCCTGGTAGCTGTCCGGGTGCTGCTTTCCGATGTTGACGCGCTGCTGCTCGGCCATGGGTTTCTCCTTTTGGTCTTTCCTGTCGGGTGAACCTTGTCGGGGGTCCGCCGTCACGCGCGGCGGCTCGCTCCGGTGCGAGAGCGGTTCGGGAGCTCAGACATGGGCGATCTTCTCCGGGTTGAGGACCCTGCGGTACTCGGTGATCCGGCCGTCCTCGATCTCCACCGTGTCCACCGAGAAGACGTGGGCACCGCGGCGGTGGAGGAGGGCCGGTTCGCCGCCGACCTCGACGAGCTCGATGCGGTCCGGACGCCACCGGAGCCACACGCCCACCATCAGCCGGGCGATGCGAGCGCCGCCGTGGACGAGCTTGCGCGCGGTGGCGACCCTGCCGCCGCCGTCGGTGACGTACACGGCCTCCGGGTGCAGGAGCCGCACCAGCCCGGCCAGGTCCCCGGCCTCGTACGCGGCGCGGAACGCGGCGAGCAGCCGTTCCCGCTCGGCCCGGGACGTCCGCAGCGTGGACTGCCTGGCCTCGGCCACCTTCCGCCGCGCCCGGGAGGCGAGCTGGCGGGCGGCCGGCGCGGAGGCGTCCAGCACGTCGGCGATCCGGCTGAACTCGAGGCCGAAGACGTCGTGGAGGATGAAGGCCACCCGCTCCGGCGGGCTCAGCTCCTCCATGACCAGGAGCATCGCGGACCCTACGGACTCGTCGACGAGCACCGCCTCCGACGCGTCCGGTCCCGTCAGCAGCGGCGCGGGCAGCCACGGCCCCACATAGGTCTCCCGGCGGACCCGGGCGGACTTCAGGACGTCGTACGACCGTCGCGCGGCGACCGTGACCAGCCAGGCCCGAAGGTCCACGATGTCGCGCAAATCCGCCCCGGCCGCCCGCAGCCACACGTCCTGCGCCACGTCCTCGGCGTCGGCCACGCTTCCGAGCAGGCGGTACGCCACCCCGAACACGGCGGGCCGGTGCGTCTCCCACTCGGCCTCGAGCACCGCGGGCGGCCCGGGCACACGGGTGACATTCATGCTGACGTGACCTCCTTCGCCCCCACGCATCCGAAAATCGAGATATTTCTTATCCTGAATCATGCTGTGCGGGAGCCGGGGGCACCTGCACGGGAAGCGGCTCAGTCGCGCCCGAGTCCGGCGCGGACGTACGAGCCGAGCGACGGAGCATGCGCTTCGGCCTCCGCCCGCACTTCGGCGAGGCTCTGCTGGGCCAGTGCCTTCCGCCAGGCAAGCTCGGCCCGCCCCATCGCACTGTTCACCGCACACGGGCGGCTGAAGCCGCCGGCCGGCACCCGCTCGCCGATGGTTCCGCAGCGGCGGATCTCCGCGCAGCGGAACAGGGGGTCGTCCCCCTCGACGGCGAGGACCACGTCCAGCATCGACACCGCTTCCAGCGGGCGGGCCAGCCGGAAGCCGCCCCGCGCACCCGGCACGGATTCCAGCAGCCCCGCCTTGACGAGTTGCTGGAGCTGCTTGTTCAGGTAGGACGGGGAAAGATCATGCCCGGCGGCCAGCTGCACGGTCGGGACCGGCTCGCCGTCCCCGAGCCACGCGAGGTTGAGCAGTGTGTGCACGGCCCACTCCACGCCCTTGCCTGTTCGCATATCTGGATACTAAACCTCTACTTATCGCGCGTCAAAGGCCGTGACCGTGAGGGGCGGCTCAGCGGTGCCGGCCACCGCGCCCTGGGGAAAGGTCGCGGTAACGGCGTAGGCACCGACGGCCGACGGGGCCGCGGCGACGGCACCACTGCGACGCGTCCGGCACGGTAGGGCCGTTCCCGCGAGGGCGCCGCCCGGCGGCCTCGCGCCCGACACGGACGGCGTGGTCGAAGAGGCGGCGACCGGCGAATGCCCGCCGGTCCGGCGGGTGGCCCGGCCCTGGCCGTAAGCACCGCCGCATGGCACCGCTCGGGCACGGGAGCGCCCGCCTGTGCGCGCGATCGCGCCCGGACGGGACTGCGGCGGTCGCTCCCGGGGGCCGGGGCCACGCGTACCGCGCGGCGCCGGCCCCCGGGCGTCACTTCAGGCCGAAGGCCCGGATGACGGTCTGCGAGACCGAGCCCCCGGTGCGTGCCGTGGCGCTGGTGCGCAGCGCCACGAACGCGGCCGAGGAGGGGGCACGCAGGGTGGTGCTCCAGGTCCCCTGACGGTTCTTCAGGTCCTGTCGCGTCCAGGACGCCCCGTCGTCGTAGGAGACCTCGAGCCGGACCGAGGACACCGCGTCCTGCGCTGAAGTGCCGAGCACCGAGGGGGTGACGGAGACCTCTCCCACGCGGCGCGACCTGCCTTCGGCGTCGAGTTCGGTGCCGTAGTCGAGCTGCACCAGCGGCACCGTCCCGGACTGCGCCTTGCCCGACACGAAGTCCCACTCCGTGTGGGTCTTCGAGGAGTACGGGCTCACCGCCAGGTCATCGGCCGTGTCGACGACGAGCCGGTACGGCAGCGACTCGGTCGGCAGGTCCCAGGCGTTGACGTAGGCGCTGTCGGTCGTGACCAGCGTGGTGCCGCCCTGGATCAGTGACGTGCGGGTCGTCATCTTCTCGCTCCCCGCGGAGCCCGAGTGCGCGGTCCCGGAGTCGCTCCAGCCCGGAACGACGAGCGAGAGCGAGGTCTCGTCGCGCACTTGGGAGTCACTGTCGGACATGCGCGGGCGCAGGACCGGGCCGAGCCAGCGCTCCTGCCGGGTGCTGCCCGGCCGGTAGGACGTGGGACTGTTGGTGGCGCCCACCCAGCCGTCGACCGACACGGTCTGCTGCCAGCGCACGTCGTCCCCCGCGGTCACCCAGTCCGTGCGCTTTCCGGGGGCGGCCGGCTCCAGGCCGAATGAGTACCCGGCGCTCCACTCGTACGCCGGGAAGTCCGTGCGCCGCTCCGAGGCCGTCCTGCCCCGCGGCTGGGCGAAGTCGAGATCGACGCGGGCCAGCCGCTCCTTGTCCGCGTGGTAGGTCACGTCCTCGGGAACGGCACCCTTGTGGTACTTGACCAGGTCGTACAGATACGCGGGTGACGGATGGGCCGTCACCTTCAAGCGCGTCTTGCCGTGGCCGTTGCCCTTGGTGGTGATCCGGTCGATCAGCGCCTCGCCCTCGTCCTTGTTGACGGACACCACGGGCATGTCGACGGCGGTGCGGTAGTCCGGCTCCCCGTACCAGGTGGACAGCCGCCCCACTCCGTCGTTCACCACGAGCAGCAGCTCCGCGCCCGCCGCCTTCGCGGCCCGCGCCTGAACCAGGGGCTCGACCTCGTCGCTGTGGCGCACCACCGCGACCTTGCCGCGGGCGGTGACCTTCGCGAAGTCCTGGGGCGAACCGGCTCCGGCGAACACCGGGTCCAGGTTGACCTTGCCGTCGGGGAGGACGGCGCTGCCCTGCTGCGCCAGTGCGTCGTCGATCCGCTCGCCGTCGTAGGACAGCTCGAGCGGGCTCTCCTGCGCCCGCAGGCGGGTGGTGAAGACGAAGCCGCCGCGGTGCACCTTGGCGCCGGTCGGCTGGGCCCAGACGCTGTCGTAGCCCTTCCCGACGACGACGTTCTCCCGGACGGCGGTGTAGTCGGTCGGGGTGGGTTCCGCGGAGGTGAAGGACCGGAAGAAGTCCAGCCGGGTGTCGACCAGCGTGGCGGCCTTGGGTGTGTCCGCCCTCACCTGGTGCGCCTTCGAGGCGTCCAGGGCGACCTTCCGGTCCGCGGTCAGGTCGACCTCGGGAGCGCTCAGAAGCGCGATGCCTCGGGAGCTCGGGCCGTGGGTGCCCTGGACGTCCGCGTAGGACACCACGGTGTAGGTGTCGGCCGGCAGACGCAGGGTGAGCCGGCCGTTCTCGGGGATCTCGTACGCGGTCGTGGACCGGCTGAGAGCGCCCTTGAGGTGGATCCAGCCGCTCATCGGCTCGCCCGCACGGTCCTTCATGGTGATGTCGAGGTCGTACCGCTCGGGTTCGAGGGACACGCCGGCGACCGTGTGGGCGACGACGGCCCCGCCGGCGTCGCGGGCGACGACCCGGGCGGTGTGGTTGCCCCGCGCGAGGCCGGACAGGTCCGCACCGACCTCGACGCCGGTGCTGCCGTGGGCCGGCACGGTGACCTGGCCGGCGGACAGCGAGAACGCGGTGTCGCCGGACGCGTCCGGCTCCGCGGCGAGCCGCAGTGTCACCGGCCCGTCCCCGGAGTTGGTGTACGTGATCTCCTGCTTGACGGAGCCGGTGCTCTCGTTCGGCCACGGCAGGAAGCGGAAGACCGAGCCGTTCGCGGTGACCTCGGCGCGGACGGCGGCCGCCGCGTCGACGCGCCCGGCACCGCCCTGGTACGCGGTGAGGTACGGCGTGGGCTTGCTGGTGCTCATCAGAGCGTCCTTCAACTGGCGTGCCGTCCAGTCGGGATGCTTCTGCGCGAGCAGGACCGCGGCACCGGCGACGTGCGGGGAGGCCATCGAGGTCCCGTCGCTGGTGATGTAGTAGCCCTCGCCCTGGCTCATGTACTGCGACCGGGCCGCGAGGACGCCGACGCCGGGAGCCGTCACGTCGGGCTTGACTCCCTCGTTGCCGACCCGCGGGCCGACGCTGGAGAAGTTCGCCAGCCGGTCGGAGGAGTCCACCGCCCCCACCGTCAGCGCGGCGTCCGCGGCGCCGGGGGAGCCGATGGTGTACGGCGTGGCTCCGCGGCCGGTGTTGCCGGCGGCCACCACGAACAGCGTGCCCGTCTCCCTGCTCAGAGCGTTCAGGCTCTGGCTCATCGGGTCCGTTCCGTCACTGGGCTCGTCGCTGCCGAGGCTCATGTTGACGACCCGGGCGTGCTGCGTGCGTGCCGCCCACTCCATGCCGCTGATGACCCAGGACTCCTGGCCCTCGCCGTGGTCGCCGAGCACCTTGCCGACCACCAGGTCGGCTCCGGGGGCCACGCCCTTCTCCTTGCCGCCCGACGCCGCGCCGGTGCCGGCGACGGTGGAGGCCACGTGCGTCCCATGGCCCTTGACGTCCCGCACGTCCAGGTCCGGGACGAAACTGCGGGTCGCGACGATGCGGTCCTTGAGGTCCGGGTGGCCGGTGTCGGCGCCGGTGTCGAGCACCGCCACCGTGACTCCGGCGCCGGTGTCGCCCGACTCCCAGACCTGGGGGGCGCCTATCTGGGCCGTGGTGTCGGCGAGTGCCGCCTTCGTCTTGCCGTCCAGCCAGATCTTGTCGATGCCGCCGGCGAACGACGGCTCGGCGGCCGCCTTTCGGGACCCGGCCGTGTCCTGCCCGGAGGAGCCGGTGCCGGCCGCCGTGAGCGCGGTCCAGGTGTCGCCCGCGGCCCTGCGGTCCGCCGCGACGGCCTCACCACCGACCGACGGCAGTGCGCGTACGGTCTGCGCACCTCGCAGCAGCGTGCCGCCGGGCCGCAGGGCCGCGGCGTTCCCGCCGGTGACGATCAGGGGGAGCTTCGGGGCGCGTGCGTCGTCGTAGCCCTGCGCCATCAGGTCCGTGACGTTGAACAGGCGCTTGTCGAGACGGTCCGCGGCCAGGTAGGCGAGCGCCTCGTCCGGGTAGACGAAGGTGTCGCCGCCCTCGGTGACGATGCGCACCGAGCCGGGCGCCCCGGGCCGGCGCTCGACGCTCAGCGTGTCGCGGCCGCCGCCCGCGTCGGGCGTGACGGTGACCTTGTCACCGGTGATGAGGGTCACCGTCCTCGCCGGACCGCCGGGGCGGCCTGACGGCCGCTCCGACGGTGCGGCCGCCGCGGTCGCCCCGGCCGTGGCGGGGGTCAGCAGAGTGACGAGTACGGCAGCCGTGGTGCCCGCAGCCGCCCAGCCCGGTGTTCGGGCCTTGGAGAAGAACACAGGTCCTCCTTGCGATGTCGTGGGCGGATTCGATCACACCCTCAAGATTTCGAACAAATCCTCAAGGGCCGCGAAACACACCGGAAATTCACGTCAGTTGCACGACATCAACCGGAAATCACACCGGCGAGGCGGCGCCGGCTTCCGGGCATCGGCCCCGGGTGCACGGCCTGGTTGACGAGGCGTCGGAGAGCGCCGGCGAAGCGGCGAGCGCACCGGGTTCCGGGGCGTCACACCACCATCGCCCTCGGCTTCGGCTTCGGGGCGCCTGTTTCCTTTCCCCGACCGGCCGCCGCAGGCGCCGGCCGTACCCGTGCGGAGTCCGCACGCCGCCCTCCCCGTCAGCTCTGGCGCGGCGGACGGCGCAGGAGGAAGAACCCGACGGCGGCCGACACCACGAGGACGTACATCGTGAAGGCGACTCCCGCGTCCCGCAGTCCGAGCGCGAGGGTGAGGGCGCCGACGCCCACCACCGGAACGGAGATGCCGACGTAGGCGACGACGAAGAAGGCCGAGATCGTCGCGCCGCGGTGCTCCTCGGGGGCCATCGAGCTCACCGCCGTCAGGCCGGCACGAAACGACATGCCCTGGCCGAGGCCGCCGACCAGGGCGCCCACGACCAGCACCGGCAGGGACTCCACCACCAGCGAGGACGCCACGACGGCCATGCCGGTCGTGAGCGCCAGGCACCCGGCGGGCAGCGCGCGCCGGACGCCCCAACGGCCCATCAGCATCTGCCCGGCGGTGGAGGCGCAGAACACGGAGAAGACGACGAGGCCGGTGACGGCGAGGTTGCGCTCCCCCAGCGTCAGGGCGAGGAAGCTCGGCGCCACCGCGGTGAACAGGCCGAGCATGGAGAAGCCGGCGAACGCGGCCAGCCCGGCCGGCACGAAGGCCGCGCGGGTTCCCGGCGGCACGACCATGCCTTGCGGGCGCAGCGGCGGACGCGGGCTGCGGACCGCCACGGTCTCGGGCAGGCCGCGCGTGATGGCGAACGCCACGAGCACCAGGGCGATGTGTACCAGGAAGGGGAGGCGAAGGGGCCATGGCGCGTACTGCGCCAGGATTCCCGACAGCAGCGGCCCGCACCCCAGGCCGCCCATGTTGGCCGCGGTTGCCGCGAGTGCGGCCCGTGTGCGCAGACCTGGGGGCGCCAGTTCGAGTACGGCGGCTGTCGCCGCGCCGCTGAGCAGTCCGGCCGAGAACCCCGAAAGCAGCCGCCCGGCGAACAGCAGTGGCAGGCCGTTTTGGAAGAGGAAACACACCGCGCTGAGCAGCGCGAGCCCCAGCGCGGTCAGCAGGACCGGGCGCCGGCCGAGGACGTCCGAGAAGTCGCCGGCGACCAGCAGGGCGCCGATCACTCCGATCGCGTAGACCGCGAAGACCACCGTCACGACCAGTTCGGAGAACCCGATCTCCTCCCGGTAGAGGCCGTAGAGCGGGGTCGGCAGCGTCGTCCCCGCCATGCCGACCGCGAAGACGCCCGCGGCTGCGACGTACGCGCTCCGCGCGCGGCGTTCCCCGGGGGCTTGCTTGATCATGCCTCCCAAGTTAACTGACGGGCCGTCGGATGGGTCGCGTGCGGAGTCCGCCGGGCGGGCCGGGGTCGCGCGCTCGCCTCATCGACGTCGTGGGCGCACGGAGATACGGCATCGCGGATCACGAAGTGGACGCCCGGGAGGCTCGGACTACGTACAGGCGGCCTCTTCACGGCCGCCGCCGCAGGTCGCCAGGCTGCACCACCTGCGGCGGCCGCTCGTGTCGAGGAAGAGCCAGCCGCAGTTGTCGCTGGGACAGGTGCGAATGGTGAACCGCCGGGGGTCGGCGAGGAGTTCGGCTGCGCTGCGGGCCGTGGCGAGCAGCGGCAGGCGCAGTCCGGCGGCGGACGACAGACGCCACTGCGCCAGGCCGTCCCCGTCCCGGACGAGCAGGGAGTGCCTCGCGGCTTCCTGCGCGAGGTAGGCGACGGCCTTGAAGGCTCGGGCGTTCCGGGGGTCGGTCAGGCAGGTGTACAGGTCGTCGCGGAAGGCGCGAGCCTCGTCGAGGGCGGCGTCCGCTTCGGCGGGACGCTGCCGCGCCTCCTGCAGCAGCCGGGTGACGAGCCGTTGTTCTGCGAGGTCCAGGTGGCCGGCCCACACGGCGAGGGTGGAGTAGGCGCGCAGCCACTCCGAGCCGGGCAGGCCGGAACCACCCCAGCCCGCGTAGGTGTTGCAGAACTCCAGTGCCGGGTGCCCGCTGGTGTTCCACGGCAGCCACTCCTCGCCCACGCGCACCGCGTAGAGGGGCCCCGGCGGCCGGTCGAGCCGGGGGTCGCGCCGCAGGATGCGGTCGTGCAGGGTCGCCAATTCGGCGCCCGGTTCGATGCCCAGGTCGGTCACCAGCGCCTGGCGCGTGTCCCGGTAGAGCTGCAGTGCGTCGGCCTGGCGGCCGGAGCGGTACAGGGCCGTCATGCGGGCGGCGACCAGACGTTCGCGACCCGGGTGGGTGCCGGTCAGGGGTGCCAGGTCCGCCACCACCCGTTCGTGCAGACCCATGGCGAGGTGGACCTCGCCGCGCTGTTCGAGGGCGGACAGCCGCAGGTCTTCCAGTGTGCCGCCGAGCCGGCCGCGCAGGTCGTCGTCCGCCACGTCGGCGAGCAGCGGGCCGTGCCACAGGGCCAGCGCCTGGTCGTAGTGGCGCACGCGCGTCGCGGGGTCGGTGGCGTCGGAGGCCTGCCGGTGCAGCGCGACGAACCGCTGGGCGTCGATCGTGTGGCCGCCCGGATCGACGGCGTATCCGTCGTGCCTGGTCTCGATGGACAGCCCGTGCGGTTGCAGACGCGCGCGCAGCCGCCCGACGTAGGTGTGGACGGTGCCGCGGGCGGAGGCCGGTGCGGCGCCGTTCCACAGCAGTTCGATGAGGCGCGCGGTCGTCACGACGTGGCCGGCCTGCAGCAGGAGGATCGCCAGGAGGCACCGCTCCTGGCGGCGGCTGCCCACCGGAACGGGCCGGCCCTGGTCGCGGGCCTCGAAGGGCCCGAGCAGTCGGAACTCCATGTCGGGCGGGAGTCTAGCGCGGCGTACTCCGGTGCCGCGGTCTGCGGGGTGGTGAGAATCCGGTCAGTCGCGGAGGTGAGGCTGCCGCTCGGATCGTCTTGACGCCTCACTTCCGCAAGGAGAGATCATGCGCAGAACCGCCATAGCCCTGTCGGTGATCGCCGCAGCCTTCCTGGCCTCCGCGCCGGCCACGGCCGCACCGGCCGGAGGTGACACCGGAACCGCCGCCGGTCGCGGCTGGGAACCGGTACCTTCCCTGCCCTGGGACGTGTCCGCCGGTCTTCGCTGCGACTTCCCCGTCCACGGCGAGGCCGTCGTCGACGAGGTGGTGCGGCATGTCCTGGACACTTACCCGGACGGGTCGGTGAAGCGGGCGGCGTACCGCGGCGACCTGGTCGTACGGGTGACGAACAGCGCCACCGGCGCCTCGTACGACGCGGACGCAGGTGGCCGGGCGATCGTCGAGTACCGTCCCGACGGCTCCCAGCACTGGTCGGTTCGGGGCCCGGTACTGGTCGGTTTCGGTCAGGCCGGGGGCACCCTGGCGCGCGGCCTCTACATCATCGACGGCGTGTACACCATGGACATCGGCGTCACCGGGCACAAGACCGTGACCATGGTGCACGCGTCCAGTGACGACCTCTGCGCACGCATCGACTGAGCCGTCCCCTGCCACCCGCGCGACGCCCGGGGGCTCGTGCGGGTGCCGGTCCCGAACGGCCGGTGTCCCGCCACGGGGATCACGCGCGTCACTTTGCCGATATGCGTTCCGCGCGGCCCCTCCCGCCGGGGGCCGTGTTCCGGCCGGCGGCAGGCCGCCCTGCCGGCCGCCCGGGCCAGGGCGGCGCGCGACCTCGGCTGCCGCGTGCCGGCCGCCGAGACCGGCGCCGATACACCTGGCACCCACAACTCCTCGCTGCACGACATGCTCCGGCTCGGCTTCCGGGTTGCGTACGAGCGCCGTAACCGGGTCTGACGGTCGTCGCCGGAGGCATGACGCGCGTGGGTGGCCGCGACGGGCCCGCCGCCCGTGCGGCGCGGCGGGCTCCGGGGCACGACGATGGAAGGACCGGGTCCGCACGGCGGGACGGGCCCGCCACTCCCCCGGAAGGTGCCCATGACCCGTGAACAGGCAGACCGCACCCACGCCGCGCTGATCACGGGTGCGTCCTCGGGGATCGGGCGCTCCTACGCCGAGCAGCTGGCCCGGCGCGGCTTCGCGCCGATCCTGGTCGCCCGCCGCGCGGACCGGCTGGCCGCGCTCACCGAGTCCGTCCGGCGGGAGACCGGTCTGGAGGGGACCGTCCTCGCCGCCGACCTGGCCGAGCCGGGCGACCTCGCCCGGGTGGAACGGACCGTCCTCGAGCACGAGGACCTCGCCGTGGTCGTCAACGCGGCCGGACTCGGAGCCCTCGGGCCGCTGCGTGAGGCGGCGCCCGCGGACCTGGACCGGCTCGTCGCGGTGAACGTGCTCGCGCTGACCCGGCTGTCCCGGGCGGCACTGCTCGCCTTCGACAGGCGCGGCTCGGGCACGCTGATCAACGTGTCGTCGATCGGCGCGTTCCACGCCCCGCCCGGCGGGGCCGCCTATGCCGCGAGCAAGGCGTACGACCTTCACTTCTCCCGGGCCCTGCAACGCGAGGTCGAGGGCGGCGGGATCCGTGTGCAGGTCGTGCTGCCGGGACCCGTGCGCACCGAGTTCTTCGAGGCCTCCGGGGTGGACTCCGATCTGTTCCCGCAGGAGTCGTTCGTCGACGCCGACGACCTCGTCCGCGCCGCGCTCGTCGGTCTGGACATGGGTGAACTCGTCTGCATCCCCACCCTCCCCGACATGACGGCCTGGGAGGACGAGGCGGCGCGCGGGCAGGCCCTGCGCGACGCGGCGGGCCTGCGCGGTGTCATCGGCGACCGGTACGCCCGGCCTTGACGGCACCGGCCCCGGGCGGCCGGCGAGAGGGACCTCACCTGGGGCCGGAGGCGGCGTCCAGCCGGCCGCGAAGGGCCTGGGCGATCTCGCCCGCGGCGGCCGTCTGCTCCGGTGTGAGGGCGTCGACGAACATCTCCCGGACGGCGCTGAGGTGCGGCAGCGTGGCGCGCCGGAAGGCCCTGGCACCGTCGTCGGTGAGGACGGCCTCGGCGCCGCGGCTGTCGGTGGTGCACTCCACGCGCCGGATCAGCCCGCGCCGTTCCATGCGTCCGAGGTGGTGGGACAGGCGGCTGCGTTCCCAGCCGATCGCCACCGCGAGGTCGGAGGAGCGCAGGCGGTGGCCGTCGGCCTCGTGCAGCGCGAGCAGGACCGCGTAGTCCCCGGGGGACAGGGCGGAGTCGACGTGCAGGCGCGACGTCAGGTGGGAGCGGAGCCGCTCGGTGGTCTCGATGAAGTCACGCCAGATCCGGAGTTCCTCGGTGGTGGGCAGTGGCCCGTGTCCGCGTTCCATGAGCCCCCTTCTGTTTGACACGTCAATCATATCCCTGCATGCTTGACGCGTCAATCAAATGGCCGCCGGGCGGGGAACCGTTCCGGAGGCAGGGAGGAGGGGACCATGACACCCGCTGCCTTCGAACTGGGTCTCAACTCGTTCGGAGAGGTCGCGACGGACGGCGGACGCGTACTGAGCGACGCCGAGACCGTCCGGCTGCTCGTCGAGGAGGCCGCGCTCGCCGACGCCGCCGGGCTCGACGTCTTCAGCGTCGGGGAGCACTACCGGCCCGGACACATGGACACCGCCACCCCGGTCCTGCTGTCCGCGATGGCCACCGCCACCGAGCGCGTCAAGCTCGGCACCTCGGTGACCGTGCTCAGCACCAATGACCCGGTGCGGCTCTACCACGCGTTCTCCACCCTGGACGCGGTGTCGGACGGCCGCGCCCAGCTCGTCCTCGGTCGCGCCTCGGTCACCGAGTCGTTCGCCCTGTTCGGTCACGACGTGTCCGAGTACGACCGGCTCTTCGACGAGAAGCTCGACCTGTTCATGCGCCTGCAGCGGGAGGAAACGGTCACCTGGTCCGGCACCGTCCGGAGCCCGCTGGTCGGCCAGCACCTCCGGCCGCGCATGCGCGAGGGCGGCATCCCCACCTGGATCGGTGTCGGCGGCAGCCCCAACTCCACCCTGCGCGCCGCCCGCTACGGGCTGCCGCTGATGCTGGCGATCATCGGGGGCCGCCCGCAGCGCTTCGCCGGCCACGTGGACCTCTTCCGGCGCGGGCTCCAGCAGCACGGGCACCCCGCCCGGCCCATCGGCCAGCACTCCCTGGGCCTCGTCGCGGACACCGACGAGGAGGCGGTCGAGACCTGGTGGCGGTACTGGGAGCCGGTCGTGGCCGCGTTCTCCGAGGAGCGCGGCTTCTACCGGCCGTCGTACAAGCGCTACCTGGCGGAGGTCGCCGACGGCGCGCTCTTCGTCGGCTCCCCCCAGACGGTTGCGCGCAAGATCGTCCGGGTCGCCCGCGACCTGCACCTGAACCGCTTCGACCTGAAATACGACATCATGCACCTCCCCCGCCAGGCCCGCGCCCGCACGATCGAGCTCCTGGGCCGGGAAGTGGCGCCGATGGTGCGCGAACTGCTCACGAAGGAAGCCTCCGATGTCTGACCTCCTCTTCGGCCTCGACTCGTTCGGCGACGTGCCGGTGGACGACACCGGTGCGCCCGTCTCCCACGCGGCCTCCCTCCGGGCGGTCCTCGACGAGGCCGTCCTGGCCGACCAGATCGGCGTCGACGCCCTCGCGCTCGGTGAGCACCACCGCCCCGAGTACTCGGTGTCGACCCCGGAGACCGTCCTCGCCGGCATCGCCACGCGCACCGGGCGCATCAAGCTCGGCTCCGGCGTGACCGTCCTCAGCTCCGACGATCCCGTCCGCGTCTTCCAGCGCTTCGCCACCGTCGACGCCCTCTCGCGGGGCCGGGCCGAGGTGATCCTCGGCCGCGGGTCCTTCACCGAGTCCTTCCCCCTGTTCGGGTACGACCTCAGCGACTACGACGTGCTCTTCGAGGAGAAGATCGAGCTCTTCGCGAAGCTCCTCGACGAGAAGCCGGTGACCTGGAGCGGCACCACGAGGGCGCCGCTGCAGGACGCGGACGTCTTCCCGAAAACCGAGTCCGGGCGGCTGCAGACCTGGGTCGGCGTGGGCGGCTCGCCCCAGTCGGTCGTCCGCACCGCGCGCTACGGATTCCCGCTCATGCTCGCCATCATCGGCGGCGCCCCCGCGCGCTTCGCGCCCTACATCGACCTCTACCGGCGCGCGGCGGAGCAGTTCGGCACGACCGCCCACCCGGTGGGGATGCACTCGCCCGGCTTCGTCGCGGACACCGACGAGGAGGCCCGGCAGGGGTACTGGCCCAGCTACCGGGTGATGCGGGACCGCATCGGCAGGCTGCGCGGCTGGCCGCCGGTCCGCCGCGAGGAGTTCGACGCCGAGCTCGAGCACGGCTCCCTCTACGTCGGCTCCCCCGAGACCGTCGCCCGCAAGATCGCCAAGGCCGTCGGCGAGCTCGGGGTCGGCCGCTTCGACCTCATCTACACCGTGGGACCGCAGCCGCTCAGCGCCCGCATGCGGGCCGTCGAGCTGTACGGCACAAAGGTGATCCCCATGGTCCGCGACATCCTCGCGGGCTGACGCCCCCACTGACGCAGGAACAGGAACGGAGACGACATGGACACCGAGGGCGTGCGCACGATCGGCATCCTGGGCGCGGGCAAGGTCGGGACCGTGCTGGCCCGGCTGGCCCTGGCCGCGGGCCACCGCGTGCTGATCGCGGGCTCGGGCGACCCCGCCGCCATCGCGCTCACGGTGGAGGTCCTCACCCCGGGCGCGGTCGCGGTCACCGCCGCCGAGGCCGCCGCCCGGGCCGACCTGGTGGTCCTCGCCCTCCCGCTGGGCAAGTACCGCACCGTCCCGGCCGAGGCGCTGAGCGGCAAGCTCGTGATCGACGCGATGAACTACTGGTGGGAGGTCGACGGCATACGCGACGACCTCACCGACCCGCGCACGTCGTCGAGCGAGACCGTGCAGGCGTTCCTGGCGGGTTCGCGCGTCGTGAAGGCCTTCAACCACATGGGCTACCACGATCTCGAGGACGGAGCCCGGCCCGCCGGGACGCCCGGCCGCAAGGCGATCGCCATCGCCGGCGACGACCCCGCCGACCTCGCCGAGGTCGCCCGCCTGGTGGACGCGCTCGGCTTCGACCCCGTCGTCGCGGGCCCGCTCGCGGAGGGCGTCCGCCTGGAACCGGGCACCGAGCCCTTCGGCGCCAATGTCGACGGCGCGGAACTGCGCGCCATGCTCGACCGGTTCCCGGAGACCGACCGCGGACGCAGCGTCGCCGCTGCTCGCGTGTAGGCGGCCGAGGCCCGCAGGCGCCGGGCGGGAGGTGAAGGGCGGCCCGGGGCGGGGCCGGGGCCGGGACCGGGGCGGGACCGGGTCGACGAGTTCGACGAGTTCGACGAGTTCGAAGCCGAGCATGAGGCCGCGTCCGCGGCCGCGGACGTCGCCGACGCAGGGGTGTTCCTCGGCCGGCGTCCGCAGCCGGGCGAGCTCGCCGGCCCCGAGGAAGGCGGCGTGCTCGGCGAGGCCGTTGCGCCGCACGTAGGGCCCGGCGTTGTCGGACCCTTGTGGAAGGATCCGCGACATGGATCTCGACACCGTGTTCGCCGGCCTGGACAGCGTTGCCTGGGCGGACCTGCACCATGCCTACGGCCCCGCCGGTGATGTCCCTGCCCTGCTGCGGGCGTTGGCCTCCACGGATCAGGAGTCCGCCGAGGAGGCCGAGCAGGAGCTGTGGAGCAGCCTCGTGCACCAGGGCACGGTGTACCGGGCAACGGTGCCGGCTGTGCCCTTCCTGGCGCGGCTCGCGGCAGCGGATGTGCGCCGCGCCGAGCTGCTCGGCATGGTGGGCGCCATCGCCGAGAGCACGGACGAGCACGATCCGGAACGGCCGGGCGCCGCGCGTGCCGCGGTCGTCGGGCAGCTTCCGCTGCTGCTGCCCCTGTTGTCGGACACCGACCCCGAGGTACAGCAGTGTGCGGCCTGGGCCGTCGCCCAGTGCGGGCCGGGGGCCGGACCGGCAGCCGCGGCGGCGTTGCGACAGCGCTGGGAGGCGGAGGCCGTCCCGGCGGTTCGGGCCGGGGTGCTGACCGCGTGCGCCGCGGTCGGCCCCGACGCGGCCGACGATCTGTGTGCGGCCGCGACGTGTGCGGACGAGTCCCCGCAGGTTCGTGTGGCGGCGCTGCTGGCTGTCGTGGACACCGGCCGTCCGTGGGACGACGGGCTGGGTGCCGTCGTGGCGGAGCTGTCGCCACTGGGCCGCCATGCGGCGGGCGACCCGTGGGAACGGCAGCCGCTGCGGGCCCTGCTCATCGGACTGCACGAGCGGGGCGACGCCGCAGCCGCAATCGACGTCGCCGTCTCGGCGCTGGACGGCGCGGTGGAAGCCGTACGCGCAGGCGACCCCAAGGCGGCCGCCGGGGAGGCGACATGGGCGGCCGAGTGCCTCGCGCTGCGCTCCCGGACCGCCCCGGCACGGCTGCTGCCCGCGATGCTGCCACTGCTCGACCACCCGGACACCGCAGGCATGGTCATCGACGCGGTACGCGACTGGGCCCTGCCCGCGCCGCAGGCGGTGCCCCCGCTGGTCGGCCTCGCCGAGGGGACGGGTGAGCACGCCGACCGCGCCCTGGCCGCCCTGGTGTGGCTGGGCGCGCCCGAGGCGGCGGACCTCCTCGCGCGTCACTTCGGGAGCCGGCCGCGGGCCCTGGAAGCCGCCTTCCGTCGCGCCACGCTCAAGCCTCCGGCCCCACTGCCCTGCACCGCGGCGCTGCTCGACGCCGTCCGCGCCCGGCTCGCGGCCCGGACAGCCGGGTCCGCGACGCCCCCCGCGCGCCGGCCACTGGTGGCGGGTGGCCTCGACACCGTCAACGAACCGGTCTACCTCGCGGGCCTCCTGGCGGGTTGGGGGCGGTCCGCCCGCGCCGCGCTGCCCGAATTGGTCGACGCCCTCCCCCATCACCCGTTCGTGGTCGGCCGGGCGCTCGCCGCCGTCGCCGACGCCGGGCGTGACCCGGACGTGGTCACCGCGCTGCGGGCCTGCGCCGGGTCCGGACGCCGGTCGGACCGTCAGGGGGCGGCAACCGCGCTCCACTCGCTGACGGGCGACGCCACAGCCCTGCTCGCCGTGCTGGAGGCGGCCCTCGACGAGCCGAACGACCGGCGCGACCACTTCGTCGGCGCCGTCGCACCACTCGGCGAGCAGGCGCGTCCGCTGCTTCCCCGGCTACGGGCGCTGCTGGCCGAACCGGTGGAGACGCGGTCCACCGTTCCCGCGGTGGAGGCGGCGCTGACGGCGGCCGCCGCGGTCTGGAAGCTGACGGCTGACGGGGAGGCCGTGCTGCCCGTGATCCTGGAGGGCCTGGCCTGGACCGAGCAGCCCTGGGGCGAGCGCACCGCCAGGCGGGCCGCCGAGGTCGCCGCCCTCGTCGGGCCCGCCGCGCGGGCGGCCGTACCGCGGTTGCTGTCGATGCTCGACCGCCCGGCCACGGCCCCGGCCGCCGCCCGTGCGCTGGTGGCCCTGCACCCCGGCAGTGACCGCCCGGCCGGCGTCCCGCTCACGGAACTCGTCGACCGCGTCCTGGCGTCGCTCGCGCCCGGCGCGTACGCGCACTCCGCGCTCGCCGCGCTGAAGGTCCTCGCCGCCCTCGGACCCACCGCGTTCACCGCCGCCCAGCTCGACCGCGTACGCCAACTCGCGGACGGGGAGCGCCGCATCGTGGGATCGGGCACCCAGATCGACATCATCCGCGACGACGAGGAGTTCCGCGCCGCCGCCCGTACCGTCCTGGCGGGTCTGACGCCCTGAACCGGGCACCGGGGCCGGAGGACTCGGACTCAGAGGAACAACGACAGTCGGCAGGAGGAGCAGGACGGCGACCGCCGACGCGACCGGGACGCCGAGCGTGGTGGCCGCCCCTTCGCAGGCGCCCCGATCGAGGACGCGGCACTCGCGAGGATGGTGCCCATCACCCCTGCGTGGAGTCGCCCGCACAACGCTGACCGCGCTCGCCATGTGCTGGACACCCTCCCTTCCCGGCGGCGACACCCGTCCGGACGTGTGCCTGCTGCACGATCTTCGGACGTGACTACCAGCCCTGCCCTGCGCACCCTCGACCGCCGCCGGTTCCTCGCCCTCGCGGGCGGCACTCTCGGCGTCCTGGCCGCGGGCCAGTTGACCGAGGCGCTCGCCGCGCGCGCCGCGGAACTGGACCCCGCGCCCTTCTCGCTCGGCGTCGCCTCCGGCGACCCGGACCACCACAGCGTCGTCCTGTGGACCCGCCTGGTGCCCGACCCGCTCGACGCGGAGACGGGCGGCATGCCCGCCACGGCCGTGGAGGTGCGGTGGGAGGTGGCGACGGACGAGTCCTTCCGGAAGGTCGTCGCGAGCGGCGCGGTGACGGCGCTGCCCGAGTCCGCGCACACCGTGCACGTCGTCGTGGACGACCTGGCCCCCGACCGCTGGTACTGGTACCGCTTCCAGTACGGCGAGGTCCGCAGCCGCACCGGCCGCACCCGGACCATGCCGCCGCCCGGGGCGAAGGCCGACCGGCTGCGCTTCGCGTTCGTGTCGTGCCAGTCGTGGACCGGCGGCGCCTACCCCGCCTACCGCGACCTGGCGGAACAGGACCTCGACTTCGTCCTCCACCTCGGCGACTACATCTACGAGACGACGGGCGGCAGCCTCACCGAGTTCCGCCGGCTGCACGCCCTCTACAAAACCTCCCCGGAACTGCGGGCGGCCCACGCACGATTCCCGTTCTTCGTCACCTGGGACGACCACGAGGTCCAGAACAACTACGCGGCCGGCGTGCCGGGCGGCACCGGCGACGGCCGTCCCTTCCTGGAGCGCCGGGCCAACGGCTACCAGGCGTACTACGAGCACCTGCCGCTGCGGCCCGAGCAGCGGCCCACCGGCCCGGACGCGCTGATGTACCGTCAGGTACGGTTCGGGAGGCTCGCCGAGTTCAGCGTGCTCGACACCCGCCAGTACCGCACCGACCAGGCGTACGGGGACGGGCGCAAGGAGCCGGGTCCCGAGGTCTGGAACCCGGAACGCACGATGACCGGCCCGGAGCAGGAGAAGTGGCTGCTCGGCAACCTGGACCGCTCCAAGGCGCGGTGGAACGTCATCGCCCAGCAGACCATCATGGCCGCCTTCGACTACGACCTCGGCCCGGGGAAGATCGTCAACCTCGACCAGTGGGACGGGTACGCGGGTGCCCGCGCCCGCATCCTGGACTTCCTCGCCGGCCACGACGTCGCCAACCCGGTCGTCCTCAGCGGCGACTGGCACACCCACTGGGTCAACGACCTCAAGACCGACTTCGACGACCCCCAGGCACCGGTCGTCGCCACCGAGTTCGTCGGCACGTCGATCTCCTCCGGCGCCGGCTGGGACGCCGACGTGCGCGCCGGTCTCGTCGCCAACCCGCACGTGAAGTTCTACAACGGCACCTATCGCGGCTACGTGATGTGCGACGTGACCCGCGACCGGTGGCGCGCCGACCTGCGCATCGTCCTCAAGGGCGACGACGCGGCCTCCCCCGCGTTCACCATCGCCGCCTTCGAGGTGCGCGACGGACTCCCCGGTGCCCGGCGGATCGACGCCGGCGACGGGCTGGTGGGGCGCATCACCGACAAGGTGACCGGCGCGCCGCTCGCCAACGTCCAGGTGACGGTCACGGCCGCGGACGGCACCCGGTTCGCGTCCGTCACCACCGACACCACCGGCGAGTACATGGCCTTCGCGCCGCCCGGACAGTACGGGGTCGCCGTGGGCGGCGTCGGTTACGAACCGGTGGCCGCCACGGCCGTCGTGCGCGCGGGCGTGCAGACCCGGGGCGACGTGGCCATGACGCGCGCCGCCGTACGGGCCGGTACCGGCCGCCCGGTGCCCGGGCCGCAGTCGCAGGCGGCGGCCACGGACGTCACGCTGTCCAACGGCATGCTGTCGCTGGCCGTGTCGGCGGGCTCCCAGGACCCCCAGCTGCCCGGGGTCACCCTGGGCAAGCCGCTGGACCTGGCCGCCGTGGGCCACCTGGACCAGCTGGACTGGATGAACCTGCCGTACGCCTCGACGGCGCGGCCGCGCGGGAGCAACGCGTGGCAGCAGCTGACCGTGCGGTCCACCGCCCTGGAGGTGCTCTCCGCGGGCGGCCCGGTCGCCTCCGCGCGGGCCACCGGCGCCGGCACCCAGGTCCCCGACGTCGAGGTGGTCACGATCTTCACGATCGGCGAGGGCGAGCCCTGGGTCACCGCCGAGAGCGTCTTCACCAACCGCGGAACGCAGGCCCGCACCTTCTGGTTGGGCGACGTGCTGGACCACGACGGCGCCGGCCAGCGCAGCGGCGTCGCCGGGCACGGCACCGTGACCGCCTCCGCCCCGGCCGACTTCGAGCCGACGGCGCCTTGGGTGGGCATGACCGGTTCCGACGGCCAGACGTACGGGCTGCTCTACGACGAGCCGGGCTTCACCGCGTACGCCTGCGGGATCTGGGTGATGACCCAGCGGCAGGTGACGATCGAACCCGGCGCCGCGTTCACCCTGCGGCGCCGGATCGCCGCCGTCGGCAACGGCGGCGCGGCCGACCCGTTCGCGGTGCTCGCCACGCTCTGACCGGTCATGAGCCGCGGGGGGGGGTCCCCGGCCACTGGGGGCACCCCCAATT